>CAYOWC010000005.1:0-17912 GCA_964407525.1 uncultured Desulfobacteraceae bacterium | reverse complement strand
GGATACTAAAGTAATTGTGATTATGGGTTTTCTGCCTCTAAGGCCGTGGGGGAAAAAACCATTGACCTTGACCGTTGAAACCAATATTTAATAAAGGGAATGGAAGCTCGAATCCCGGAAAGAAGAATCTATAGAAGGAGAAACGGATGAAGAACCTGGTCCTTAAGCGATTATCCGGTTATACGGAATTCCCAGGTCCGGTAGTGACCGTGATCATGGACGGTATGGGAATCGGCCCCCAGGACGATAGCAATGGCATATACCTGGCATATACCCCCACCCTCGACAGCCTTTCCAAAGGACCTCTCAATACGCAGTTGAAAGCCCACGGTAAGGCCGTCGGTATGCCTTCGGACGACGATATGGGCAATTCCGAGGTAGGGCACAACGCCCTTGGCGCCGGAAGAATTTTTTCCCAGGGCGCCAAACTGGTAAGGGAAGCCCTTGCCTCCGGAGCGATATTTCAAAGCAGTGCATGGAAACGGGTACAGGAGTACACCCTGAAGGGCGGGACCCTGCATCTTATGGGGATGATCTCCGATGGAAACGTCCACAGCCATATTGATCATCTCTATGCACTCCTGGATCGTGCCGTTGCGGAAGGAATAAAAAAAGTTCGCGTTCATGGGCTTCTTGACGGACGTGACGTGGGGGAAAAAAGCGCCCTTACCTTTTTTGAACCTCTGGAAGAGAGGTTAAAAAAACTGTCCGTTGAAGGCAGGGATTACAGGATCGCTTCAGGCGGAGGAAGAATGGTCACAACCATGGACCGATACAACGCCGACTGGAGCGTAGTCAAGAATGGATGGGATGCCCACGTACTGGGTAAAGGGAGGGAGTTCTCCTCGGCCACGGAAGCGATAAAAACCTATTACGCGGAAGACCCCGAAATGACGGACCAGTATATGGCCAGTTTCGTCATCGCGGAACAGGGAAAACCTGTAGGCATCATGGAAGACGGGGATGCGGTCATTCTCTTCAACTTTCGGGGGGACCGCGCTATTGAAATATCCCGGGCATTTGATGAGCCTGATTTTACAGAATTCAACCGTGAACGCGTTCCAGATCTCTTTTTTGCCGGAATAATGGAATACGACGGGGATGCCCACATCCCGAAAAACTATCTTGTTGAACCACCTGCCATCGACAGGACCCTCGGTCAATATCTCTGTGCAGCGGGCATACCCTCCTTTGCCATTTCAGAAACCCAGAAATTCGGCCATGTAACCTACTTCTGGAACGGAAACAATTCAGGATACATTGATGACAAACTGGAAAAATATGTGGAAATCCCTTCAGACAGGATCACCTTTGACCTCAAACCGTGGATGAAAGCCGCGGAAATCACTGACGCGGTAATCGATGCCATTAAAAGCGGACGATACAAATTCATCCGTCTCAACTACGCCAACGGCGACATGGTGGGACACACGGGAATTCCCGCTGCCATTCGTATTGCCGTGGAAACAGTGGATCTCTGTCTTGGCAGGGTCATGAAAGCGGTCAGGAAGGCCGGTGGCATAGCAATGGTTACAGCGGATCACGGCAACGCCGACTGCATGTGGACCGAAAAAAAAGGGACCCGAGCTCCTATGGTCGCCCACACGAAAAACCCCGTGCCGTTCATCATCAACGATTGCTCCGGAACAAATAATTTTGTTTTGAACCATGTTGAAACCCGTGGTCTGAGTAACGTAGCGGCTACAATCTGCAATCTTTTAGGCTACGAAGCTCCTGAAGATTACGAACCGTCCCTGATCAGACTCGCATGACAGGAGAAAACCATGACAGTAAATAAACTGGCCGGAAAACCGGCAACAAGATCGCTTTTGGCCAATATACCAAGACTAGTATCCACCTACTACACCCACAGGCCGGAGCCGGCTGTCGAAAGCCAGAAAGTGGCCTTCGGAACTTCGGGGCACAGGGGTTCATCCCTCAAAAAAAGTTTCAATGAGGATCATATCCTGGCCATTTCCCAGGCCATCTGCGAATACAGACATCGCAAGGGAATCACCGGCCCACTATTTATGGGAATCGATACCCATGCCCTGTCCGAGGCCGCACTTGCCACAGCAATCCAGGTTTTTGCTGCCAATCAGGTAAACCTAATGGTCCAAAAGGGTTTCGGATATACGCCTACCCCCGTCATTTCCCATGCCATCCTGACCTACAATCGGGGTAGAAAGGAAGGATTTTCCGATGGGGTGGTCATCACGCCATCCCATAACCCACCTGAAGACGGAGGATTCAAATATAATCCCCCCGAAGGAGGTCCGGCCGGCACGGAGGCGACCGACATCATACAGGATCGGGCCAATCTCCTCATTGAACAGAAGCTGAAAGGTATCCGTCGAATCCCGTTTGAAAAGGCCATGAAAACCGATTTTGTTCGACAATACGATTACATCTCTCCCTATGTGAAAGACCTTGCAAACATCATAGATATGGAGGCGATTTCAAAAGCCGGTCTGAAAATCGGTGTAGATCCCCTGGGTGGTGCAGCCATCAATTACTGGGATCCCATTGCCGATCGCTACAAGCTTTCCATCGATGTGGTCAACCGCTCTGTTGACCCTACTTTTTCTTTCATGACGGTCGACAAGGATGGGAAAATCCGGATGGACTGTTCCTCCCCTTATGCCATGGCGGGGCTGATTCAAATGAAAGACGGGTTTGACATCGCCTTTGGAAATGATCCGGACGCGGACCGGCACGGCATCGTTACGAAAGAAATGGGGCTCATGAATCCCAACTATTTTCTTTCGGCATCCGTATGGTACCTGTTTCAGAACAGGCCCGGCTGGAGCAGTGGTGCCGCAGTAGGGAAAACCCTTGTCTCCAGTTCCATGATCGACCGTGTTGCAGCACATCTGCAGAGAAAATTGTGTGAAGTGCCAGTGGGTTTCAAATGGTTTGTCGATGGTCTGATGAACGGGTCTTACGGCTTTGGGGGCGAAGAAAGCGCCGGTGCTTCTTTTTTGAGGCATGATGGAACGGTCTGGACTACGGACAAGGACGGAATCATCATGAATCTTCTGGCCTGTGAAATGACTGCCGTAACCGGAAAGGATCCCTCTGCGACCTACACCGACCTCACGGAGATGTTTGGCGTACCATTTTATGAAAGGATTGACGCCCCTGCCACCACAGAGCAGAAGGCGGTTTTGAAAAACCTGTCCCCGGAGATGGTGCATTCGAAAGATCTGGCGGGAGAACCAATAATTGGAAAACTTACCGCAGCCCCTGCAAATGGCGCCTCTATCGGTGGCCTGAAAGTTATTTCTGAAAACGGATGGTTTGCGGCTCGCCCATCGGGTACGGAACAGATCTATAAAATTTACGCGGAAAGCTTCAAAGGAAAAGGTCATCTTCGCTGGATACTGGAAGAAGCACAAGCCATAGTCAAAGCCGTCTTTGAAGCCAAGGGGGCAAACTGACCGGGAATAGAATGCCTCACGGTTTTTCCCTGACACCTGACACCTGACACCTAAAAAAGTCTACGTGAAATCAAACCGGCGAATCATCCAAATCCATGATGGGCCCACTATTTTTTACCAGGTCCCTTATCTTCGGTTTGTTTCGCACGTATGGACTGGGCCGTGTGGATTGCAACCAGCCGCGCCACCAGGGTAGCGATATAAATCTGCCCCATAACCGCCTCAATGGAAGAAAAGGCCTTTGCCGGTGGCGTCAACGGAACAATATCGCCATACCCAAGGGTAGTCAGCGTCACGAAGCTGAAATAGGTGAAATCCTGAAATGCCTTTCCTGTATGATTAGAGATCTGAAATGATCCGGGCTGGAAATATTCAAGCACGGAAAAAGCCGAAGACCAGAAAAAGGCCATGAGGAGATATACGCATATGGCAGCCATGATCACATCCATGGACACTTCGGTTTCTTCGATGAGGGATGCCAGGAGAATGATCGCCACATATACAAGAAAAGCCCCTGCGAACAAATCGCCTAGCATCGAATTTACCGCGCTGCTCTTGAAATAGGTCATCCAATGGAAAACCGTAGCCGGAACAAGCAGGAAAAGGGAAAAGATAAAAACCCCCGTTTTCTGGCTGACAGCGTAGGCCCCTGAAGCCAGAAGCAATGTAAACAGAATCTCCAAAACGAACTGGAGTCTCACAAAATCCTCAATAAAAGGATTCACAAGCAGAATCAAGGAAATGGATATGAGCAAAAAAAGGAACCTACGGGGGCGGGGACGGATAAGGACATCTAAATAGCTCATGGGTATTTTTCTCCTTTGAACCCCGATGCTTTTATACGAGCCGCATCCTCCGATGGTATCCATCCCCTTTTCCGGTCAGGGAGGTGAATCAACATCCATCCATCATCCACCCGCTCTTCGTGTACCATGGCCCCTTCATGGAGTTTAAACAAGACCGTATCACCCTGGTGAGGGCCGGCGAGAACCCCTACCTCTTTTTCGAGAATCACTGCCCGGTCATCGTACTCCACCTGGTACCATTTTGCCCCAAAAGAAATGCCTGAAATAAACCAACAGACCAGAACCAGAACGAACAGATAATAAAACCACTCGGACCTGTAAAAAAGCCTTACGAACAGAGCCGTCCAGAAAAGGACATTCAGGGCAGCGAATGACCAGAGCAACTCGCTGCAATTGAAGGAATCCAGCCAGAACAGGGTATGGCCAATAAACCCCTTCGATGCTGGAATGGCATCTTGGGTAAGGTTCCTGGCATATTCAAGGTTAAATTGAAGGTCGGCATCCCTCGGGATCAGGGCTCGCGCCCTTTCGTACTGAAGGATTGCCATACCAAGCTGGTTCAACCTTATATGGGCGTTTCCCAGATTGTACAGGACATGTCCTCCCACATACCCGGACTGTAGCAGGTTTCCATACCCTTCAGCAGCTTTCTCAAACTGCCCTTCCTTCTGGGCCTGGGTTGCCTTGAAAAAAATCTCTTCCGGTCCTTCACCCGCGGCCTGAATGGTCGTCCCGGAAAAGATTGCCAGCGCTACCGCAATAGCAGCTGCCCAGAGGCATAAAAGAACCCTCACCTGATTTCCCCTTCAATCTGCTTTATACACGCAGCGATTTCCGTGCCAATCGGCTTCCGAACCCGTTCTTGGCCGGTGTAAACAGCGCCTTCAAGCTGTTTCAGCAAGGAACTGAGTTTCAAAGTCCTATCAGGATGAACGCCCTTTGCCTTCAAAAGGGCAGTCACATCATCGGGAGTAACCGCCGCCATCTCCAATCCGAACCGATCATTAAAATAGTCCCTGACAGCCATAATGAGGCAGTTTCCATCAGCCCCTTCCAGCCGACATTCCCGGATGGCTTTTCCCGCAGCCTTTTTCGCTTTCTGGGCAGGAACCGATCGAATCGACATCTTTTTCATTCTTAAAATAACGAGAGCAAACCCATAGAAAAAAGCGGGCAACAGCAGGATAATCGAAGAGAAAAGAAATCCTCTTTGCCCATTTTGCCCTCCCTGCATAGAACCGAGGCTTCTCAGAGAATCGTGCAGGGGAAGAATATCGTGGCCGAGTTCCTTTACATCCTGCTTCACGGGGGGAGCACCTGACCGGGTCAATTCCCCCAATGGAATTCCCGTGGGACGGGTCTTTTTTCCCGCAAGAACAGTCAGATCGAAAGACCTTGTCTCCATCACGTTATACCGGCTCTTCTTTGTATCAAAAAAAGGAACGGACAGGGAAGGAATCCTGTAAGTCCCCTCTTTTTCCGGAACCAGCGCCCATTTCATGGTTTTCGATCCGCGGATACCGGAGGCATTCATTTCCCGATTCAGGGCCGGTTCATCCGCATAGATCTTGATCTGTTTCAAATCCGGCATCTTGATACTGGGAATACGGTCCACATTACCCCTGCCTTCCACCGTTACCGTCAGGGTGGCAGACTCACCGGCTTTCAAACGTAAAGGTTCGATGCGGGCGCCTATTTTAAAATCTCCAACAAGTCCGCTAAAATTCTCGGGTCTGTCCTGGAGGGGAAGCGGGTCCACCATCAGTTCCAGACCTTTACTTGTAACACTCAGGGGTCGGTTACCCGACCCTGGTCTATTGCTGAAAAACGGGTCATCAAACAGGCCTCTGCCCGATCTTCGCCCAGGTTCACTCACGGTCATGCTCATGCGAGCAGGGTCGATAACATACCGACCCTCCTTGGACGGCACAAGCGCGTAAGGGATCTCTATGACATGATATTGCAAGCCATCATGAACTCCCTCATACTGCCTTGCTTCTTCCAGTTGGGTAAAAGTGACGTTCTCCAGCTCAGGAAGCTGGAGGGAAATATTAGACGCATGCCTCCGCAAATATAACCTCAGGGTATAGATCGGTTGTTCATCCTCAAACACCTTGGCTTTTGAAAGGGACGCAGACAGAAACACGGTCTTCGGTTGGGCGTCTCCCTGCGTTTTCTGTGACCTCACATGCAGTTTCTGAGAATTGCTCTTGTATGTTTTACCATCAATCAGAATTTCCGCGGGGCCTATTTGAAACGTACCCGTCTTTGAGGGAGTCAGAAAAAAAGTATAATCTATCCCTGATCGGTATGTCCCATTAATGATTTCAACACGGCTGGAGCTGCCTCCCTGGGTGACATGAAAACCCTTGAGCCCACGGATAACGGGAGGGGAATCGCTACTGCGAACACCGGAGACTTGTATGCCCATCCGAATGGTGTCTTCCATCGTGGCTTCTGTCCTGTCGAGAGAGAGCTTCACGGAAATGGGGGCGCCAGCCAGGCAGAGCGCCGGCAGGCATAGAAAAAAAAGGATAGAAACCAGGGTTGCCAGTTTCATCTCACCAGTCCTTTCCCGATGCCGGGCGTGCTGCACCTCGTTCCTGGAGCTGAAGCTCCATGAGCCGGGTTCTATCTTCTTTTACATTATCCAACATGGCTTCGGCCTTTGACCTGGAAATAGAGACGGGTTCCGCATTCGCCTCTTCGTCTTCCTTTTTTGATTCAGAAG
This sequence comes from uncultured Desulfobacteraceae bacterium, assembly GCA_964407525.1. Taxonomy (GTDB): domain Bacteria; phylum Desulfobacterota; class DSM-4660; order Desulfatiglandales; family Desulfatiglandaceae; genus DUZB01. Next base: position 10,935 of record CAYOWC010000005.1, on the reverse strand, counting down.
GGGCATTTTTCGCCTGAAGGTCACCGGAAAGATCCTTTTTATCTTCTTTCTTTTCTTCCCCACGGCCTTGTTGGTCATTCTTTCCCTTTTCCGACGAACCTTCTTTTTTATCCTGTTCTCCGGAAGGGTCCTTTTTCTTCTCCTTCTCTTTTTCAGGGCCTCCTTTTTTTTCTCCGTCCTTTCCTTTTTTTTCTTCTTTGCTTGATTCCTGTCCCTTGTTCTCCTGCTCTTTGGAAGAATCGTCCCCGGCTTGTTTCTCCTGTTCCTTTTGCTTCGCTATCTCCCGCAACGCCAATTCCAGGTTGAACTTTGCATTTTCGCTATCGGGCTTCAACCGAATAGCCTGTTTGAAATATTCTGTGGCCGTACCAAAATCGCCCTGTTTAAAGGCCGTGTTGGCTGCATTAAAAACCGCCTTGTATTGCATCTCTTTGTTCTGGGCCCTTCTGTAGACACTGGAAAAGGCCGCCATAGCCCCTTTGTAATCTGAACCCTGGTACCCGGCACATCCCCGGTTGTACCGAAAACGCAGATCCTTCGGGTTGTCCATGTCGGATTTCCCATAAAGCTTTTCGGCCTCTTTGAACCTCCCTTCACGGTACAGTTCATCGGGATCCTCCGATCCAAAAACGGGGGCAGACCATCCTGCCATAATGAGCGGGATGAAAACAGGCGCCAGAAAATAAACGGAAAAGAGAAAAAAACGCCTGCCTTTTCTGGAAAGGGGAGATTTTTTTCCCATGATCTGAATAAACCCTTCAAGGAGCAGGCTCACGAAAGCCACCAGCACAAAGAGATAAAACCGCTCTTCAAATACCTTGATTTTTCCACTTTTGAGTGTAGTGGCCTCCGTACTCAATTTGACTCCATCAAAATAGAGGAGGTCCAGGTCCAGATCTCCGGAGACGGCCCGGACATAACGCCCACCCGTGATGGAGGCAATTTCCTGGAGATCTTGTTCATCCAGTTTTGAAAGAATCATATTCCCATCCTTGTCCTTTCTGAATCCGCCCTTCCCCTCCTGTTGCGGTATGGGACCGCCGGATGGATCTCCAATACCGAACACAAAGATCTTGATCCCTTTTGCAGCAGCTTCCCTTGCAGCCTGAACCCCTCCAGCTTCGTTGTCTTCTCCATCGGTAATCAGGATAATAACCTTATCTGTCTCCGCTTCGGGATCGAAAGCCGACATTCCCGTCTCTATGGCAGCGCCCAGATCCGTCCCCGGCGCCGGGATCAATCCTGGACTGAGGGCATTTAAAAACAGGTTGAGCGCACCGTAATCCAGCGTCAAGGGGCACTGTACAAACGCGGCGCCCGAAAAAGCCACCAGACCCACCCTGTCCCCTTGAACAACCTTGATGAAGTCTGAAATTTCCCTTCTGGCCCTCTCTAATCGGTCCGGTTTCACGTCTTGAACCAGCATGCTTGGAGAAACATCCACAAGGAGCATAATGTCAACCCCCTTCTGGACAACTTCCTGGTAATGACTGCCCCATCTGGGGCCGGCAAGTGCAATCAGCATAAATCCAAGTGCAGTGATCCATAAAACCGGCTTTATGGCCCGCATACCCCCGGATCCTTCCCCGATCAATCGGTTGAGGAGTTCGGGGTCGGCAAACCTTTCAAGGGATTGCCTGACTTTGCGTCCACGAACCACAAAGGCCAGGACAGCCAGCGGCAGAAGCCAGAGAAAATGAAGCATCCATGGATGGGATAAATTCATGGGAGTACCCTCAGGATAAGGGTTTCAAGCAATATTTTCATGGCAAAAAGGAAAATAGCCGGAACAAGAAAATAGAGATACAGCTCCCTGAAGTGAAAAAATTCTTTCACTTTCACATCTCTCTTTTCCGCCTGATCAATGATTTCATATACTTCTGACAACTCTTTGCTGTCGGAGGCGCGAAAATATCTCCCTCCTCCTGTTACCGCCGCTTTTCTCAAGGTCTTTTCATCCAGGTCCACTCTTTCGTAGACCGTTCGCTCCCCGAAAAGGGTCTTGACCTTGAAAGGGGCTGGACCTTCACCCCCCACACCAATCGTATAGATCTTGACCCCCAGCGCCCTGACCGCCTGCGCCGCTGCCTCTGGAGAAATATTCCCAGCGTTTTGCCGGCCATCCGTAAGAAGAATCAATATCTTTGACTTGGCTTCGATATCCTTGAGTCTCTTGCCCCCGATAGCAATGGCCGTACCTATAGCCGTACGGTCGCCTGCCATTCCTATGGTCATCTTGTCCACAAGTCCTAAAAGGAGCCCCTTGTCCACGGTCAGGGGGGCTTGCGTAAACGCAGCTTCCCCGAATACCACAAGCCCGATGCGATCCGTTTCCCTCTTCTTAATGAAATCACTGACTACTTTCTTCACCGCAGTCAGCCTGGATACAGGGTCCCCGTCCAGGGTAAAATCCAGGGCCTGCATGGACCCGGAAGTATCGAGGCAGAGAACGATATCCACACCCGGAGATAGGACATCCCTTGAAACATTATACAGTTGCGGTCTGGCGGCGGTGATCGCAAGCAGGACGAGGATGCACGCCTTGAGTATTATGGGAAGTCTCATGAGAAGCCCGGCCCTGCCCCCTGCCATTGGGACCATAAGGGATGTCATGGAATGGGTAAGACCCAAAGGTTTCTTCCTGAGGGCAAAGACCAGCCATCCGGCAACAGGCAGCAAAAGAAAAAGCAGGAGAGGATAGGCAAACTGGAACATCATCTGAATCGCCTCCCTCCCCGGGCTCTCTGCCGGATGGTCGTATTAGGAATCTGTCTCTTTTCCGAATGCTGGTCCATTTCCGTTTCAAACAATACACAGGTATCATCGATATACCCTAAAGCCTGTTTCACTCCCTCTTCTTTTCTAGCCTGTGTGGGCCTGAAATCCGCAAATTTCACAAGATCCGCCTGCTTGAGCAGCGGAAGCAAATCCCTGTCTTTGGGGTCCTTCATGGCAAGGGAGATCTCCTGGGTGGTGTATTCCGCCGCTGGAAAGCCTCGCAGCTCTTCAAGATATTTTCTCATTATCTCAGAAAATCGAAAGTAGAAGGCCTTTAACTGGCCCTGTTCAAAAAGTTTTTCTCCCTCAAGCACTTGAATACTTTCTCTGGCCGTCACATGGGGAACGATTCGAGGGATCTCCTGCTGTCCCCCAAACCTGCGTTTTTTACGCCACCATAGAAAGCCTCCTGCCAGCAGGCACAAGAGCAGAACCGCCCCCGCCCACAAGGTTTCTGTCTTCCACTCGAAACCTGTGGGGAGAATATCGTAGATCGGCTTGAGCACGGCTTCTTCCGGCTTTTCTCCCAGGTTCGAAAGAACACTCAGGGATACCGGCGCCGCAGACAGGAGAGCTTCCCCACCTTCTTTATCCTTGAACGTGACGGACAGAGGGCCTGTAGTGAACGCCCCCAACGTATCTATGAGAAGCTTGACCCTGATTTCCCCTGAAAGATTTTCTTCCCCGGCAGGGGTTTCCTTACCCTCTGAAGGAATGTATTCCAAATCCAGAACAGTAAGCCCTTCTAACCCTTTTATCCCTGCTTTTTCGGGAAGGACTGCACCTTCTGGAAGAACGTATTGCAGGGTCAGCGTGGCAATGCTCCCTATTTGGGCAGACTGGGGAAGAATAGAAACGGTAAGGCCATTTTGAAACCGGTCGTCATTCGCCTTTGCCATTGACACTGTAATCATCAACAACAGGTAGGAAAGGAGCAGGGTAAAAGAAAGAACCCGGTTTTTCATAACCTCCTTCTCCTTTTGTCAAAAAGCCTGGTCAACGGCTCCACCAGAGGTCCGTCCGTGAACAGGGCAACCTGATCCACACCAGCTTTGTTGAACAATTGATCCAGCTCCAATTCCCTCTTCTGCCTGTATGTGCGCCATTTTTTCCTGAATTTTTTATTGTGGCTGTTGATGCATGCGACTTCACCCGTCTCAGGGTCCTGTAGCCTGATGAGCCCTACCCGGGGCAGTTTCTCTTCAGCCGGATCTGAAATCCTGATCACGGTAAGGTCGTGTTTCTTCGCTGTCAGGCGAAGAGGCTTTTCAAAATCGGCATCCACGCAGTCCGAGATGAGGAAGACAATGGCATGACGTTTTACAACCCTGTTCAGATAGGTCAGGGCATCTCCGATGCTGGTGTTCATATTCTCCGGTTCAAAAGCAAATATTTCCTTGATCAGGCGCCATACGTGGGATGCCCCTTTTTTTGGAGGAATATATTTTTCCACTTGCGAACTGAACAGGATTGCTCCCACTTTATCATTGGTCCGGATAGCCAGAAATGCAAGCATACCCGCAACCTCTGCCATGAGCTCCCGTTTAAACTTTTTTCTTGTACCAAAAAGATGCGAACCTGAAAGATCCAGAAGGAGCATAACCGTCAGTTCCCGCTCCTCGTGAAAAACCTTGACAAATGGATGCCCGAAACGGGCCGATACATTCCAGTCAATGGTCCGGATGTCGTCCCCGATCTGGTATTCCCTGACTTCGGCAAACTCCATGCCTCTTCCCCTGAACGCGCTTTCGTACTGTCCGGCGTACAGGTTGCTGGCCATCCGCCTGGTGGAAAAGTGGAACCGTTGAATTTTCTTGAACAGTTCGACGGAAATCATCTCATGGGACCTCAATCTGTTCCAGCAACCGGCCTATCAGGTCGTCAGTGCTCTTTTCCTCCGCCTCTGCTTCGTAGCTCAGAATGATCCGGTGTCTCAATATGTCGGGCGCCATTGATTTCACATCCTGTGGCGTCACATAACCCCTGCCGTTGAGAAATGCGTGAGCACGGGATGCCAATCCCAACCAGATAGACGCCCTGGGAGAAGCACCGTAACTGATCATAGAGGCCATTTCCCCACCCAATTTCCCGGGGCTTCTGGTAGCCCTGACAATTTCGACAATATAATCCAGAATCCTTTCCTCCATATGAATCGATTTCATCACTTCGGAAGCCTTATGAATATGGTGAACATCCACAATGCCTGCGATGGCATCCCCACCGCCCAGATAGACCCTCTCCATGATCTGCTTTTCTTCCTGGGCGGAAGGGTAATCCACAGTTATCTTCATCATAAATCGATCGATCTGGGCTTCGGGAAGGGGATAAGTTCCCTCCTGTTCGATAGGGTTCTGTGTTGCCAGCACGAGGAAGGGGTTCCCTAACGGGAAAGTCGTCTCTCCAATGGTGATCTGCCGTTCCTGCATCGCCTCCAGCAGGGCGCTCTGCACCTTGGCCGGGGCCCGGTTGATTTCGTCTGCAAGAATAATGTTATTGAATATGGGTCCTTTCTTGATCTCAAAAGTAACCGTGTCGGGTCTATAAAACTGGGTCCCCAGAATATCCGCGGGGAGCAGATCGGGTGTAAACTGAATCCGCTGAAAAGAAGTATTGATGGCAGCTGCAAGGGCCTTGACGGCTGTCGTCTTTGCCAATCCGGGAAGACCTTCCAGAAGGATATGTCCATCACACAAAAGGCCAATCAGCATCCTCTCTATAAGTCGTCTCTGGCCTACAATAATCTTTTCAATCTCAGCCATAATCTGTCGAAGCACCATGCTTTGCTTTTCTACCTGTTCCGTGATTTCACCGATATCCATAGTAGCGTATTTTTCCTCCCTGAAATCGAGTTTATAGGCTGTTTTCAAATATCACCTAAAAACTGCAATTAGCTTTTGGCTATTAGCCGTTAGCTTAAAGGTCTCAAGCATTTACATAGATTCTGTCTAGCCGAGGCATCCCTTTTTGATGCGGATCTATTTCACCGTAAATTGTTGAAATTGTATTCCTAATAGCTAAAGGCTAACAGCTAATTGCATCTTTTAAGTATCACAAAACATCGGAAATTGCCGAGAGGTTTTCAGAGGAAAAAGAGAGAAACACGGGGGGAGGGCATGAAAACGGGGGGAAACGCTTTGGCTTCAGCTATGCGGGGAAAGCTGAAGATACACATTCTGGAAACCTGCAGCAAGTGTTTCATAAAATTAAGTGGTCGGGACGACTGGATTTGAACCAGCGGCCCCCGCGTCCCGAACGCGGTGCTCTACCAGACTGAGCCACGTCCCGACATGGGATAAACCCAATAAGTTTTCACTTCAAACGACGAGTATACCTTATTCTTCTTTGTAATGCAAGCAAAAATTACAGCTGCCCTATGATAATATTGATAAAATTATCCATCATCCGTGCAGTGGCTCCCCAGATAAGGTCGCCCCTGTATTTAAAGCCCAACGAATTGATGGTCATACCATCATATTCCACCAGATGCATTTTCTCTTTCACATTTTCAGGAAAAAACCTGCTGAGAGGTACTTTGATAATGGAATCGACTTCGGCACTGCAGATACTCAAATTATCTGGATACGGTACAAGGCCCACAAAAGGATGGATAAGAAAGTTGGACACGATCGTGAGGGTATCATCGATTCTGCCCAGAATTTCTATTTGCTCCCTGTCCACACCAATTTCTTCAAAAGTCTCTCGAAGAGCGGTTTCCTCAACGGATCGGTCTTCGTCGTCAACCTTGCCCCCAGGAAACGATATCTGACTTTTATGGTGCTCTACGGTATCCGTTCTCTTGGTAAAAAGAACATGACACACCCCATGGTCATCAAACAACGGAATAAGGACGCCCGCATGACTATACATCGACTTGTCGTCAGGGATGAGTTTTGGTTTTCTTTCCCCCAGGATCTCGCCAATTTGTTCTGTTAAACACAGTTCCGGCATATTTTTCAATCCAGCTCTATACGGAGATTAGTTTGTACCGTAACCATTCAAATACTCGTCAAATTCGGCCTTTGTTCCGTCACCCATGGGCATAGAGACCCCGTTGATCAATACCGGCTCCTTCTTCTTATGGAGATAGTCCACAACCTCTCTTATGCCGGCCACCGCAAATACCGGAACGCCGCTTTTCGACACGAAATCCTTGACCGCATCCTCCCCTTTCCGGTTGAGAACAACGTCCCCCCTTGCGTCATAAACAGCTGTCGTCTGCTGCCTGTCGATGCATATTCCGATTCCCGAAATATGAGATTTCCTATTCATGCCACCATCGGATTCAATCTTTCCAAGGAGATCATATTTGGTTTTCATTGAAGTTGCAACATCATCCACAATAAAAATACGACATCCGTCAAATAACGTTCCATTTACAAACATGCTCTTGGTTTTGCTTCCTTCTCCGTGGGTCTTGGCCTCTTTTCGATCGTATTCAAAATTAAGATCGATTGCATACTCCTGCCACAGGGCAATGGACGTCGCCAGCGCAATGGAGCTCCCTTTATAGGAAGGCCCGAGAATGATATCCGTTTCTTTCACAAGTCCTTCAGAAACCATCATGGCCGCAAAAAAAGACCCCATTTCAATGCTGAGGCGGCCACTCCTGAACATGGCCATGTTCACAAAATACGGGGTCGGACGTCCATCTTTCAACACAAGCCCCTTATCAAAAAAAAGCGCCCCTGTTCTGGCAAGCATCAAAGACAGTTTTTCCTTGTAATCTTCCATTATGTCCCCTTCCTAACCCGGATAAACCGGAACAAAAAAAGAGGCCCATGTAACCACCTCGGACCTCGTCTACATCAGAGCTTAGAGCTCATTTATGCATGGAAACCGATCAACCATCCATTTCCTCCAATTGCTTCGATAGAAAATTAACCTGGTACCGCATTTTACGATCTGTTTTGATCTTTCGCGCAACAACCTCGGAAGCATAAACAACCGTGGAATGGCTGCGGTTTATTCCTTTACCGATCTCTTCAAGTGTTTCTTCTGAGTGTTTCCTGCAGAGATACGAATAGATATTGCGCGGGTCTCCATAGATTTTTTTCCTCGATCTCGAGCTAAGCATCTCGGTATCTATCTTATAATAGGTGCACACCAGCAGCTTGATGCGTTCGGAAGCCATGGAAGAGCCTGGCGCAACGAGGGTGTTGACAACCTCCCGGGCCGAATCCATATCGGGTTTCGCCCCCACAAGTTCAGCTTTAGCCCTGAGGCATTTCAGCGCACTTTCCATCTGACGAACATCAAGCTTCAAACGAGACGCAAGAAAGGCTATGACATCTTTGGACAAGGAGATGTTGAGTGCAGATGCCTTCTCTGTCAATATTTTGACCCTGGTTTCATAATCCGGTCCCGCAATCGTAGTGACAAGCCCGGAAGTCAAACGCGAGGACAAATCCCTGGACAGTTTTGGGATATCCTTTGGAGGCAGCGCACTCGTGAATATAAGTTTTTTCATATTCTCTTTAAGAGCATCCAGGGTATACCCCAGTTCTGCCTGTATTTTTTCCTTTCCACCAAGAAAATGGATATCCTCAAGCAGAAGAACATCACAGGAACGGCGGTATCTGTCCTTGAAGGCTTCAATTTTTTTCTGTTTCAAAGACAGAATCATTTCATTGGTAAAATCTTCTGCGGTCATGTAAAAGATTCGGGTTTCAGGACCATTGCTCAGAATAGTATGACCTATGGCCTGGGAGAGGTGTGTCTTGCCCAACCCGGTATTTGAAAGCATCAACAGAGAATTGTAATCTTTCACATTTCCCATGGCGATACTTTTCGAGGCGGAATACGCAAATTCGTTGGACTGTCCCACAATAAACCGATCGAATGTGAATTGGCTGTTAAGCCACAGATTCTTACGGGGACTCTTTTTTCCCATACTGGGAAGCATCAATTGCGCATGTCCTGGAACATCATAATCAGGCGGATTTTTTTTCTTGGAAGTTTCCACTTTAAGGACAAGATCCATGTCTTTGTAGCCTGATTTTCTAAACTTATCCTTCATAATATCGATATAATTTTCGCTGATCCAATCCCTGGAAAACTTATTAGGGCAGCCAAGGACGATCGCCTGATCCGTTTGTTCCAGAAAAGAGACCGGATTGATCCAGAGAGAAAAGCTGTTCTTTGGAAGTTCCGACTTGATTTGACATTTTAATTTTTCCCAGACTGAATTCAATGGCGGCTCCTGATGGGTAGATTTTCAGACATTGGTCCCTGAGAGACCGTATCAATAACATAAGAAAAAATTGGCTATAGCACAATGCAAGAGGGTTAGAGGGTAAGTTCAAATTTAGGAGACCCGACTCTAAAAAAAAACTGGTTTTTTGTCAAAGGCTCTTGCCGTTGATAAAAACTTAGGGGACCTGTTCTTTGTTGACAGAGGCTAACATGGTTCATTTGTTGGCAAAAACCAGTTCATTCCCGTAAGGTATCGAGAAAAAAGAACATTTTTCAATCTGAATAGTTGCCTATATTTCATATGCATACATCATTTCTTAAGTTTTGTGTATTTATTTTGAACAATTCTTATCTACGTTTTCCTTCTGTTTTCATCATTTATCGAAGAAATTCATTTTTTTTAGATCAATTTTTTGGCATCCATTCTTTATGATAAACTGATTGCCGATCTGGGGTCGGAATTGCACATACTCCTGAATGTCCCTATTAGAAACGCTGAAAACAGTCGGCGGTTCCCTTGTTTCTGAAGCAGTGAATCGTGTGCGGAAAAAGCAGGTAATCTGTACGGGAGGGTATGACGGGCAGTACGGTACCGTAAAGATTTTCAGTGAATCTGAAAGAAAGGCTTTTCAATAGCGTTCAAGATAATAGTTTTGAGGACGCAGATTTCCGCAGATAATTGTTAAGAATAAAAGATCACCTATAATCTGCGTTTATCAGCGTCCAAATCTTTTTTTTCAAGCCGATCTTTTTTCCGCATGCTTCTATGTCTTTTGTTATCTCTGCGTCTTTGCGTCTCTGCGCGAGAACCCGTGTGCAAACTTGCTATCTATTTGAGAACCATGCAGACACGGTTAATGCAACTCATGGCTTCAAAACTGACATCGATTCTTGCGAAAAAGGTCACACACATTGAAATAACGGGAGGAGATTTGGAGAAGATGCTGGGAGAAGCCAATAATCCGGTTCAGGCGCAATTCTCACTGTTTTGATCAAACAACAAACTGAATACAAAAAAAAGGAGGGGTCGGTTTGACCCCTCCCGAAAACCAAAAGATATCATTTTTAGGCGGTTTTGGAAGGCAACTCAATAAAACTAATTTCCATAAAGTAAAGTAAAAGCACCTTCTTCCCCCTCCGGAAGATTTATCCGCCTCTGGCGGGTTGTGTGCACTAATGATTCAGGTAACTAAATTTTAGTGCAACAACAAAATACCCAAACCGTGGAATCCGCCTGTCGAAGATGCCGCTAAGCGGTGCCCCGTTAAATCTGCTTTTGCTCTCATTTAACTGGGGTGCCAAAAAAATCGTGAAGATCCTGGAAATCCTGTCTGCCCCGTGAAACCGTTGTTTCTGTTGTTTCACTGGGGTCTAAAAAAACTCACTGGTTAACGCATTGATTCACCATCTCTTCATCCGGATATGAATTCCAAACATACTCCCGAATCTCCTTCTTCATCCTCTTCAACTCCTTACTCTCCGGCCTTTGCTTTTTCTGTTCTTTCCCCTGTTCACTGACCTCTGCCCTCCGCCCTCCGCCTTCTATCTTTATCGCCTTTTTGTAATGCCAACACGCCTTCGCCCACGCCTCATGATGCAGCGGGTTATTGGGTAAGACGGACTTGGATCGCATAATCCAGTAATTCCCCAATTCCTGAAGCAGGTGCGGGTTCTTCACCCCCGCAAAGTACCCCGCCCGATCCATGGAGATATCCGCAGCAGGCAACCACCTGGTATGGTAATCCTTCTCCTTCCACTGGTGTGCATACTCCCACCCCAACTGAAGATGATATTGCGCATCGAAGGGATTGAGCTCCACTGCCCGCTCAAAGGCTCCGATAATTTCTTTTTGATCCTGTTTCTTTTTTTCTGCGTAATCTGCGTAATCTGTGGATGTCTTTTCAACATTCCGCAATCCGAAATCCGCATTCCGCAATCCAATGCCTAACTTGTAATAATATTTGG
>CAYOWC010000004.1:4105-61250 GCA_964407525.1 uncultured Desulfobacteraceae bacterium | reverse complement strand
ATTTACGCGGGTTCCCAAGGTTTCGGGCTTACCTCGGCGCGAGAAGCGTTTGGTTGGCCGCCTACAGATTTTCCTAACTTTTTGCTAAATCACCAACCACCAGCCCTGCTGGTGGTTGGTGATTATCGGCAATCTCAATTTTTTCTTTTCAACAAAGATGTCAGCCAGAAAATGATTGAAGAAATCAGCGCAAATCCTAATATCGGGGTTACAAAGCTATGATGTCCAAATCCGGCATATAAATAGAGTCCGGTGCTTAAAACCCAAGCTATCCCGAAGAACCCACCTAAAAATTTCCACGCAGATATTTTCAATCCATATCTTTTCAGACCGGCCAAAATGCACATAGCTATGATCAGGCAATAAGCAGGTATCCATGAACCTGAAATTGCACAGTAAATAAGACGTTCGAGGCTGAATTTAAACGAGCATATTGAAACGAATGCAAAAACCAATACGCCAAAGACCGGACCGATTACGTTTGATTTTTTCTCCTTGCCATAAGCACTGGAATTAGACCATATGTTTGAGGTGTTTTTTATGATCTTTTCAGGTATCTTCTTTTTGCCAGCTATCACTGAAGCACCTGTATGGGTCCCATTATCAACCTGCTTTTGCTGTGCATTTCCTTTTACTTGCCTCTCATTCGCTTGATATGGCATCGCATGCTTTTTCGTTTCAGAACCTTTCTCCTTTTTTAAAACAAGCCAAATAATCACACCAATCATGCTTACAATTAGACACTGTACGAGGAGAGGTAAAGCATCAACTCTAGCCAATCTGTTTTGTGGGGGGGCGAGGATGAAGAAGTGCCCCATAACTACATCAGAACCTCTAAATATGTAGTGGAATGGAGGAAAGAGCAGCATCAAGAGAAGCGACAGAGCTGTGGCGAACAAGACGGATTTTTGCTTGTTTTCTTTTATTTTGGAATAGATTAGATCCTTAGCATTTGAAATTCTTTCTGTTGATCTGTGATTTTCATAAGTCTCTTCGCCGTTTTTTTTGGCGTGAACCGCATTCTCCATCAAATTTTTTAAATAGTTTTCAGCCAATTCCGAAGATGCATTCTGAACTTCAGATTGAGAACTTTTTCGTTTTTCGTCTTTTCTTATCAGGAAGCCGTGTTTACACTTAGGGCACCGCACATATCCTCCTAAGGCTGGAATTTTGGATTCATCAATATGGCCGGCAATTTTGCACTTTGGGCATGTGACTTTCATTGTTACGGCTCCTCTCGGCGGGCATTGGCCATACATCAGAAGGCAGCCCTTATGGGCAGCCCGGCGGTTACATTACCTCCGTATGCACAACGCACGGCCACCCCGGCTTAAGGCCTGCACGTATTCTTGGGCCATCCCTTGAAGCCGAATGTTATGGCTTCCCAAAATGATGATTTATTGATTCCCAACTCTTCCGCCATCGCGATAATTGCAGTTGTGCGACGTTCATCGAATTCAACATTAGGAACGTTTTCTACAGACACCTTTTCTCTCAAAGCCTTATCAACTTTTTTGAAAGTAGCTTCAGAAAAAAAGGCCCTTACCATCCCTCTAGATTTTTCCATTAAAATAATAGTTTCTGGTCGTAACTCCACCAAACGAATAGAGCCTTTATACTCTTTTTTATTTGATTGAAGTTCCGCATCCAAGGCATCTGTTTCAAGTGAACTTAAAGCTGTCAAGGTATCTGTAAAAGCGGCCATTTTAATCTCGTCTTTCTTTTGTGCTTTCCAGATGATTTTGTGTTTCAACCAGGATAGTATCAAGGGCGACATCAAACCTGATATCATACCGGCAATGATTGCATCCCTCATATTTTTACCTCTCAATTTGATTTGTCCAACAAGTTAGTATATAGTTTCCGGATAAATACGGCCCAGACTTTTTTCTTTGCCGAAAAACGTCTTTTTCTCACAAATTCCTAACTGGATAACATGCAAACGGAATGTTATCCGGAGGTCCGGATAAGCTGCCATACGGAAAAGCCATCCCCGAATTTGAAGGTATGTTTGCTTGCTTTTTAGAGGAACATCCTGAAATAAGTTCTAATATAAAATTTCCTTCCAATTGCACTCTATCCCCCAAACAAAGAAACCCCATATCTTTAATCGAAGATACAGGGGTTTCTTTGTAGGCGCTATCCATTTTGATATTCACCAGATATTTTTATTCAGTGTTTGCCTGATAAATGTTTGTGAATACATGATAGTGTATCTGCATTCATTAATTCAAGTGTTTTTTCAAAATAAGTATTGAAGGATGAAACCAGAAAATAACAGCAGGACATCCTATCGCTCCACACCTGCTCAACTTGGAAATTCATCGTGCCTTCTTTTTTTTCTGGACCTGAGGTTCATCGTTTTCTTTTTTTGTTTTTTCTACCGAAAGAAAGAACTTCCTCAGGTTTTTCAAGTTGCCATAGCAAATCAACCTGTCACCGGGATTTATGGTAGTAGAGGCATGAGGAAAAGGAATGTTCCCATGGTCTCTTTCGATGGAGAGTACCATAATATCATGTTTGCTCAGCTCTGAATGTTGTAAATCCTTTCCTGATATTTCAGAATCAGACCCCATGAGTATGCGGGATACGCCATACCCGTCTTCCTGCTCCAGAACCTCATCCACGATTATGTCTTCCAGGTGGAGGATCCTTCTTACTACCCTGTTGAGCCTTCTTCTCAATTTCGTGGCGAACGACTGGTGTGAGGCAATCCTGTAAAGGAGAAAAATAGATGCGGCGATAATCCCAAGGTTTATGGAAATATCGACTGCTCCCGTTTTTCTGAGTGAAGCTGCAAATGTGGCGACGAGGGATACAATCCCTGCGTTTCCAAGAATCATCAGGACCACGATGATTTTTCGCCTGCGTGGATGGTTTACCACCGTTTCCGATTCCCGGGTGGTAAATCCGGTTCCGGAAAATGCGGAGAGAGCCTGAAATTTTGCCCGGGATTTCTCCAGTCCGGTGAGTTGCAGGGCGATTCCGCCCATGATCACAATGACATAGATGACGCAGATAAAGATGAGCAGCAGGGCGATATGCAAGACGACTCTCCTTGAAATGATTCACGGCCCAGCCTTTCCGGCTAGTTCCGGGGTGAATGACAGGCGATTTCGAAGTGTACGGTCAGGAGACTTCAAGGTCAAGAGAAACTCTCTTGTCAGTAGTTGCTTGAAACAAAATCCTATTCTTGATATTCTACTGTTCTGTGAATGCAGAAGCTTTTTGGGGCATGGGAGTGAGTATGAAAGAGATTTAAGGGGAAACGGACGATTGACATGAATAACAGTCCCTGGCGCCTGCGAGTTGTTGGAAGGTATGCCCTGTTTCAAATTCCTGGAATTATGATGGTACTTCTGGGGACAGGGCTTGCGGCAAAGTGGATGGGACTGCCCTTTTGGATTGCCATGGTTATTATCAGCTTATGGGTAGCCAAAGATATTGTCCTGTTTCCCTTTGTGTGGCGTTCCTATGACCGGGCTCGTCTGGGCGATTCGTTCTCCATGATCGGCATGTGTGGCACTGTCCTGGAGAGGCTGGCTCCATCCGGCTATCTCTTGGTGAGAGGTGAACGATGGAGAGGATATCTGATTGAAGATGAACCTTTCGTTGAAAAGGGAGAGACGGTGCGGGTTTGCGAGGTGAAAGGGCTCACCCTCCTTGTGGAGCGTGAAACGAATGAACCCTTAGAAAAAGAAGTTCAACATTAAATGAAGAGGAGATCGATATGTTATTTGAATTGCGTCAGTACAGAATTAAAGATGGTCTGAGGGATGAATGGGTGAAATTGATGGAAGAGAAGATTATCCCTTTTCAAAGTTCCAAGGGTGTCGTTGTGGTCGGCAGTTTCATTGCCGGCGAGGAGGATGATTTGTACGTGTGGATTCGTCGCTTTGATAATGAAACGGAGAGAAAACGGCTGTATGAAGAGATCTATCAAAGCGAATTCTGGATTAAGGAAGTGAAACCGGGGGCAGACAGGATGCTGGACCGGGAATCGATCATAAATACTGTTCTGGAGGCAACTCCTAAATCTGTTATTCGTTGAAAGGCTGTGTGAACAGGAGAAAGTAGATGGCAAGAGAGGCGCCTGAAAAGAAGCGGGACGTACTAGTCTGGAAATTTGTTCTCACGTATATTCTGCTCATGGGGCTTTTTGTGATTCTCATTGGCTATGAGCCCGTAAAAAACGTCTTGGACATCAATGGGATCTATACCAGGATGATCGTCTTTTTTTCCTACCTGGCCCTCAAGCCTTTTGGCATTGTACAAGGGATTGATGGTTCTGTTATCATGTTGAAAGGGTTAGCTCTGGATGTCCGTTTTGGTTGCAACGGACTCGAGGCTTTCCTGATCTATTCCGTTGCCATACTTGCATTTCCCACCAGGTGGCTTTTCAAGGCCCTCGGTGTAGTCATCGGATTTATTGTCCTCCAGATTGTTAATATTCTCAGAATAGCAGGGCTTGGACTAACCGGTATTTATTTGCCCCAATACTTCCATTACGCACATATCTATGTGGCACAAGGAATGATGATCGCTGTAGCTTTTGTCCTTTTTTTAGTGTGGGTTAGCTATGCGTCTAAGAAATAGAATAATTCTCGCGGTACTGACTTTTTTGGTTGTCTATATTTTCTCTCTTGTTTTGTGGATTCAGGTCAAACCCTATTACGGCTACGGTTTGACGCAAGTAGGGGCAAGGCTGGCTGCATGGTCAACGGGAGTCAAAGTCAGATCGATGGGGTTGGAAGAAGGGATGATCCCTGTTTGTCTTGCCGGGCCCGTACTTACGGCAAAGGGTTTAGGAGAGCTCATTGTTGAGCTTAAGATTGATGCTTCGCACTTTTCCTATAATGTACCTCTTACCATTGCCCTTGTGGCAGGGCTTCTCCCCTTTTTTAGGTGGCGGAAGCGTTACCTTGCTGAAATTATAGCTCTTCTCGTTTTTGTCCATATACTGTTCATCTATCTGTTCTGCACCCTGCAGGTGTTTTATAACCTCTGGCAATCCGATACCAGGGGGCACTCGGATTTTGTTCAGTTGTTTCTGGAATTCATGTGGGCGTTTACCCAGAATCTGGTGATCCCGTTTGAGCCCTTTCTTGTGGCTACATACCTCTGGCTCAGGGGTAGAGAGGATACACGCTCCGACACGAAGCAGCGTTTTGGTAACAGAAAAAAGAAGGGAAAGAAATCAAAGAAGAGAAGATGAATGTACTCTCTTTTTGACTCCTTCTGCTTTTTCTACGGCCTTGTCCATGATTTCGTCTGCATTAATGGTCTGCAGAACCCGGTTTTCCATGACCAGCTTGCCGTTAATGATGGTATGCCGGACATCATTTCCCCGGGCGGAATAGACGAGGACGGAATAGGGATTATAAATGGGAGTGAGGTGCGGCTTGTTCGTGTCAACAACGATGATGTCTGCTTTCTTTCCTTCTTCAATGGAACCGGTAATATTGGAAAGCCCCAGTGCTTTCGCGCCCTCGATAGTGGCCATTCTCATTACGGTTAACGCGTCCATTACTGTGGGGTTTTCTGTCCTGACTTTCTGCAGTTTGGCTGCCATATCCATTTCCGTAAAGAGATCCAGATTGTTGTTGGAGGCGCAACCATCGGTTCCCAGGCCCACCGTAATGCCTTGTTCAAGGAGTTCCGGTATGGGGGCAATGCCGGAGGCTAACTTCATGTTGCTTTCGGGATTATGAATAACGTTTACCTGATTTGCGGAAATTCTTTTGATTTCTTCTTCATCAAGATGAACGCAGTGGTCTGCTATAAGGTGGGGGCCGAGAATGCCAAGGGAGTCGAGGTGTTCGAAGGGCAGTTTTCCATATTTCTCCTTCACCTGTGATACTTCTGATGCGGTCTCGGCCATGTGAATAATGAGAGGGGTTCCATGGTCAATCGCCAGATTATTGGCCGAAATCAAGAGATCCGGGCTGCATGTAAACAGGGAATGGGGTTCCACCGCGATCGATATGAGGGGGTCGCCTTGCCAGCGCCGGATCAGGTCTTCCGTATACGTTAATCCTTTTTCGATAGGACCATAATTGGGGGAAGGAAAATCGTAGAGGACCTCGCCGACAATCGCCCTCATTCCCGCTTCCCGAGCCGCTTTCGCGGTTTCTTCTTCAAAAAGATACATGTCGCAGAAAGTAGTTGTGCCGGACAGAATCATTTCCGCGCAGGCGAGCATGGTGCCTGTATAGACGAAATCGGGGTCCAATCCCTTTTCTGCCGGAAAGATATAGTCGTTAAGCCATTCCATGAGTGGCAAATCGTCCGCAAGGCCTCTGAACAGGCTCATGGCCGCATGGGTATGGCCGTTGACAAGGCCGGGTAAAACCAGTCCTCCAAGGGCATCAATCGTCTTTTCTGCTTTGAAAACCGTTTGGGAATCCATGTCTTCCCGGGAGATGATACGGGTAATTGTATCCCCTTTGATGCAGATTATTCCATTCTCAAGAACCCTGTTCTTCCCATCCATGGTCAGGATGGTTCCATTCGTGATGATGATATTGAACTGTTCCAACATTTTCTCCTGTCAGATGTTGTCAAATATTTTAATCATTTATATTAACAGGTAAGGCGACGAAGCCGCAACCAAAATGTCTCGCGCAAAGACGCAAAGGCGCAAAGATTTTCTTGTTTTTTGTGACAGAAAACTAAGTGATAAGGTATTAACTGCAGCTTTTACGCAAGATTCAATTTCTCACGAAGCCGATCCGATAATTCCTGAATCATCTTGAAACCTTTTTCTACGGTCTTTTCCTTGTCCGGATTGATCAGGCAACAGGTGGCAGGAGAGAGCAGGCTTCTTGAAAGGAGAAAAGGCGTTTCCAGCCCCGATTTTTCCAAAGTTTTCCAGATCCACTGCAACCTTTTTTCAAGAGATTCCATGGTTTCGATTTCAAAGGGTTCAAAATTGGTGGGAACAATCCCCCATACCAGTGTCCCGCCCCTGTCGAGGAATTTTTTTATGGAGGATGCATAGGATGAGAAAACTTCCCCGTTGGAATACACATCGAGGGAAAGGATATCCAGGTCCAGGCCCAGCAGGAAATCCCAGTCAGGATTGCCGCATAGATGGACTCCGCGCGGCCGTTCTATCATGGAAAAAAAGAGATCCATATCCCCACGGGCGGCTATATCGCTATATCCCGACATGGCGCTGAACAAAAACTGAAGGCCCGGTTCATCCACAAACATGAAAGCATTGGAGTTTATTTTCTTGAGCCTCTGGAGCTGAATGTTTACCCGTTTGGCCATGAATTCAATCATAAACGGTCTGACCGTATCGTCAAAAAGGATTGGTCGGTCATTTTCGTCTACAACATTGAATCCGAAGCTGATCGGTCCTTCCAATTGCCCCCGTATGGCAGGACGTTTTGAAAGGTCCAGTTCTAAAAAACGCTTGTAGACGGCCGAGTATGTGTCACTGATGTCAAAATACTCAGGTTCATCAAAGTGGGCCATGGCCTCTTCCAGTTCGGCGACAAATTTGTCCATGGAAAATCTGAGCGTTCGTTTTTCCATATCCAGCACAATCCCCGGAAAATGCTCAGATGCCTGAACATACATGTCTTCATAGTAGTTGTAATTCGGGAGTTGAGGCCAGAACGGGATGTCTGTGGAGAGGGCGACTTCGAGCGCACGATCCACATCGGTATGGGGCATGACCGCCATGGCGGTGGTCAGCAGGTTTCCGGGAATGGGCACGAGGGGTCCTTCCTCCTTGGAACTCGTTCAAAATGGAGCAGTAGGGAATTATGGGATGATTATGAATCCTGCGGTCACAAAATGGTGATCAAAGGAAAAAGCCCTATGAATCCCATGTTGCTTCATAACGGCAAAACTCACTGCGTCAACATAGCTGAAATCCTGGTCTTGATATTTTTCCAGGATATTCTCTGCGTTGTCTTCCAGTATCTGGTCAGAGAAAATCTTGCTGACTCTCGGGCTTGACGAGATGTTCTGCAAAAACCTCATGGCCGGTTGATGACCGATAGCACGGCGGATTAAAATGTAGGTTTCAGCAATGACAAAGTTCGTTGTCATCAGATGATGTTTGTCCTCAAAGAGACCAGGATACAAATCAACGGCCTTTTTGTGGTATTGATCGGATTCATCTGCCAGGGCAAACCATGCGCCTGTGTCCACAAATATTGTCTTATCTTTCATTCTTTCAGATCTGCTTTCACACCGACGTAAGGTATTCATCGTGCTTTTCCGCAATGTCTCTCCGGCCTGAAGCCCCTAATTTCATGTTCCCCAAGGCAGGGTCTTTTTCCGGCGGAAGACTGTCCAGGTATCTTGAAATACACAAACGGATGATTCCTGCTTTGGATGTACCACTTGTCTTCGATAAAAAACTGATGACTTTATCCTGCTCGGGTTCCAGATAAATCTGAATGGGGATTTTTTTCAGTTTTCCCATGGCACTATCTCCAATTACACATTCGATGATTCATGCAAAAGTGACACATATTAAAACGATTGTCAATAGGAAAGGAAATGTAACGGGATGTGTCTATCAGCGAAACCCGTGATCGGTTACCGTGAATTTATCGAGTGTATTAACCGAGTTCTCGAAATAGTGCTTGAACCAAAAGCCTGAAATTCAAATTATCCAACATCGGTCATCGAGCTATATTGAGGCGAGGTTGTTTTAATCAATCCGAAATCCGCAACCCTCCACACTACAGGAGGACAAGTCCGAATTCCGAAATCGTGCCTGAACAAGGTTTTCGTTCAGGCACTAAATGGGCGGTGCAATGGTCACGAGAACGCGCATGTCACTATTTGCCTTTATCCCGTGGGGTTCGCTGATGTCCGAAATCAGGACATCTCCCTTTTTCGCGGGGAGTGCGGTGTCCTTTCCGAGGAACTCTCCTTCCCCATCGAGTATGGCAATGCTGACCTGGCCCTCAAGGTCATGATGATGAATGGGCAGTTGTTGCCCTGCCTTGAAATTGAAGTTGAGGATTTTGAAATAGGGCGAATCATGAACGAGCAGCCTGCTCATATGCAGGTCATTAAAGCCGTTTTCCTTGTACATGTCAACGAGTTTCATAGTCGTACTCTCCCCTCTGCAATGGTGTACCCTAAAAGATGCAATTAGCGGTTAGTGGTCATTTAGCCGCACAATATCAATGGCTTACGGCGCAATAGGCAAGCACCAAAAAATGAGTCGTCAATAGAGCTAAAGGTCATGTAAATGTTTGGGATTTTTAAGCTAACGGCTAATAGCTGAAAGCTAATTGCAGCTTTTAGGCGTTTTTAAGCCACTTGTCTTTTGTCTAATATGGCGCCGGCTGTGCTGACTACGATCTGTTCCATAGGGATCTTTTTCCCGGAGGCCTCCAAGGCCCTTTTTAAGATTCCGGGGACCCCCGAACAGCAGGGAACTTCCATAATAAGAGCAGTTATACTTTTAATTCCTGCGGTTTTAAAAATCTGGGTGAATTTGTCAATATATCCCTGTACGTCATCAAATTTCGGGCAGCCGATCATAACCACTTTTCCTTTCAGCAAGGCTTGAAAACCCGGAAAGGCTGCCGGGGTGCAGTCTGCTGCTACCAAAAGGTCTGCACCTTTTAAAAAGGGTGCGGCCGGTTGGATCAGGTTGATTTGGATAGGCCAGTGGGAAAGTTGCGAATCGGTAGGGGTCTTGCCTGTGTCGGTTGCTGAGGGAATAAAGGTCTGGACCTGTGTTGACGGGCACCCTTGCGGAATAGAGGATTTTGCCTGCTCGGGCTTGCTTTCCTTTTCCTTCAAAAAAACTTCCACAGCCTCCTCGTCAAAGTCGTCTGCCTCCCTTTCAATAATTTGGAGAGCGCCGTTGGGGCATTCACCCATGCAGGCTCCCAGACCGTCACAATATTTGTCTGCAACGATGCGGGCCTTTCCATCTATCACTTCAATGGCTCCTTCTGCGCAGGATGGAACGCATTCTCCGCAACCGTCACATAGTTCGTCATCAATCTCAATTATTTTTCTCATTACTTTCATGGGGCTCCTTAAACGCTTATAGAAACAGTTTTTCCGCCAATTTCCGGCCGCTTTTTGTCAGAAATGCGCTTTCAATGGTTTTTTTCAGCTTTTCAGGGTTTGAAGGGCTTCCTTTCTGTTTCTCTTCCAGATTAACGATGAGATCTGCGTCATACAAACATTGGTAATTCACGGTTTCATCTTTTCCCGGGTGATGGTGATGCGCGATAATGTCACACACTTCTTCTATCAGTTCTTCCTTTGCTCCTAATTTAATCAGTATTTCCCTGGCGATGGGCGGGCCTTCAGCCTCCTGGTATTTGGCTGCCGTACTCTGATGCTTTTTTTCCGCCTCTTTTATGCCGATGTCGTGCAGATATGCGGACACAAGAATCACCGCGAGGTTCCCTCGTTCTTCCCTTCCTATCTGCTCAGCATGCCTTGCAACTCGAATGGCATGCCCGACCCTTTTGAAATCCTGTCTGAAATACCGTTTCATTTCAATGGCGACGCGGTCCTTGAGCAAGTCTTCTTTTTGCGCCAGAAGTTCCGGGGGAATATTCCCAATGCACTGTTCTGCATACTCACAATAGGAGGCGCAACCGAAATCGAGATTGGGATTCAAGAATTTATGCCCGCATTTGCCACATTTTCGAGAAGGGTCATCTTTAAAAAACTCGACTTCATTGCCGCATTCAGGGCACTTGACGTTGAAGATGGCTCCCGGTTTCCAGTACTGGCTATCCTGCCCCGGACATTTCATGAGATTTTCCTTTCAAAATTATTGGCCCCGACCCGGAATTTCCGGGCCGGGGGAGATTTTCCGTTGTTTGTTTACCCAAGGATCGCCTTTAAATCATCATCCGGCGTGCCGATGGGCATGATGTTGAAGTTCTTTACCAGTACATCCAGAACATTCGGCGTGATGAATGCCGGCAGAGTTGGCCCGAGACGTATATCTTTTATGCCAAGATAAAGAAGTGACAATAGGATTGCACACGCCTTCTGTTCATACCATGACAGTATCATGGAGAGGGGCAGGTCGTTTACGTCACAGTCAAAGGCTCCTGCCAGGGCAACGGCTATCTGAACGGCAGAATAGGCATCGTTGCATTGTCCGATATCCAGGAGTCGCGGAATACCGCCGATATCTCCGAGATCTTTATCGAAAAAGCGGAACTTGCCGCATGCAAGAGTAAGAACGACACAGTCTTCCGGAATTTTTTCTACGAGTTCTGTGTAGTAGTTCCGTCCAGGTTTTGCTCCGTCACAGCCCGCCACCAGGAAAAAATGCTTGATGGCCCCGCTCTTGACAGCCTCAATGACTTTGTCGGCCACACCCAGCACGGCATTTCTGCCAAATCCCACCATGACTTCTTTGCCATTGGTGTCTGCCTGGAATCCGGGCATGGAAAGGGCCTTGTCTATTACTTCTGAAAAATCAGGTCCTTTCACATGCTTTACGCCGGGCCAGCCCACCAGGCCCGTGGTGAAAATGTAGTCTTTGTAGGAGTCCCTCGGTTTCTGAATGCAGTTGGTTGTCATCAATATGGCGCCTGGAAACTCGTCGAATTCCTTCGCCTGATTCTGCCATGCCGTTCCATAGTGCCCATAGAACTGGGGATATTTCTTCAGTTCCGGATACCCGTGGCACGGAAGCATTTCCCCGTGTGTGTATACGTTGATCCCTTTTCCTTCCGTCTGTTTGAGGATCTCTTCCAGGTCTTTGAGATCATGGCCCGAAACCAGGATGGCCTTTCCTGCCTTGGCGCCCAAGGGGACTTTTGTGGGGACCGGATGCCCGTAGGTTCCAGTATTGGCTGCATCCAACAATTCCATGGCTTTCAGATTGATTTCCCCGCATTTGAGGACCAGGCCAACCCAATCATCCAGACCCAGTTCCTTGTTCAGGGTGGCTGCCAGACCTTCATGAATAAAGGCATAAACGGCATCGTCTTCCTGCCCCAGTATCCGTGCATGGTCTGCATAGGACGCAACCCCTTTGAGTCCGTAAGTAAGGGTTTGCTGCAGGGAGAGAATGTCAGGATTTATGGAGGGGTCCGATTTAATTCCTACGTTTTCCCCCTGGGCCACAAGTCCTTCAATGGTAGATTCGGGTTGGTAGCCTGCCGGGGCTTCCGCAAAGTCTACCTTACCGCCTTTTCCCCCGATTTCCTTTTTCAGGGTTTCCCTCAGTTCTACAACCCGATTAATCATCGGGACGAATCTTTCCGGATCAAAATCTACATTGGTAAGCGTTGAAAAAACGGCCTGGCAGGTCAGTTTGTTTGCTTCGGGAATATTTATCCCAAACTTTCGACCTTCAACGGCATAAAGAGAGAGACCTTTCAGGGCATAAATCAACAGGTCCTGAAGGGCGGCCACGTCTGATGGTTTTCCGCATACACCGATTTTTGTACAACCTTCGCCTTTTGCAGTCTGTTCGCATTGGTAACAAAACATGGTTTTTCTCCTTTAAGTATGAGTGAATAATTCGTATAAGAGCCAGACGGGAAACTTGTCATTCCCAAAATTCATAGTTCGTATCCTAATCTATGATTTTGGGAATGTCCTTGACCTAAGTCAACCAATTTGAAATTTTTCACTTTTTTTCGAATTTTCTTTTTTCAGGTACTCTATGCTTGTTTTCTCAAGGATTTTTCCAAAACGTTCACCATGCTCGCAGTGCCGTTGATAATGATCCAGGCATCTGTTGACCATTTCCGGAATCTTCTCAACAGCGTAGATACCGTTCAGTTCCCGCCCAAGAATTGGATGTCTGCCAAGCTTCCCCCCGACTTGTATCCGGTACCCTTTTTGTTTTTCTTTCAGTGTTCCCGTGGGGCAGACTTTGATGCATTCTCCGCACGAGAGGCATTTTGAGAGAATCATCTTCGGGTGTTCATTGTGCAGGAGTATGGCATCTTCTTTACAGATATCCACACAGGCCCCGCATTCACTGCACTCCATGTCTGTAATGAGTGGTTCACAGGCTCCAATGAGACCAATGTCCACAATCTGGGGGCGCGAGCACGCATTGGGACAATCGGAAATGGAAATGCGAAATTCATGGTGCATTTTCAAGGGTCCGGTCACCTTTTTTTTCAGGAAACCCAACCAATCCCGTTTTGTAAGTTCCAATTCCAGCTGGTCTGATAAACCATCGGAAATGACGGCCCGATTAGGACATCCTCCGAGACCGAAGCAATTCTCCACCTGGAAGCCCCTGACCTCTTTTTCCATCTGATTCAAAAAATTTTCCCGGGATGTATTGACATGCTCGATGGTTACTTCAGACGCTTTGCATCGAAAAGCCTCTTCTTCTACACGTTTTCTCACCTTTTTCCTCACGAAAAAAGGAACCCGTGAAATGGCTTTTTCTGCGTCACTGTTCCACTTCATTTTTTTCCCTCTGTTAATCTTTAACCATTTTCTCAATAGATTAAATTCAAGATACGTGCCAAGGAAGCGTCGTGACCGTAAGGCATTGAAATGTAGAATTAATATTGTTCTTTTATAGGATATCGTTTCAGGTTAGGAAGAAAAAGAGGATAATGTGAGACATGTTTGGTACAGTACTAAGGTGAGTCATACCTGTATCATGATACATCAGGGAAGTCGGCAAGGAATCGATAAAGGGTTGCTCTTCCCACTCCGAGTATCCTTGCGGCTTTCGCTTTATTGCCTCCGCTCTGGACGAGGGCTGCATTCACACTTTCTATGTCCAGTTTTCGTGAAGGACCGGGGGAAGAACGTTGGTCTTTCCATTCCAGAAGTTCACGAGGAAGGTCTTTGGGATAGAGAATGTGGTTTGTCGACCTTACCATGGCAAAGCGGACGGCGCTCTGAAGTTCCCGAACATTGCCGGGCCAGGCATAATTTACCATCATTCCCAGAGCATCTTTTGAAAAACTGGCTGGTTCCTGGCCTTCTTCCACGGCTTTCTTGATGAAATATTCGCAGAGGAGAGGGATGTCTGATTTTCTTTCCCGCAATGGGGGCAGGTGGATCGGTATCACATTAATCCGGTAATAAAGATCCTGCCTGAAATTGCCTTTTTCCACCTCCTGCTTGATGTCGCAATTGGCTGCACTGATAATGCGAACATCCGAGGAACGCGTTTTTTCGTCTCCTACGCGTTCGAAAGTTCCATCCTGCAGCACACGGAGAATTTTTACTTGAACAAGTTTGGGAAGATCGGCAATCTCATCCAGAAACAAGGTCCCTCCGTTGGCCAGCTCAAATCGACCTCTTTTGTCCCGCACCGCTCCGGTAAATGCCCCTTTTTCATGGCCGAAAAGTTCGCTTTCTAAAATGCCTTCGGGAAGGGCGCCGCAGTTAACCGGTACGAATGCTCCTCCGCCACGGCGACTTTGATCGTGGATTGCTGTTGCCACAAGTTCTTTGCCGGTACCTGTTTCACCACTGATATGTACAGGGTAATTGTTGGTGGCCATTTCCCTGATCTGTTTGTACATTCGAAGCATTTTTGGGTCCCGGCCAATGATTCCGGCAAAGGAATCCAGTTTACCCACCTGAATTTTGAGCGAAAGAAGATCCGTTACATCCCTGAAGGAAGCGATGACCCCCATGAAAACTCCCTGCCCGTCTTTCATGCCTCCCACACTCATCTCGATGGCCCTTGGTTCTCCTGATTTGGTGAGTATGTTAAGGGGATAGGTGATATGATCCAGCGATTCTGGAACACCGTTCAAAAAAGAGCATCTACCTCCGCAAAAGGGCCCTCCAAAGATCTGATGGCAGTCTTTTCCCAATATTTCGCTTCTGTTGTAACCTGTGATTTCTTCAGCCGCACGATTGAAGAATATGATATTTCTTGCAGTATCGTGGGCAATAATTCCTTCAACGAGGTTATCGAGTATCCGTTCCAGATTTTTTTTGTCAGACAGCAATCTATCGAGAGTAATGTCGTTCATGAATGATCCTCAAACGTGAGAAGCTACAAAAAACGGCTCATCGCGGATTAACGTGATATTTTCATCAATTCGCGAATAGACCATGTTCAGATTCCAGGTGTCAGGTGTCAGGTGTCAGGAAAAAACCTGGCCGCATTCATCCTATTCTACTTAATAACCAATCGTTATGGTTATTAGAACCAGAAAATTAGGAATAGTAGATACTGAAACCTGACACCCGAAACCTGACACCTCAGTTCCCGAAAAAGGGATTTTTCACGCTAATCCGCGAAGAGCCCAAAAAACTTAGTCTAACTTGTCATAATAGTGAAAATACCGTTTCGCATCAAGTATTATTTGAAAATCTGAAATTGGCGTTTGAATTCCTCAAAAAAAAGACGCAGATAAACGCAAGGTTTTACGATGAGATCTATTCTGCGTAAACCTGCGAAGATCTGCGTCCTATTTCACCAAATGTTGGAATTTTGCCGAGTACCTTAATGGGAGCCTGTCAGTCGCGACCCCTTTCCGGCAATAGCCCTGCTTTTCTGAGGATCTTCTCCAGTTCTTGATGCTCTTCCTTTTCAAGGGCGAGCAAAGGGGATCGAACGGGACCGCCATACATGCCCATGAGGTCAAGGGCTGCTTTGAGGCCCGGGATTCCAAAGCGGGTAGTTACGGCGGCATTTGCGTCAATAAGTCTGAGTTGGATCGCGCGAGCCTGTTCCTGGTCCTTATTTCTAAAGTGTTTTATGATGTCATTCAGGTCGTGAGCGGCCACGGAAGCCAATGCCATAACACCACCGACAGCACCTACAGATAAAGCGGGAAGCAGGAAGCTCCCGGAGCCTGCCAGCACCTGGAAATGGTCTCCGGCTTTTTCAAAAACCTTTCCGATTTTAACCACATTGCCGGAGCTTTCCTTCAGTCCGATGATATTTGGATGAAAGGCCAGCTCGATAATGGTGTCTGCATCAAGATCAATTCCGGTAAAGCCAGGCACATTGTAAAGGACAAGGGGAATCGGTGAGCTCTCCGCGATAGCGGTGTAATGTGCACAAAGTGCCCTTCTGTCCATCCTCGGCCTGTAATAGTGCGGGGTTACAATCATTGCGGCATTTGCTCCTAACATCGCCGCTTTTTCAGTAAGTTCAAGGGTTTCCAAGGTTGATTCACAGCCTGTCCCCGCAATAAAAATGCGGTCAGGCCCGATCACCTGTCCTGCGGTTTTCCAGACTTCTACTTTTTCCTCTGCCTTGAGCAGGACGGATTCTCCATTTGAACCCAGAACGGCAAATCCCTTAAGAGGACTGTTCTGCCATTGTTCAAGATTGCCGGCCAGATGCTCATGATCTACCTTCCCGCTGTCATCAAAAGGGGTGGGGATGGGGGGGAAGCACCCCGTAAGGTCAAGGTCTTTGTTCATAATGTTTTCCTTTCCATGAAGTTTTGTATACGGATGAGGATTCGGCAGGGTTGCGTTTTCGAACAGAAAGGCTGTTTATGGTTTGTATACAGGGATACGCAAACAGCCTTCTCCATCTCGTACGGGAGAAGGCCGGGCTGAAATGAGGTTCGGATTAAGGAACATACAATGTTATCAGAAGTTCAGCTTCTTTGGCGCCGGAATTGGAAAGATGGTGGTCGAAGGCAGAGTTGAAGCGAAGCGACTCTCTTTCCTTGAGTAAAGTTTTTTCCTGGTCGACGGTCAACTCTACCTCTCCTGAAAGTACGTATACAAATTCCTCTCCCTCATGCAGGTAACCCACGCCCTCGTGTGCCGTCTTTGGGGGGATTTTTACCAGGAATGCCATCAGGTGCTTGTCCGGTTCGGACGGGGTCAATGTTTCGTAGGAATATGTACCTGTCCTCTTGGTTTCCTCATCCAAACGTTTGTTTCGAGAGTCTTCGGGAGTGAGAAAGGTACTGGGGTCCAATTTCATCGATTTTGCCAGTCTTATGAGAAGCGCTACCGGAGGTTCGACCTGGTTATCTTCAACCCACTGTAAATATTCCTCCGAACAACCTGCCAGTTCCGAAAGCGCTTGAGCGCTGATACCTTTTTCATCCCTGCACAGGGCAACCCGTTCTCCGACCGATTTTGACTCATCCAGACTCATTTGATGATCTCCTTTTCTGTGTTCATGACCTGTAACCTAAAAGCTGCAATTAGCACTTAGCCGTTAGCTATTAGCTCTATATAATAAGTCGTTTATGGAGAAACAGCTCAGCATCAAAAAGTGAAAGTTGCAATACAGGAAGAACTGATATAAATCATTTACATCATTAAGCTAACGGCTAATAGCTTAAAAGTTAATTGCTATTTTTAGGTGTAAGCCACGATTATTTCATTTGATAATGGAGTATAAAAGGGAAATGAGCCTGTGTCAATATTAGAATTGCGACTGTAGAATTGCCGTGAGTCTTGACAGTGGCCTTTCTTTCATATAATTATTTCTTACTGATTTTAGTTTCTTTCTTACCAAGGCCCATAAAAAGGACTTTGACTGGTGACATCTGAATCTCTCCGATACCGACTGGTTGAATGGATGAAGTTTCCGAAATTACGTCTTATTCTGGGTGTTTTTCTTCTGCTTATCGGATTGCTTTCAGGTCTCTTCTTAGCTGCCATATTCATGCCTGATGTATCTTCTCTCCCCAGGTCGGACAATCAGGTTCTGCCCATAGGTATAAGGATTGTTTCTGAATCGGGTCCCAAGATGGCAGATACCGTTCGGCCGGAATTAGATGAAAAAACCGACATAACAACGGTCGTTCCGAAAGGGGTTGCTGAAACCTCCTTAGAAGATGCAAAAAAGAAATCTGAGCCTCCCATTTCAACGGATGAATTCCATGAAACGGTAGCAAAAAAAGCAGAACTGGCCCCGAAAAAATCCGGCGAAAATGAAGTAAGTCAGAAGCCTGAAGTACATCGGGAGGCAGTCGAAGAGGTGGAACAGGCTGTTGAGCCTGCACATCCAGTTGCAAAAGATGAAAGTAGAAAAGCGATAGAGAAAGCATCAGAACCGGTTCCCGGCACGGTTGGTGAAGAAATTGTTCCAGAAGTTGATGAACTTCATAAGGTAGTTGAAGAGACGACGCCGATTGTCGTGGTAAAAGAGCCTTTATCCGGCGAAGCAGCTCCCAGTGTGTCTGGTCAGGTTGTGACGCAGGGTGTGAACGAGGCCCCTCAGAAAGAACTGGTTGACCAGGATGGCATCGAGAAGATACTGGGAACGGGGGAGTTATGGAACTATACCACTACGGAAGAGGATACTCTGTGGCGTATTGCTAAAAAGTTTTACGGATCCGGATACTATTTCCCGGTTCTCATGGAATGCAATCCTTCGCTGGGCATCTTCGATATGGAAAAGGGAATGCGGGTGAAAATATTTAAAGACAATCGACTTGTCCAGAGGCTTTATAACGAAATAACCTGCATTGAGGGAAATGGGATCTGTTATTATTATCGCGTTGTTGAAGGGGATACCTTCGAAACCGTTGCCCTGAAATTCTATAACCAGGAAGGGCCGGCAAAAAGAATTATGGACCTCAACCCCCGTGGAAAATTATCTTCCGGTAGGCGGATAAAGATTCCATTGGATTAATGTTTTTCTCTCTCTAAGTGACACCTAAAAGCTGCAATTAGCTTTTACATAGCCGTTAGCTTAAAGATCTCAAGCATTTGAATAATTTTTTCCCATGTTGGGATTCTCACTTTTTGATGCTAACCTATTGCGCCGTAAGTCACTGATTTTGTGTGGCTAGGTAACCGCTAACCGCTAATTGGATCTTTTAAGAGACAAGTGACTTCTATGGCATCCTAATTTAACGATTTAACGACCAATGTTTTCGACGAAAAAAAGGGGGTTCCTATGAGAAAATGTGTATGGCCTGTTCTGTTTTCTGTGTTTTTTCTTTTCAATTTATCTTCCCACGTGTGGGCTAAATCGAAGTCCATAAAGATCGGTATTAATGCGCCCATGACGGGTGACATTCCGAAAGTGGGAGAAGGGACCAAATTTGCGGCACAGATGTGGCTGGAAAATGTCACATCTCAGGGTGGTATCCTGGTTGGAAAAACAAGAATTCCAGTAGAACTGGTCATTGAAGACAACGAGTCCAAAGCCGAGTCCGCTGTAAAAGTCAGTACAAAGATGATTACGGAAGATGAAGTCTTGGCCATTATAGGCCCGCAGTCTTCAAAACAGGCTGTTCCTGCGGGAGATGTGGCCAATTATTGGAAGACGCCAATGGTCAGTCCCTGGTCTACCAATCCCGATACCACCATGGACAGACCCTACGTATTTCGAGGATGTTTTCTGGATCCTTTCCAGGGGCCGGTGTTAGCGAATTTTATTAGCGATGAATTCGGGTTTACCAAGGCTGCAGTCCTGTATGATGTGTCCAGTGACTATCCGAAAGGTCTTGCGGAATTTTTCAAAAAAGCGTGGGAAAAGCTTCACGGTCCGGATTCTATAGTAGCTTTTGAAAGTTTTACGACCAAAGATGCGGATTTCAGTTCCCAGCTGACAAATATCATCCGGTCGGGGGCACAGGTCCTTTTTGTTCCCCAGTATTATAATGAGGTTGCACTCATTGTGCCGCAGGCTCATGAGCTGGGGTGGAAAAAGCCGATCGTGGGGAGTGACAGCTGGGGTTCAGCCGAAACGGTGAAGTTGTGCGGCAAGGATTGCTACGGCCTTTTCTTCAGTACTCATTATGCTGCTGCAGGGGCTACCGGCAAGACCAGAGAATTCATTGAGAAATACCGTACCAAGTATGGATACGTGCCGGACGATGTGGGCGCTCTCACATGGGATGCACTAGGGCTCGTTCAGGAGGCCATTGAGAATTGTGGCAAACTGACGGGAAATATAGAAAAGGATCGACAGTGTGTTCGGGATGCCCTGGCAAGCATCAAGAAGTTCCCCGGAATCACAGGGGAAATGACTTTTACGGAAGAGGGCGATCCCATCAAGTGTGCCGTGATTGTCAGAATCAGCGATAAAGGGGAATACGAGTTTTTTAAGTCCGTTTGTCCCTGAAGCAGGAGCATGATGGAGTTTTTTCTGCAAAACTTGGTGAATGCCCTTCAATGGGGAAGTTTTTACGCCCTCATTGCCCTTGGGTATTCCATGGTTTACGGCGTTCTGATGCTGTTTAATTTTGCCCATGGCGACATATTCATGGTGGGCGCCTATATCGGATTTGGAGTCGCAACCGGTCTAACCGCCCTTTCTGCGGCGGGTATCGTGGTGCTGCCGAACTGGCTGATTCTTGTGCTGACTATCCTTATTTCCATGTTTCTTACCTCCCTTCTGGGAATATTGGTGGAAAGGGTAGGGTACCGGCCGCTGAGGGATGCGCCGCGGGCCTCTGCTGCTATTACCGGTCTGATGATCGGAATTATTCTGGAGACTGGAAACCTGGCCCTGCTTGGAGCGCAAAGGGTTCGTTTTCCTTCCCTTATTAATTCAATTACCTATGATCTGGGAGGCGTGTTCGTTACCAATAAGAAAATTATGATCGTCTTGGTCTCAGTGACCCTTATGATTGCTCTTGACCAGTTTGTGCGAAGGAGCAAATGGGGGATGGCCATGCGGGCTATGGCATTTGATCATGTGGTTGTCCCCCTGATGGGGGTTCCCATAAACCGGGTTGCTGCGCTCACTTTTGCCATAGGATCCGCTCTTGCGGCAGCGGCCGGTATTCTGTTCGGGGTGGCCTATCCGGTTCTAGATCCCTATATGGGCATCGTATTTGGATGGAAAGCCTTTGTGGCAGCAATACTTGGAGGTCGAGGCTCTATCCTTGGAGCCACGTTGGCCGGTTTTCTCCTGGGATTCATCGAGATTTTTGTGGCTATGATATTCCCTTCAACCCTGCGGGATCTTATCGCCTACTCTATCATTCTGTTGATCCTCGTCTTCAGACCGCACGGGTTTTTTGGTGAATCGCATAGTGCGCGGCTGAGACTGTGAAAGGCAGTGGCAGTATGCAGTATGCAGTAGGGAGTAAGCAGTAGGTTGTAGGCAGAGGACGGAGGGCAGTAAAGAGTAGGGAGTAAGTAGTAGGGAGTAGGCAGTGACCAGTGACCAGGTAAGCGAAGACTCCGATGCCCGGGTAAGCGAAGACTCCGATGGCCAGCAACGAGTATCCAGCAACGAGCAACAAGCAACGAGCAACGAGCAACCAGTAACCAGCAACCAGTCCAATCAAGGAAGGTCGTATGGGGAAAACAAAGGGGATAAGGAAAGTCATGGGAGATTTTTTTTCTTCCGTACCTCTTCTTGCCTGGCTTTCAGGAGCGCTTGCGGCGGTGGTCCTGGAACATCTGATCGGAGACGACCTTTCCGAGTTCCTGGGGTTGGATAAAATCCCTGTTCTTTTCGGTTGCACCGTTATATTGAAAGAACCGATGCGTATCCCGGGGGTCATTGGATATGTCTTCCTTATTTACGCGCTTCCCATGGTGATCATTGGGAAACTGACCGCACCGCCGGCAAATCGGGTGGCTTCGGTTTTATTGAAACTTCCTCTGATGTTTTCGACGATTCTTCATCTTGCCCTCTTGTTTGCGGTTCTTTATTTCTGGTCGGATATCAGCGCCTACAGAGCCTTGATGGCCAAATTGACTTTGATTGCCATCATGGTCACTCTCAGCCTCAATGTGATTAATGGATATATGGGAGAGTTTTCTTGTTCCCACCCCGGTTTTATGGCCCTTGGTGCATATGGCGCTTCAGTCTTCACCCTGGTATTTTTTGTGAAAGACAGGGTTTTCGGGCCTCCATTGCTTCCCCCTGAACTTGGTCCCTATCTTTTTCCCGTTGCCCTCATTGTAGGAGGGCTTTTGGCGGCGGTGTGTGCCCTTGTGGTAGCCATTCCTTCCTTTCGTACGAGGGGGGATTATTTAGCTATTATTTCCCTCGCATTCCTGTTTATTGTGAAAAGCGCCTTGGAAAATCTGGAAATTGTGGGTGGGTCCAGGGGGTTGGGAAGCCAGCCGGGATATGCGAACCTCACCACGGTTTTTATCTGGACCGTCCTGTGTGTGTGGGTCATTAATAATTTTGTACGTTCCACCCTTGGAAAGGCCTTGAATGCTGTGCGTGATGATGAGGCGGCAGCCGAGGCCATGACGGTCAA
The DNA here is from genome assembly GCA_964407525.1 of uncultured Desulfobacteraceae bacterium. GTDB lineage: Bacteria > Desulfobacterota > DSM-4660 > Desulfatiglandales > Desulfatiglandaceae > DUZB01. The sequence continues at coordinate 39,186 of CAYOWC010000004.1, read as the reverse complement.
TACGAGACAGACCAAGATGGTGGCCTTTTTATTCGGCGCCTTCTGGGCAGGGGTGGCAGGTGGCCTTTTTGCGCATGTTCTGAGATACGTCAATCCGTCTACTTTCGGAATTCAGAAGCTGGCTGAGGTATTGGCCATGGTCTATTTCGGGGGGCTTAACTCCGTTTTTGGATCGATCCTTGGGGCAGTGAGTCTTAATTTGTTAGGCGAAGCGTTGAGGCCTTTGGAGATCTTCAAATGGATTATTATTCCACTCCTTCTGATTCTGGTGATGATATACCGGCCCACCGGTTTAATTGCTTTCAAGGACTTCAATGTAAGAGCACTCGTGAGCCCGAGACGAAAAAAGGAGAAGCAGATCTGATATGCCTTTGCTCCAGGTGAAAAAGATGAGCCATCGTTTCGGAGGTCTTGAAGCCGTTAAAAATTATGATCTGGGTATTGAATCCGGCCAGATTGTTGGGCTTATTGGCCCAAACGGAGCCGGAAAGACTACTATTTTCAATCTGATTGCCGGGGTATATCGGCCTGATGAAGGCCGGATTTTCCTTAATGGGAGTGACGTTACCGGTCTGAAACCCCATATGATTGCTTCAAAGGGGCTTGGAAGAACATTTCAGAACCTTTGTCTGTGGCGCCACATGAGCGTTCTGGAGCATGTAAAGATGGCTCATTATTCACGAATTTCCTATGGCCTCATGGGAGCTTTTTTCGGCACCATCAAGCGCCAAAAGGAGGAAAAACAGATCGAAGAGAGGGCCTACAGCCTGTTGAAAGTAGTGGGCATATCCCATTTCGCCGATCAAGGAGTACGAAATCTTCCCTATGGTGCACAAAGAAGGGTGGAACTGGCTCGCGCCCTGGCCACGGAACCGAGTGTACTCTTGCTGGATGAACCGACTGCGGGCATGAATCCCGAAGAACTGGAGGAAATGATGGCCATCATTCAACGGGTACATAAGGAGTGGAACCTGGCCATCTTTTTGATCGAACACAGGCTGAGAATAGTTATGGAATTATGCGATAAAATTCAGACACTTGTATTCGGGGAGGTTATTGCCGAAGGGTCTCCTTTGGAGATTCAGAGCAACCCCGAGGTAATCAGAGCCTATCTTGGCGATGAGGTAGGTGAGTGATGCTCCTCAACGTGGAAAATCTTCAGGTGTCCTACGAAAAAATCCGGGCCCTTCACGGGGTATCCTTTCATCTTAAAGAGGGCGAGATCGTAACGATCATCGGGGCAAACGGGGCTGGTAAAAGTACCTCCCTGATGGCCATATCCCGTCTCGTGCCGGTAGATGAGGGGACCGTAATGACCTGTGGTGGCAAGGACCTGCTCAAATATCCCGCGGACCGTGTTGTGAGCGAGTTGGGGATTTCTCATGCTCCGGAAGGCCGACGTTTGTTCGGGAATCTGACGGTGAAAGAAAATCTGACGCTGGCTTCTTTTGCGAGGAAAGATCGGGAAGGAATAAAAAACGATCTGGCCCGGGTATTTTCCATTTTTTCCAGGCTTCAAGAACGTATCCATCAAAAAGCCGGCACATTGAGTGGGGGCGAACAGCAGATGTTAGCCATCGGTCGAGCCTTTGTGAGCGGGAGACGGATCATGCTCCTTGATGAACCGTCCATGGGACTGGCGCCCTTGCTTATGATTGCTGTGTTTGATGCATTGAAAGAGATTAACCGTGCGGAAAAGACAGCAATTTTGCTGGTGGAACAGAATGCGAGGTCCGCGCTCAAATTTGCCCAACGGGGTTATGTGCTCGAAAATGGAAATATGGCTCTGGAAGGCCCCTCTGCTGACCTCCTCACAAATCCTGAGGTAAAGAAAGCCTATTTAGGGGGATAATGTTACTTAAGGCGGTGAAGCCGCAAGCAAAATGTCTCGCGCAAAGACGCAAAGGCGCAAAGATTTTCTTGTTTTTTGTGACAGAAAACTAGGTGAGTACTAAAAACTGCAATTAGCACTTAGCGGTTACATAGCCCTATAAAATAGGTCGTTTACGGAAAAAACAGCGCAGCATCAAAAAGTGAAAGTTGAAATACAGAAAAAACTAATCTAAACTGTTTACATCATTAAACTAACGGCTGATAGCTCAAAAGCTAAGTGCTTTTTGGTGTTACTAATCGAGGAAATATCTTATGCGTGAGTATGTCTGTCCCTGGTGGTTGGCTTACACTTTTGACCATCGTTTGAGATCATTGGTGCACAAGCCGGAAAAGCTTTACGGTGGGTATGTGAGTCCGGGCATGACTGCTGTCGATATCGGGTGCGGTCTGGGGTTCAATGCATTGGGACTGGCAGGATTGGTTGGCCCGACCGGAAAGGTTATTGCCCTGGATATTCAACAGAAAATGCTTGACGGGGTAATGAGAAGGGCGAGAAAGCAGGGCCTTGCGAGCCGTATACAACCACACCTGGCCGGTGAGGACGATTTTGCTTTACACGTGGAGGCGGAATTTGTTCTGGCCTTTTACATGGTTCATGAAGTCCCTGATTGTTCCAGGTTCATGCCGCAGGTTCGGAATATTCTGGGGAATGGGGGACGGTTCATGATGATTGAACCCCCGTTTCATGTTACCGAAAAAGCGTTTGGAAAAAGTATCCATATCGCCGAAGAATCGGGCCTGAGTCTGAAAGACAGGCCCATCGTTCGTTTTGGCAGGGCGGCGGTTTTTGAAAGATCATCCTGATTTTAGTTCAAAAAGGAGGATGTTATGGATTTCAAGAGACATTTTGAGCGGACATGGAAAATCACCATTGAGTTTATTGCTCCATTGATTCTGATGACCGTAGTAATGTCACTGGCCTGTCTTGTGACCTTTGGAATTCTGACGCCGGTTCTCATGGCCGGATACCTTCAGTCCATTCTCCTCACGGTGAGGGAAAAGCGTAAACCTGAAATTCGGGATCTTTTTTCACAAATGGCCCTCTTTTTTCCGTTGCTGGGATTTGGTATCGTTATTCTGTTTGCGGTGATTATCGGGTTTATTCTTCTCGTTGTTCCAGGGATTCTCGTTGCTCTGTTTGCCTCCTTTTTCTGCCTGTACATGCTGCCTCTTATGACGGATCGAGGATTGTCATTGACAGAGGCCGTCAAAGAAAGTTACAGGATGACTGCCAAGGGACAGATTGGCGACCAGTTGGTGGTCTTCGTCCTTTTTATTGGGATTTCGGCTCTTGGGGGTTCAGTGTTCATCGCTTGGCTCTTCACGCAGCCTTTGGCCTCGGTGTTCCTCATGTCCGTGTACGATGACATGACTGGGGTTCGGGCGGAAACGGAAAATGCAGGACCTATTCAATGAAATATAAATTTGGAAGCGGATAAAAGCAGATTTTCTCTGATTTTTTATTTTCAGGGATTACCTTGGCGTATCTGCGAAAATTTGCGTTCCCAAAACTATTATCTTAAAAGCCTATGGAAGAAAACGGATAGAAGGAAAACGATGATAAACGAAAAAGATAGAACACCGGTTGCTCAAAATATGATGACAACCTGCACGAGATGTAAAATGGAACTGAAGCATGTTGTAGTTTTTCACAACGAGACTGGAATTGTAGAGAAGGTCAAGTGTCTTACCTGTGGCAGTGAGCATAAATATCGTCCGGACAAAAAGAAAATTCCCGGGAAGACTGCGAAAATAAAAAAGAAAAGTCCGGGCGCCGGAAGACGGGAAAGTTCATCAGAATTTGAGGAACTCTCTCAAAAATTTAGTCAGAAGGAACCTTTGCCTTACAGTATATCAGGGTTGTTCAAGGTGGAGGACGTTATCGATCATAAAACCTTTAGCAGGGGTTTTGTCACTTCTGTTTCTTTTCAGAAAATGACTGTTGTGTTTTCAAGCGGAACCCGTGCGCTTGCCTGCAACCGTTAGAGGAATGATTCGCCTGATCATTGAATAATACCTAAAAGCTGCAATTAGCACTTAGCGGTTACATAGCTCTATAATATAGGTCGTTTACAGAGAAACAGCTCAGCATCAAAAAGTGAAAGTTGCAATACAGGAAAAACTGATATAAATCATTTACATCATTAAGCTAGCGGCTAATAGCTTAAAAGCTGATTGCTGTTTTTAGGTAATACATAAAACTTCAGAGGATACCATGGTCGAAAAGGATATTTTTGAAAAAATAGTCCCGCTTTGTCCTGACGGCATCATCGGGGTCGACAAGAAAGGGACCGTTGTGGTTTTTAATAAGGCCGCTGAGAACCTCATTGGTTACACCATGGATGAGGTGATTGGCAAACTGCATATTACCCAAGTCTATCATCCGGAAAAACTGGCTCGTCGTATTAAGAAAATGATCTACAGTCCTGACCATGGGGGAGAGGGAAAACTGGAAGGTGTTGAGGTGAACGTTACGACCAAGCAAGGCTTAGCAGTGCCCATACGGCTCTCCGCCACCCTTATCCAAAAGAACAACGAAGAGATCGGCAGCGTTGGTTTCTTTCACGACCTGACTTTGAAAAATGAGATGGAAGCCCGACTACTGGAACTTTCCATCAGGGACGGACTTACCGGACTCTTTAATCATCGGCATTTCCACTCTGTCCTTTCAAAAGAAATGGAACGGACCGGCAGGTACAAAAGACCATTAAGTCTCATTGTTCTTGATTTAGATAATTTAAAGAAATGTAATGATGAATTTGGCCATATTGAAGGGGATAACATCCTGCGGCTCGTGGGGAAAACGGCTGGGAAAATACTACGTGGAACAGATTCTGCTTTTCGCTATGGAGGAGATGAGTTTGTAGTTATTCTTCCTGAAACCCGCCTTTCCAGCGCCTCAACCGTGGCTGAAAAACTCCGGGAGGAGTTTAAGTCTAATTGTCCTTACTGCAATTCAGGAAAATCAGGCCTGTTGAATTGTTCACTTAGTTTAGGGGTAGCCCAGGCTAATAAGGGAGAAGAGGCCGAGTCTCTCATGAAGAGGGCGGACCTGGCTATGTACGAGGCGAAGAAAGCCGGGGGAGACAGGACCGTGGAAGCAGGTGTAAAGATAGGGAAAACAGTGTAAGTGGTTTACGTTTTATTTTTCGCAAGACGTCCTACAATGATGCTTCCCAGTAATAACTGCAGAGGATGATATAACATCAACGGAACAAGAATCAGAGCCAAATCCAGACCAGTGGAAGCAAAGATCGCGTGACCCATTGGAATTCCCGTAGACAACGCTTTCTGGGTGGCGCCGAAGAAAAAGGCAATCCCTTCTTTCCTGTCAAATCTTAGGTATTTCCAGCACAGCCTGCCTGCAATCATGACAAGAATCAGTAAAATGAGCGTGGAGATGAATATTAATCCGATTTCTTCAATGCCCAGATTCCCCCAGGTATTGTCTTTTACAGAGGCGCAGAACGCAGCGTAGACAATAAACAGGATCAGCATCATGCTTAGATTCCCTAACTTTTTTTTCCTGGGGTCGGCCCACCATGCCAGCCAGTTCCGAAGGATCTGGCCGATGATGAAGGGAAGCAGGATGATGACCATGATTTTCAGAATGAGATCTCCTGCGGGCGGAATGTTTACTTTTCCCCCTAACTGCCATGAAATCCAGAGGGGGACAAAAAAAATGCCCAATATGTTTGACAGAGAGGCATTGAACAACGCGATGGAGTTACTGCCCCCGGCCTGGGTGGAGAATACCACGGATGAGGAAATGGTCGTGGGAACGATAGCTAAGAAAAGAAATCCGATGACCAGGTCAAATGGGAACAAATTTCTGGTAAACAGGAGACATACATATACAAAAGCCGGCAGAAACAGGAAAATAAATGCCTGAATAGAAATGTGTACCTTGAATTTTGCTAATCCCTGTAATAGTTCTTTGGAAGGCAGAGTCATTCCCTGAATGATAAAAATAATAAAAACCGCGATCCTCGTTGTGTATTCAGTATGCAGAATCCCCCCCTTCATCCCAGGGTCTGGAAACAGAAAAGAGAGCGTGACGGATAACATGAGCAGTAGGATGAACAGGATGGTCCCGTTTATCTGAAAACGAAATTTTTTCATGAATTATTTTTTCCTTTGTTTGAAATAATAGGGCAACTTTGCCGGTGGAGCATAAACCCAAGGAGGCTCTGGATCAACAAAATTCTGCCTCCATAACCTATCTCCCTTAAATCATACCGGTATTCTGAAAGTCTAAAATGCCCTTGACATTATATCCCTTCTGCATAGTATTGTTCCGCTGACAAAGGATTTTAATCCGTCCAATTCCAGTTAAGGAGAACAGAATGAAAAGATGGAATTTCAAGAAGTCCCAAAAGAAATGCACTTCGGGGGTGTATGAGACTTTATGATTACAGATAATATTTTACATTTGGTTGGCAATACTCCTCTCATTCAATTGAAAGGGGAAACGGTTTTTGCCAAGGCGGAATTTCTGAATCCGGGTGGAAGTATAAAGGACCGGGTAGCCATGGCCATGATAGAGGGAGCTGAGAAGGATGGTCGGTTGAAGCCCGGTTCCATTATTGTAGAGCCCACTTCGGGCAACACGGGAATAGGGATTGCGCTGGTGGGGAGGCTCAAGGGGTATTCAGTCAAGATCGTGATGCCTGAAAACATGAGTGATGAACGCAAAAAGCTGATTCGGACCCTGGGGGCCGAGCTGGTGCTTACTCCGGAAGAAGACAATATCCTGGGGGCAGTACAGCGGGTTCGACAAATGGCGGCGGAAGATCCCAGGGTATTTGTTCCCCAGCAGTTTGAGAACCCGGACAACCCCAGAGTACATTACGAAGAGACCGCCCGAGAATTGTGGGAACAGACAGACGGGGATATTGCTTGCTTTATTGCCGGCGTTGGAAGCGGAGGGACGCTTCAGGGGGTAGGGAGCTTTCTCAGGGAGCGAAGTCCGAATACAAAGATCGTGGCTGTGGAACCCAAAAACGTTTCAGCCCTCCTCGGGCATGAACCGGGATTGCACCAGATCCAGGGGATTGGGGATGGTTTTGTTCCCGATGTGCTCGATAAATCTCTCATAGATGAGGTGATTGAGGTTACCGATGAGGACGCTATAGAGACCACGAGGCAGTTAGGCAGAGATCTGGGCTTGCTTGTGGGTATTTCGTCAGGGGCAAATGTCTGGGGAGCCAGACAGATGGCCCGAAAATTGTCTGGAAAGATTACAACGGTGCTCCCGGATCGTGCTGAGAGGTACTTCAGCACCGCGCTCATGTGAAACTACCCTGGTTGCTTGTTACTCGTTGCTGGTTCCCTCGTTCCCATGCTCCAGCGTGGGAATGCATAGTTTCTTTCTCGATCAGACTGACCATCTTTTCCGGTCAGAGGCGGCGCTCGTGCTCTTCAAAAAACGAATATCGAATATCGAACAAGGAATGTCCAATGTCGAAGGAAGGTGCTCTTCAAATCTCTTTAATTTTGAAAAAGTTAGAGCGAAGCGATTCCACACTTCAATATTCTACGGTTCCTTGTTCGATATTCTGCGGTTCTCTTTTTCCGGTTACTTGCTCGAGTGTGAAAACGCCTAATTTTCTTTCTCGATCAGACTGACCATCTTTTCCGGTCAGAGGCGCCGCTCATGTGAAAAAAGTCAGGGTTGTTTGCATGAAACCGCCTCGTCCATGTCCTCCTCTGTGATCCCCAGGATATGAAAAATATGAATAAAACGGGCATACCCTAATGAGACATTGGCGATCTGATCCAATCCTTTGTTGGCGTTGTAGGCGATTCCAAGACCGGCCTGGCCCAACATGAGCTTGTCGTTTGCCCCATCGCCGACAACCACGACCTGGTCCATGGGGATCGCCAGGTCGCAGGCTGTCTGGCTGACAATGCGGGCCTTTTCAGCTGCATCAACAACCTTCCCGAGGACCTTGCCGGTTAGAACCCCCCGTTTGAGTTCCAGCTTGTTGGCGTAGACAAAATCGAGACTGAGCTTGTTTTTCAGATGTTCGGCAAAGTAGTCAAATCCCCCGGTCACGATACCAAGTTTGTACCCCAGCCATTTCAGTGAAGTCAGCAGTTCCTCCACGCCTTCGGAGAGACGGATCCCGTCTCTTACGGCCTTTAAATCCTCAATACCCAGCCCTTTGAGCAGGGCCACCCGCTGAGAGAGGGATTCTTCAAAATCAAAGTCTCCCCGCATGGCCTTTTCCGTTAATCGAGCCACCTCTCTTTTTACGCCGGCCCGGTCGGCAAGTTCATCGATGACCTCCATGTCCACCAGGGTGCTGTCCATATCAAAAAATATCAGGCGTTTGTTTTTTCTGTACGCCTCTTGTCTCTGAAATCCCAGGTCCTTTTTCAACTCACGGCTTTTGGACATTATCCGATGTTTCAGCCGTGTCAGATCCGCTACATCATCCACATTGAGAATCATCTCGATCGATCTGCTGCCATGATGGATGGTGCTGGAAATGGTTTCTATATTCACATGCTCGTCGGCCAGGATCCTTGAAATCTCTGCCAGTGATTTGGTATCTCCGAAGAAATTGAGCACAAAATGGTTATGGTTTTGTATGTGCTCTATTTCTGTCGGCTGAAAAAGCTGGAAGTTCAGGGTGAGACCAAGCTGATTGGCTTTGAAAAGAAGATCTTTCATGACGCTGTCACCAGTATTTGCTTCCTGGCCTAAGTCAAGGACGAAATAAAGCCCGAGCATCTTCTGTAATGCGGTCTGTCCCACATCTACAATCTCCACGTCGTGCCTGACCAGCATATCCAGCAATGCCGACATGATTCCGGGGCGGTCTTCTCCGGAGATGGTTACCATGAGAAATCTTTTTTCTTGTTTCATATCAGATCCTTTCTACTACTACTGAAGTCTGCAGTTTTGTGCATGTCTTTACCGAAAAAGAACACAAAGGTCCAGAGCGCGGTAAATACTCCGATATAGGCGCCAAAAAGGACATCGCTCGGATAATGTGCGGTTACAAATATCCGGCTGATCCCGATCAGGACAGCGATGGAAATAAATGCCGGTGTGAACCTCCGATATACCAGGGACAGGGCAGTCAGGATGCTGAAGGCTCTGATTGTATGACCTGATGGGGTGGAATTCAATTTCCATCTTCCGGAAAGGAAATGAAACCCGTACAGGTCATGCTCGAAAAGCATGGTGGGGCGATAACGGCCCAGGAGATATTTGAGCCCATCCCCGATGACCATGGCTATGGCGGCGGAAACACAGATATAGAGCATAATTCTTGCCCACGGTTTTGCGAGCCTGGAATCGGCTGCGATTACGAGAATGAAACAGAGAGCGATTCCAAGGTTGATAAATGAACCTTTGGCCAGGTAGGACACGTATTTGGAAGATGTGGAAATCCAGGTATTGGCCCAGTGGTGGTGGATCCATAGATCAACCGATTTGTCAAAGAATACGAACATAATCAGGCAAAGGATTCCTGCGATACCGGCAAAAAAAACTGTTTTTTTCTGTAAATCCGTCATTCCTTCCCCCGAGGTTTACTTAAATATCTTCCTGCCGTCCGGGCAGAGTTACAGTGAACCTGGCGCCGGGGCCGATGTTTTCGACGGTTATTGTCCCATCCAGAATTTCCTCCACAAGTCTCTTGGCAATATTCAGGCCCATACCCATATGATTTTTGCCTTTGTCGCTTACAAAGGTTTCAAAAATCCTTTCCACCGGATCCAAGTCTATTCCCCCGCCATTATCTGAAACACTGATTCTTATACTGTTCACCTCTTTTCGAAGATCAAAAATAAGACGCGGGTTCTTTATGCGGCGACTTTCAAACGTGTCCAGCCCGTTGACGGTAATGACCAGGAGTGCGTGGGCCAGAACTGAAGGACGGGCGGTCAAAAAAATCTGTTTATCCGCCTCGGGGATGTCCACCCGTGCATTCAATTGACGGATTCTTCCTCCCGCCATCTCCAGCACCTGATTCAATACGGCCAATGGATCAAATTTCTCTTTATTCCCGGAACTGGAAAAAAACCGGCTGAAATCATCCACAATATTTGTGAGGTTGTCCATATTGCTGTTCATGGAAGGTAGGAGCGTTTCTTTTATAAGAACCAATCTGCTTTCAAGATTCCTGCCGTATTTAAAATAGGCATTGAGTTCCGCCAGTTCCGTCCCCAGACGGGCAAGAGGCGTACGCCATTGATGGACAATCATTCCGATAATCCGGCCTACCGCGGCAAAACGCGACTGTTCCAGCGATGCCTGGCGCTCTGCTTCCAGCCTTTTTTGAGTCTGTCGGGTCATCCTGTTCAGTGAAATTCCCAAGATTATTACATGGGCGGCGATACTCCACGGGTATATAATCAGAATGAAGGCTAAATTCTTAATGAGGTTTACCTGACCGGCAACAACCAGTATGACAGCCAGATTGAACATGGCGGCGTGTCCCATCAGATACAGCCAGCCGTACTCGAGTCTTCGCCATACCCCTACCACGCCTGCCCAGACGGAAGTAACGCTTACCAGCAGCGCACAGAGCAGCCAGAAGGGGCTGAGCCTGAATACAAAGGGCAGCCATGGGCCGATTAGATAAGAACAAAGGGATATGGTGAGCAAGATCTGAAGTATATTCAGCCATAGGTTCATTAAAGGCATGGTTTTCCGGGTCTTAAGGAAAAATTTGGTGAAAGGAATCCAGAAAAGAACCGAACCGATGGGAAAGAAAAAACTGCCGATGAACCAGAAGCCGGGTGGCAGACCGAAACTCACTATCCTGGTCAGTCCGTTTAGAGATACAACCATCAGGGTGAAGAACAGGGAATAGCCGGCCAGCAACCCGAACTGAGGCTGCCTCTGAACGACCCAGGAGAGCAGGCTTATGGTGATCAGGGCCAGCATAATTCCCAGGTTCAGGCCCATAGCAAGGGTTTCGAGTATGCCGCGGCGGCTGAACTCGGACACGGTGGCTGCCCACCACCCCAGTTCCAGAACCCCGGAAGTGCGCAGGCGGGCAAGTATGGTCCGCTTCCCGCCCGGGGGCAGCTCCAGAAGAAAGGAGCTCAGGCGGCTGGCAATAAAATTTTCTCCCGTGGGTTCCTGAACCATGAATCCAAGCCGGATGTCGTCCACGGGCAGGTCTTTCTCAATTACGGAGACATCCAGGTAGTTGACCATGGGCCGCGGGTTGAAGAGTACAACTGAACGTCTCGTGGAAGACGTGTTCTCCACCCGCAGTCGGGTCCAGACGGGAATAGAGCCATATCCGAATCTGGGCTGACTTACCGCCATCCACCGGTCACTGGCCAGGGCGGTCTGCCAGGTCAGTTTGGCTTCCGGATCCGGCAGATACTTCATCCAGGGGAGAAGGGATTGCGTCTTGCTTATTTCTGCGAGATCGAAGCATGTTTCTTTTGTTTCGTCAGCCCGGACAGCCCCTGAGGAAATTGCATGGAACAGACCGAGGGCCAGGAGAATCCATAAGGGAAACGTTCGGGTGTTCATAATGTACACTTTTTTCATTGGACCGGATTTTTCCCTTTACCGCATCATATATCCCATGTCCCTGGAACTGAATATGGCTTCCGTACCGATCTTGGCCCTGAGGCGCCAGACCAGATTGCGCAGGGCCTGAGGGGTAAAATCCCTTTCCACGCTCATGTCAAGACAGATCTGTACGGGTTCGAGGATAACGCCTCTGCGCTCACGCAGAATTTCGAGAAAACGCCGCTCATTGCGTGTAAGACGGTGAATTTGGTCCCCTCTCACCGCTGTTCCGGTTCCCAGGTTAAGCAGCGTTCCGCCGGCAAGACGCACGTTCAGCCGGTTCCGTCTTTTCATTTCTTTTAAACACCCCTTCAAGGCCTTTTCGAGCGAGGATATGCTCAAGGGCTTGAGCAGGTAGTCCATGAGCCTGAGTCGAACCGCGGTCTGCATGTAGGAAGCATCGCTGTGGCCGGTCAGGATCATGATCGGCAGGTCAGGGTCCTGCTTCCTGATGGCTTCAGCGACCTCCAGTCCGCTCAAACCCGGCATGGTGATGTCCAGGATGGCCATGTGGGGCCTGTGCGTCTGGAAAAGTTCCAGGACCTGTCGGCCGTCTTCGGCCGGCAATACCTCCCGGAAGAACAGGCCCAGGGTTCGGGTCAGGGATTCGCGCATGGCCGCATCGTCCTCGGCCAGAAGGACGCTCATGTCGCGCAGAGGATCAAGAGAGGAAGGCGTCACTGCGTCAACCTCCCTGTTTCGCAAAAGGAATTTTCACAAGCGGTTTCATCGGATCCCATAAATTCAGGCTTTTTTTTCAGAACACAACACATTGAATTGTGCATCAAGTTTTTGAATATACAAGAAGAATGGCGCCAGGTCAATCGGAACCTTGTCATATCAAGGGAATTACACAAAATCGATTCTCAAAAAAAATCTCATTTTTTTTCATTTTGGGACGATCATGGGATTTAGGCGTTGTATGATACCGAATACGGTTAGGCCGTTTACAATTTCATATAGGTGGCATGCAGGAACCTGATGCTGGCATTTATCTTAACAGAAGAATAAGGGAGGAACATCCGCATGAAAAGAGGGAAATTTTTTGCAGTAACCATTTTGGCGGCGGCAACGGCGCTCTTCGCTGGATGTAGTAGCAGCAGCGACAGCACCCCCCCCCAGGAGACGCAAAGCGCTCCGGACACCTTCAGAAAGTACAGCGGAAATCTCTATGATCCTGAATTCAGAGCGGCCCTGCGGAATTCATGGGTCGGAACGTCAGGAAGCAACGAGAACCGGGTTATGGTCCGGAATGACCAGCAGGGCAGGACTTTCTTAGGTCTGGGCGTGTCGGACATTTTTCAGGACATGGGCAAGAATCTGTGCGAGAAAGTTGTCGGAAAGGGCCTCGTTTACGGCATAGACAGTGCCTTCGGCATTCAAAGCAAATCACAGAAACAGGCCGACGAGACAAATTTCATAAACAATTCCCTTTTGGGCATCCAACATCAACTCGACACTATAAGCGCTAATTTGACGACCGTATACCAAAATCAGACCAAGTCTATGTCCCAACAAGCCATTGATCAGCTACAAAATGTCACTGACCTCGCCAACCTGAGTACGACGATTTTTGCGCTGTCTGGTGTCGAAACCACTTTCAACGCCAATTACACGACCTTTATCGACGATCTTCAGAATACTACCAACGGCGCTCCGGACTATGCGTTGGATTTTTCAACGCTGTGCGACAGTAGCTTCATTTCCAACAACTACGGCAATCTTGATGATGACAGCAGACAGAACACTATTTTGGCGGATGCCTACAATTTAATGCAAGCTCTGTTCGGTTCCACACAGAATGGCGCCTCACCACTGGACCAACATGCCGTTAGCGCCTTTAACGGTCTTATTACTGACTCGTCTCAATATATGACGGATCTAAAGACCGCCACAGGCATCAACGTGGTGGCAAACTATTACGCCTACGGGACGCGTCTCACTCAGGCCGGCTTCGATATCGCCAATATTCTCCAGCAGGCGTATACGGTATTCGCTTTTACGCTGCAATTTGCTTCGCAGTGCCCGGCGGTACAAAATTTCTATAGCGGAGCGGATGGGTGTCCGGGCGATATTTATGAGGGTATCGTCATCGGCAGCTTAACTCCCGATAACCTTCAGGATGCATTGAAAAAGCTTGCGACAAATTTCAACACCCAATATGTTTCAAACGCTATAATCACTTTTCAGCAAATGGCGGGGCCTTTTGGCAATGGGGACACAACGTCGCTTCTCGCTGACATGGGGGTGTCCCTGGCAAAAGATTTTATGCAGAGCGGGTGCTTTCCCCTCACTTACGTCAATAACGCAAACGATAATGCAAATCTTGACTACCTGGCCGCTGAATGCAACTACAATGGCAACTGGTCGGTCCTTCAGCTTTATATTCCCACCGGCAATGGGGCTGAGGGGTTGATCAACATAGGATACCTTAACGACTTCGGACTCGTCGGGTACATAGACGACCCGGTGCTGTCATTGCTTAGTCAACCAAGTACCATACATTCCGATGGCACGTGCGATAGTCATTACAAAGCTCAATGTACGTCTGGCTTCGATGACTGCTATGTTGATAATTATTCCATAGCGCTGAATGGTTCAGAGCCGCTTTACGGTTCCGGTCAGATTTTCGGAGGCTGTGGCTCCTTCTATGTGGCAAATCCTGTCGATGACGGGACTGGATTAAATTGCCGGTACAATGGCGACCTCTGCAATTGTAATTTTGACGACGACAGTTGTACTTCCGGTACCAGCTACTTCAGTGCAATCACTTCCAACGGGCATGTTTTTGCGGGGACCATCACGAATAAATACGCTAGGAATGAGACCGTGCATGATATGTTTTGCACCAATGTCGAATTTGGAGTCATGTCATTAACAGAGACTGGCGTCGGCGTAGATGGCAATATCCTTTCCTATCCGGACGGAACGCAAATTAGTGCGAACGGCCCCTCCCAAAATCCAGCGGGTGAAAACGGCAACACAGCCAACTTCGCCGAGTACGGCTTTGGGATGTCGCCCCAGAGCACCCCTCAGCCTAACGCGGCGTCATATCCCGTATGCGCGGAAGGCGCAATGGTTTCTCTTGACGCTTTCTACCCTGACATAGATAACGCCACTGGTACCGTAACAAACGCAACGCAAATCTCCGTGACACTGGACGACAGTACTGGCGCTACGGGAACATTTTCTTTTGATCCCAAAAACGTAAACAGCACCCTCACCCTCACCAATAGCAATACTAATGAGGTCTTGTATGTTGCGACGAAATATTCCTATTCCCCTTCGGGGCAGTCGGGACAACAACAAGTCGCTACGGATGCCATGCAGGGGCTCTGGGTGTATACGGATAAGAATAATAAACAGGCATACGCCAACATCACGTGCGGCAACCCGATAATTTCCGGCACTGTAACCACCGTAAGCGGCAATACTGCAAAAGGTCAGCCAAATGCAAACATTACTTTAACTCCATCCGGCGGAAACACTCAAACCACAACCACCGATTTTTTCGGACATTATTTTTTCATAGTCGAAAACGGGACATATACGGTCACCCCGTCTTCAAGCGGGTGTACCTTCAACCCACCAAGCACATCGGTTACGTTTTCCGGCGTGAATGTTTACAATGTTGACTTCACAGCTGCATGTCAATAGGCAGCAGGCTGAAGCAATAACGACAACCCAGGAGCACGATCCTTTTTCCGAGGCGCGCATGAGTATCTTCTCCAACAAGCGGTTCATCCTCTCCGTTTTTTGTCTGGTTCAAGTTTCGACAACCATGGACAATACGGCGCTCAGCAACGCCATCTCCGCCATGGTCGAAAGTTTTCACACGTCGGTGGCGACGCTCCAGGCAGCCAGTGCGATCTACCCCCTGGTTGCCGGCGCCACCATGGTGATCTTCGGCATGCTTGGCATGCTCTAGGGATGGAAGCGCCTCCTGCAGATGGGGTTGCTCGCTTTGGTTGCAGGGGAAGTGATCGCAGCGGTAAGCCCGGGCGTAATCGTTTTCACGTATGTTGCCCGTGTCCTGGCAGGCCTCGGTGCGTCCATGGCCATCCCGGCTGTCCTTGCTCTCACGGCGAAGCTCTACCAGGGACGTGAGCTGGTGATTGCGTTCGGTGCGTTGGGCGCCGCAAACGGTGTTGCGGCCGCCGCCGGTCCGATCGGCAGCGGCCTTGTGATCGTGGGGCTGGGCTGGCGATGGGCGTTCGTGATCCTCGCCGCGCTGTTCGCCCTGGGATTTCTCGGTACGCTCGGTTTGAAGGCCAGACACGAACGAGCTCCTGCTGTGAGTTTCGACGCCCTGGGCGCCCTTCTCTCGACCGTCAGCCTGGTGGCACTGATATTCGGGCTTCTCCAGATCAGCCGATGGGGGATTGTGACGCCCATCCATGCGCCGTTTACGATTTTCGGCTTCTCTCCCTGCATGTATCTGTTGGTGGGAAGCGCTGTGGTTTTCTGGCTCTTCCTGGCCTGGGAGCGTTATCACGAGTCCATGGGGAAAAGCGTGTTGATGCCCCGGCCTTTCTTAAGACCCCGGCCGTACGAGCGAGTCTGTACATGAACGCGGTGGTTTTCTTCGTGCTGGGTTCGTTCTCGTTCGTGTTCATCACCTTCCTGCAAATCGTCGTCGGCTACGATGCCATCAAGAGCGGCGCCGTGTTCAGCGTCTATGCGATCGGTATGGTGATCTTTTCCATCGGCACGCCCATGATCTTAAAGGGCGTGAGCCCTCGACGGGTCTGCCAGGCGGGTATTCTGCTCCTGGCCTTTTCCAGTGTCTGGCTGGCCTTTGGACTCCGGACCTCCGCCACGAACCCGGGCTTGCTGGTCGGCCTTTTTCTGGCCGGAGTGGGCTGCGGGCTCCTTGCCTCCCAGTTCAGCGCGGTGATTGCCGGCGCGGTCCCCCAGTCCCTTGCCGAACAGTCGGGAGGCGTCCAGGGGACGGCGAGAAACGTGGGGCAGGCCGTGGGAATTGCCATTGTGGGGGCCATTCTGATTGCAGGCCTCACACAGTCGATCAAACAACAGACGCGCCTGGACAAGGTCATCGGCCCTCAGACACAGGAGCGTGTTGCACTCGTCAAGGAGGCCCAGTTCATGAGCGACAAAGATGCCCGTCGCATCCTCAAAGACCTCAACATCCCACAGCAGCAGGCGGTTCAGTTGATGGCTATCAACGAGCGGGCCCGGCTCCGGGCTGCCCGTATGTCGGTTCTGGGCATGGGAGCGCTCGGCCTGCTCTTTCTCTTTCCGACAATGAGCTTGCCGCATCATAAAGGATAAGAAATCATGAATGAGAAAATAGACTCAAGGACTCAACTTTTTACTACAAGCGGAACCATCTACGTGGACGCTGCACGAAAAGTAAGGAATATGGTCGTCAAGGACGGAAAGGTCCACGCGCTGGATGTGGATCCGGCGATGTACAAGGATGCAGACGTCGTTGACCTCGGGGGTGGCGTGGCATACCCGGGCTTTATCGACAGCCATGTCCATTTAGTGGCGATGGCGGTTGTGGCCGGTAGTGGAATAAGGTTGGATGGGACTTCAAAAGCGGACGACATCGCCAGGGTTGCCGCCGAGGCATGCGCCAGGCTTCCGGAAGGTATGCCGGCATTGGGGATGGGGTATATGCTGAAAGATTACGATGCATGGACCCTGGATGACCTGGCCAGGATCGATGAGGCGATAAATGATAGGGCTGTCTTGTTGGCGGATCAAACAGGACATAGTTATATTGCAAACTCCGTGGCCATGAAGAAGAGCGGTTTCACGGGAGATACTGCTGACCCGCCGGGAGGTAAGATCGTTCGTGAAAACGGGGCGCCCACCGGCATGCTGCGGGAAAACGCGGGGTATTTGGTGGGAAACAAGGCCATTTTCCCGTTCATTCCGGATGCGATGATTGAAGAGGGCCTGATCAAGCTGCTCAACACATGGGCGTCTATGGGGTATACCTCCATACTGGAACTGATGGGGGGGCCGATGGGTCGGATATTCAAACCGGATCTCTGCAAAAAGCTGGAGCGGGAAGGGAACCTGCCGCTTCGGGTGAATTACGCATTCACCTTCTTCGATGCAGACGAGATCGACACACTGGCCGACATGGGAGAGGATACCGAGATGGTCCGCTTTGCGGGTCTCAAGCTCTTTGTGGATGGAGCGGCCGGCAATGGCGGGGCCTGGACAACGTTTGCGAATACACTTGGCGGACATGGCTTGTTCGCCGTGTATCACGATGACACCTATGGCGAAAAATACAATATCAACAGAATTGTAGAAAAAGCCGACGAACGGGAGTTGGATGTCCATTACCACGTACAGGGGGATGAAGCTGTCGAGGTCGTACTCAGGGCGATTGAATCCGTCCTGGAAAAAAGGGGACGATTGAACAGTGTGCATACGTTCTACCATCTCGGGTTTGTCACGGATGGGCAGATCGAGCGGATGAAAAAGCTCGGGGACCACATTGTTGCAGGGGTTCAGCCCGCGATGCACTGGGGTTTCATGAAACAAACACTCATTGATTTCTACGGTGAACACGGAAGGGTTTCGTATCCTTACAAAAAGTTTAAAGATGCCGGCATTACCCTTGCGTATTCGAGTGATTACCCTTCAAACAGATTGCCTTTTTGCGGGCCTGCCGCAAATATGGCGGTCGCCTTGACCGGCGGCGGAGACCCAGTCAGCCATCCACCGCTGACCATGGAAGATCTTGTTCGGGGTTTTACCGTGGGGAACAGAGCCACGGTTTGCATGCAGGATATAGGGTCGCTTGACGTGGGCTGCAGGGCGGATATCGTTGTATTTGACAAAGACCTCTATTCGGTTCCTGTACAGGAGCTGAGCAAGGATAATCCCAAGGTACTGTCAACCCGGATCGACGGTCGCAAGGTGATAACGAGATGATATAGACTCCACTTCCCATCACACAACATCAACCTCCCTGCTTCGCAAAAGGAATTTTCACAAGCCGTTTCATCGGATCCCATAAAATCAGGCTTTTGTTTTTCAGAACATAACACATTGAGAGGTCAACTACCCCGGTACAGACATGCGACTCGTTTACCAAATCGGGAAATATGCTGCCTCAAAGAACGTTGAAGGTGTCACTCGAGTTTCCTGGAGGTAAGGTGTCCTGAACTTGCATGATAGCCTGGATTGTATGCGTGGATTTCTATTGACACCACGTCGTTTGGCGCTGATAATACACTGAAATTTTTTTCTGTTTCATACCTGTTCATATGCAGAGTAAGCTGGTTTCGGGAGATTTTGATGATTTCTATTTATGATACTGTGGAGGGCAAGCCTTTCTCCTTTGATGAACCCGAAGACTTGCCCCGTGTTTTGCAGGCATCACTGAGCCAGAAGTTTGTTTTCAGCATGAAAGATCTGGTGCAGGCCTTTGAGTTGATTTTAGACGACGTGTATTCAGGGATCATTCTGTGCGATCAGGATTCCAAAATCCTTTTTATGAATAAATTTTACGCGGACCTGTTGGGAACGGACAAGAAAAAGGCGATAGGCAGACATATCAAGACCTATTTTCCCCATTCGAGGCTTCCTTCCGTCGTGGAAAAAGGGGAGATGGAACTTCTAAAGCGTTGCAGCCTGCGAGCGGATATTGCCTTGCTTGTAAATAGGGTTCCCATCGTGCGAAAAGGGGAAACAATCGGTGTGGTCCTTCAGACGGTTTTCAAGGATCATAAAGAGATCGGCAGCCTGATTGCAAGGCTCAGCCTCCTGGAAAAGGAAGTCAGCCATTACAAGAGGGGATTGAACAGCGTTTTGTCAGCTACCTACAACTTTGACTCTATTATCGGGAACAACCGCCCTTTAAAAGAAGCGAAGAAGATGGCGGCGAAGTATGCAAAGACCCAATCATCGGTTCTGATTTTAGGGCAAACAGGCACGGGAAAAGAACTGTTTGCGCACGCGACCCATCTGGCGAGCCCTCGGAATGCAGGGGCCTTTGTGTGCGTGAACTGTGCGGCGATCCCGAGGGAACTCCTGGAATCCGAACTCCTGGGCTACGAAACAGGCGCTTTTACCGGCGCTTCGAGAAAAGGGAAAGAAGGGAAGATTCAATTGGCCCACCAGGGTACCCTGTTCCTGGATGAAATCGGAGACCTCCCTTTGAATGCCCAGGCGAAGCTCCTGAGAGTCCTGGAGACGAAAAGAATCGAAAAACTGGGCGGCATTAAAACGATCGATGTGGATTTCAGGTTGATTGCGGCAACAAATAAAGACTTACGGGGCATGATTGATCGCAATGAATTTCGTGAAGACCTCTTCTACCGGCTCAACACCATGTGCGTGGAAATTCCCGCCCTTTCGGACAGGGTTGATGATATACCGGTTCTGATAGACTATTTCCTTCATTCCATGGGGAAACCCGATTTTGTGGTAAACGATTCGGCTTTGGAGAGATTGAAAGCCTATCCCTGGCCCGGCAATGTTCGCGAATTGAAGAATGTGATCGCGCGCGCAGTGAGCCTTGCGGAGGGAGTTTCCATCGGTTGTGAGCATCTGCCCAATGAATTCAGGAGTGATGCCTCCGATTCTGTCTCCGCCTTGAAGATTACAGGAGATACTCTTTCTCAGGAACTGGCCTGCCATGAGAAAAGCGTCCTGGTGGAGGCGTTGAAAAATACCAGAGGGAATATGACCAAGGCGGCAAAACTGTTGGGCATTGCCCGATCCACTCTGTATGAAAAATGTAAAATTCACAATCTTTAGACCTCGTTAATTTCCATCCCTTGTTTTATGCTCTTTGGCACGGATCTCAAGGGAACCTTTCCTCCTTTGCGCCTCAGCGTCTCTGCGCGATATATCGCATGAGAAGTGTCCGGAATTTCGGACGTGTCCTGTTTTTCGGACGGTTTTTCGGATATTCTCTGTTGCTGGACATTCCATTTTTTTCTCTAAAACCTATCTTATTAAAAATAATTACCTATTTTATTCCAGATATATACCTATATTTCCTTCCTCCAAACCCACCTCAAGAAAGGCAATGGCATTGTTTTTGCTTTCTATATTCCGGAAGAAATGTTTCGAGAATCAAAATCAGTCCGGAAGTAGTGTGGTTTTATCATTTTGAGGAGGAATGACGTATTATGGACGCAAGACCTGTTCAGAGAAAAAATTTTATTGTCCCGCGTTGTACTGAGGCATGTCCGGCCGGTGTGGATGTCGCCAGGTACATCCGGGCGGTCAAGGACCAGCAGTTTGATGAGGCATTGGCTGTTTTGAGAGAAAAGCTTCCCCTGCCGACCGTTTGTGCCGACGCGTGTTTTGCCCCTTGTGAAGAGGTGTGCGCGTACAAGCAATTCGGCGATCCCATTGCCATCCGCGCCATTAAGCGGGCAGCTGTGGAGAAAGGAGGCGATGCATGGAAAAGTGCCAAGAAAGCCGCTGCAAAAACCGGGAAAAAAGCCGCGGTTGTTGGTGCAGGCCCTGCGGGTTTGACGGCAGCCTATTATCTGGCCGCCAAAGGGCATGATGTGACCATGTTTGATGCGTTTCCCAAACCGGGCGGCGCCATGCGTTACGGCATTCCCAATTATCGGTTGCCCGAAGAGAGATTAGACAAAGACATCAACGACATTCTGGAACAGGGTGTTGTCTTCAAGGGGGAAACGGTCATTGGAAAAGACGTGACCATGGACGAACTCAAGAAGGATTTTGATGTGCTTTTCCTGGCCTCCGGAGCTAACGGTAGTACCCGGATTCCCGTGGAAGGCTCCGACAAAGACGGGGTGCTCTGGGGATGGGATTTCCTGAAAGACGTTGCCTTGGGCGAAACCTTTGATATGAAGGGTGGTGCGGTGGTTGTTGGCGGCGGCAACGTGGCCATCGATGTGGCTTTGACCGCAAGAAGACTTGGCGCCAAGGACGTACAACTTTTCTGCCTGGAAAACCGGGAAGAAATGCCTGCCCATGCCTGGGAAATTGCCCGGGCCGAAGAAGAAGGCGTGGTTATTAACAATGGATGGGGTCCGGTAGAGGTGCTGGGGGATCCTGCGGCTACGGGGTTAAGTTTTAAGAAATGCGTAGCGGTGTTTGACAAAGAAGGAAATTTTAGTCCCGAATACGACGAGGGAAAAACCGAGAAAGCGGATGCTGCAGCCATCATTCTGGCCGTAGGTCAGACCGCTGATCTGGGATACGTAGAAGGGCAGACCGGAATTGGCGCAGAGAAAGGTCGTATTGCTGTGTCCGAGACCCAGGTTACCGGCGACGCCGCCGTATTTGCCGGCGGCGATGTGGTGAGCGGTCCGGATTCGATCATCGGCGCTATCGCGCATGGACGAAAAGCTGCCGGCGCCATGGATGCCTATATGGGTGGTGACGGGAATATTGAAGAAGTCCTGGCGAAGCCTGAGGACGAGATTATGCTGTCTCCTTTCCTATTCGAGGCACAACCTCGAAACGAGATGGGTATCCTGAAGCCATGGGAGAGACTGAATGGTTTTGACCAGGTGGAAAAAGGCCTCAGCGACCGGGGAGTAGCAGCTGAAGCGGCTCGTTGTATTAGTTGCGACGCCCGTAAGTTTGAAGTGGTTTTGAACATTGAAAACTGCAAAGAATGCGGATATTGCATAGAAGCCTGCGGCGTGGGTACATTCGGTCCTGCCAGTACTTTCAACACAAAAGGTTACAGGCCGGCTGAAGTCAAGTCTTCGGATTGGTGCGTTGGGTGCTTCAAATGCTATTTTTCCTGCCCTGACTTCGCCATCGATGTTGCAGAAGTAATAGCCTGAGCCTAAGGAGGTTAATCATATGAAAAGGTATTTAGAAACAGGAAATTTCGCGATCACCGAGGGGGCCATCCTGGCGGGTTGCACGTTCTTCTCCGGCTATCCCATTACGCCGGCTACCGAGCTGGCTGAGGCCATGAGCCTGAGGCTGCCTCAGATAGGAGGTGTTTACCTGCAGGCCGAGGACGAATGCGCCGCCATGCATATGTGCATCGGTGCATCTCTGGGCGGCATGAAGAGCATGACGGCCACATCGGGGCCCGGCTTTATTTTGTACATGGATCCCTATGGTTGGGCATTGGGTTGCGAAACACCCGTAGTCGTGCTCAATTCAGGTCGTGTGGGACCGGTGAGTGGTATTACTGGAGCACCGGGTCAGGGAGAGTTTTATCTGATGCGGTACCCGACCCAGGGAGGAAACTTTGAAACCATCTGCCTGGCGCCCAATACGGCACAGGAATGTATGGCCATGACTGTGGAGGCTTTTTATCTGGCCGAACGGTTCCGTATGCCCGTGTCCGTTCTGGCGGATCAGCTGATTACCGACGGATTTGAAGACATCAGTGTCCCTGAAAATGACGATGAAATGAAAGAATTGGGCTTTCGTACCTGGCCCAGAAAAATCTGCCGGGGGCCTGAATTTTACCCGTCTACAGATGCTCTGGATGTACCCCCGGTGGTTATGGGACACAACACCGGCGCGCTCTGCTCCGACTGGACTCCCACGGAAGAAGGTTTTGACATCGAAGAAGTGGAAGCCCACCACAAACATGCCTATCGACTGATCTACAAGGTCAGGAACAACCGGGACGTGTTTAATCATCATTACGAAAAGAAGCACATGGACGATGATCCTGATCTCGTTGTGGTATCCTACGGCAGCCCTTCACGGGTGGTGAACACGGCCGTGGAGAAAGCGCGTGGTATGGGTCTGAAAGTGGGATCTCTTCGTCTCATCAATATCTGGCCCTTTCCGGACGAACATTTCGACCGCAGGACCAAATATCTGACCGTTGAACTCAACTGGGACGGTCAGTTGGTCCGCGAGGTAAAGCGTGCGGCGCCCAAGGATTCTCAGATCAATTTCCTGGGGACCTGCGGCGATTTGCCCACTACTCCGGACCTGATTGAGACCTTTGAAAAACTTCTTAAAGATGAGCCCATTAGTCGAAAAGGTTGGGTATTGGAGGAATGGTAGATGGAATATAAAGCGAGTGAAATTACTGCAAAATATTTGCGTTCCAGGAAGATCCCCAGCACGGCGTGTTCCGGGTGCGGCCTGGGAATGAATCATAAAATTCTGGTCCAGGCCATTGCTGAAGTTGGTTTGGAGGTGGCCGATGTCATATGGGGTACTTCCATCGGATGTGCCGGCCGACAGACCTTTGCTACTTGGAAAGGGGATGGATTTGCCGGGACCCATGGGCGTGTATACGCTATTGCCCGAGGGTTGCGGATTGCCCTGCCGCCCGAGAAAAAGATCATCCTTACGGTAGGAGACGGGGATGCCTTCGGTATCGGGCTCATGCACTTGATTCACGCGGCTCGATCCAATGCGGACATGACCGTAATCGTCAACGACAACCTGGGATATCAATCCACGGGCGGCCAGTACGGTTGGACCACCCCGCAGGGGAGTCACACGGATAGTAGCCCCTACGGCATGTTTGAACATAACCTCATGAGCGACGGTATGGACGTCATGCACATATTGAAAGGCGCCGGCGCTACATTCCTGGCGCGTCACGTGGCCATGGATGGAGCCAAGGCTGTTGCTACGGTGAAGAAAGCTATAGAAAATAAGGGCTTTTCGCTGGTACACATGCCTTTTCCCTGCCCCACCAATTTTGGCGCCAGGGAACTGGGGTCCAGAAACCAGGTCAATATATACAAGTGGATTGAAAAACAGGCGGCGCCGTTGGGTCAGGAAAAAGAAGATACGGTGTGGGCCACCGGCATTTGGCATGATGCCAGTAACTCCAGGCCCGAGTTTTCTGAATTTGTGCACGAGACCCTCGAAAAGATCAGGAGGACCGGAAGCATATGAAAAACAGAATCGAAATTGTGGCAAGTGGTTTTGGCGGGCAGGGCGTCGTCAGGCTTGGGCAGATTGTCGGAGAGGCCGGGGTCAAACAGGGTCTGCATGTGACCATGCTCAAGAGTCACGGCACGGAAATGCGTGGCGGTTACGTGAGAAGCCAGGTGGTTCTGTCCAAAAGTACTATCGACAGTCCCATGTGTGAATCCCCGGATTATTTTGTTGCCCTGTCCAAAGGCGCCTATGACCGATTCAAGGACACGGTGTCGAAGGAAGGGGTGATTATCTATGATCCGTCGTTTGTGGAAGAATTAGACGAGAGTCTTCCATGCCCGCAGAAGGCCTTTCCAGCGAAAGACCTTTCCATGGAGCATTTCAACAACCCGCTTTTTGCCAACACCCTGGTGCTGGGCCACATGGCAAAAGTGATTGAAGGCCTCGACAAGGATATTGTCCTCGAGAGCATCCTGATGGTGATTCCCAAGTTCCATGACAGGAATCGACAGGCCTACCAGATCGGCTACGATTACGGTAGCTGATGCCTGAAAGATGCAATTAGCGGTCAGCCGTTGGCTATTAGCCGCACAATATCAATTTCTTACTATGCAATAAATAAGCATCAAAAAATGAGACTCCCAATAGAGGTAAAGGCCATATAAATGCTTGGGAGTTTTAAGCTAACGGCTAAGAGCTAAGAGCTAATTGCAGCTTTTGGTGATACGAGATCCTCAATCAAAAAAAAGGGGTAATAAATACATGCGGACTATCAAGCATTTTATAGATAAACGGGCACAAGATGAGCCGGATAAGATCTATATGATAGCCCCTGAACCTGGATTGAGTCTTTCCTTCGCACAATTAAAGGAAGACTCAATCCGGTTCGGAAAATATCTGACAAAGATGGGGCTGAAAAAGGGAGACAAGGTCTCCTTCATGTTGGCAAACGGTTACCAGACCAATGAAATATTTCTTGGAACCATGTACGCGGGTTTCGTGTCGGCGCCACTCAACTTGATGTCGCAGCCTTCCCAGTTGGTGTATGTTTTGGACCATTCGGATGCGCAGGTGGTTTTTTACACGGAGGATCATAAAGAACGTTTAATGGAAGCTGTCGCTAAAGCGGCGAACGAAATCAAGCTGATCGAGATAGACAATAACGTGGAGAATATTATTCCCGAGGGTGAAGACCTCTCCGGTGTTTCCCTGCCCGAAATGGTGGAAGAGGATGACGCCCTGCTTCTGTACACCTCAGGTACCACAGGAGTACCCAAGGGTGTGATATTATCCAATAAGAACATGGTGGCGGGTGGAGAATACACCGCCCTGGCCCATGAACTGACTCCGGACGATCGGGCGCTGTGTAGCTTGCCCCTTTATCACATCAATGGTGAAGTGGTGACCTCCGTGACGCCCCTGGTGAGCGGCAGCAGTGTTATTATGCCCAATAAGTTCAGCACGGGCGCTTTCTGGGAATATATATCTGAATATGGTTGCACCTGGTTCAGCGTGGTGCCCACCATGATTTCTTATCTGTGCAACTCCACGGACCTGGAGGGGAAAAATTTTGACCTCTCTAAGCTTCGTTTTGGTCGGTCTGCATCGTCTGCTCTGCCGCCATCGTTACACAAGACTTTTGAAGAAAAGTTTGGCATTTCTATTGTGGAAACCATGGGACTTACAGAGACGGCTGCGCCGGTTTTCTCAAACCCCATAGATCCGAAAAAGCGCAAGTACGGATCACCTGGTCCCGCTGTGGGCAATACCGCCAAGATTATCGATGAAAAGGGGTATGAACTGCCCCGGGGAGAGCAGGGGGAGATCATGATCAAGGGCGACAATGTCATGAAGGGATACTACAAGGCGCCCGATATTACGGCAACAACCATTGAACCGGATGGCTGGCTCCATACGGGGGATCTTGGCCATATGGACGAGGACGGGTTTGTTTTCGTTACCGGTCGTATCAAGGAACTCATTATCAAGGGTGGAGAGAATATCGCGCCCAAGGAGATTGACGAGGTCCTTTATCAGCACCCTGCGGTCCTGGATGCGGCGGCTGTAGGAATTCCCGATGACGATTATGGTGAGGAGATCCTGGCCTGTGTCACCCTGAAAACCGGTTGCAGCGTCACCGAGCAGGAGTTGCTGGACCACTGTTTGACATTGTTGGGTAAGTACAAAACCCCGAAAATCATCAAGTTGATGGATGAACTCCCAAAAGGGCCATCCGGGAAGATTCAGCGCTTGAAGCTTCCGGATTTAATCAAAGAACTTGAGGCGTAATAATGATTTTTAACCAGACTTTGTTCTATGCATATTTGAACTTCAATAATTTGTAGAAAATTGATTTTCATGTGGCATATGGATGAAATGACTCGGTAAAAGATGATGGCAAAAGGTGTAGAACAAATCACGGGAGGGATTCTCCCCGATTTTGGGCTATGCCTTTTGCTGTTTCTTGAAATCCTCACGGGATTTTCGGGGAAAGCGCTAAATAGGTCTTCTGACGCTTGCATGATTTCCCAGACTCATTTGAAACCTGTGAGGACATATGGTAGAATCGACATAGAAAGACGCAGTGTGCTGCTTCCGTCCCACTCAGTATTACAGACGAGGTTTTCTATATGGCAGAATTCTTGCATTATTTCCCACAAGCACTCTCCTTTACCAACCTGTTAACCCTTATTCTCGGCGTAATCGGCGGCCTCGTCCTGGGGGCTACGCCTGGCCTCAGTCCCACCATGGCCGTTGCTCTTCTGGTACCGTTTACGTTTCATATGGACCCCGCCACAGGCCTGATCCTGCTGGGCGCAGTCTATACCGCTACCGTAGCGGGTGGCGCCATTTCAGCTATTCTCATTAATATCCCGGGAGCCCCTGCCAATATTGCGACCCTGCTGGACGGTCATCCCATGGCCCTGCAAGGCAGGGCACAGAAGGCTCTTTATGTTTGTTTTATCAGCTCGTTGGTGGGCGGGTTGATCGGTATGGTCATTATGATCCTGTTTACGCCACCGCTGGCCAGGATTGCTCTGAAATTCGGGCCTCCGGAAATGTTCTGGATCGCCATTTTCGGCATCAGCGTTATGGCAGGCCTTTCATCCGGATCGATTTTGAAGGGATTGCTGGGGGGCATGTTCGGGCTTTTGATCAGCACCATAGGGTATAGCCCCCTGTTGGGGACCCCTCGATTTGTGTACCACGACGTGCTGACCGGCGGGGTGGCTATTGTTCCCGCGTTGATCGGTCTCTTTGCTATCCCACAGGTCTTTGCGCTGGTGGAAAGCTTAGGCAGCAAGCTGGAACGACCCGATTTCAAGCCGGAAAAGGGGATTCTTTTCAAGACCATCGCCGAGAACCTGAAGATGGTGAAGAGCCTTAGTATTGGCTCCATTGTCGGTTCTATTATCGGCATCATCCCCGGGGCAGGTGGTCAGGTGGCAGGGCTTATTGCCTATGACCAGGCCAAGAAATTTTCCAAAAATCCTGAATCGTTCGGTACCGGTAACCCGGAAGGGGTCGCGGCTGCGGAATCCGCCAACAACGCCATGGTGGGCCCCTCCTTAATCCCACTGCTCACTTTGAGCATTCCCGGCAGCCCCACCGCAGCAGTTCTTCTTGGAGGGCTTCTGATTCATGGTCTTTTCCCCGGGCCTGATCTTTTCATCAGCCACGCCTCCATAACCTATACATTTATTGCCAGCCTGGTTTTGGCGCAGATTGCCATGTGTATATTTGGTATTATTCTGTCCCGTTATTCCTATATGGTGATGAGCGTTCCCAACCTGTTTATGATTGCCGCTGTGACCATTCTGGCTGTTTACGGTACCTACAGTGTTCAGAACAGTTTTGATGATGTGATCGTGATGTTTACACTGGGTACGCTGATGTATATCGGTCGAAAATTCGGCTTTTCACCGGCACCGGTGGTGCTGGGGATTATTCTTGGACCCATTGCCGAGGATAACTTTCTCAAGGGGAAGCTGATCGCCGATACGGATGTGGGCTTGTTTTCCTATTTCTTTACGGGATCCATGAACATGGTCATCATTCTACTCTGTGTTGCGTCCATCGGTTACAGCGTCTATGGTGAAATCAGGGCATACCGGAAGGCAAAGGAGGCTTTGGTTTGAAAAAAGATCTGATTGTTTCACTGGTTTTATTGGCGGGGGTTATCAGTCTCTATCTTAGTCTCGGTTATATGGACGATCCCCGGGCTGCAAACTTTCCCCGGGTGATTATTATCATCATGGGGATTCTGTCGGCCCTTCTGTTGCTTCAATCCGTCTACCTGAAGAAGCCGGAAAGTGCCGGAGGGGAGCGTTTTCCCTTCGGGCGTTTTTTGATTTGTTTTTTTATGATTATCGTCTATTTTATTTTCATGGAAGCCTTGGGATTTTATCTGTCGGCCTTCTTGTTTTTCATTGTGGTGACGTTCACACTGGGAAAGAGCGATTTGACCGCTCGCACGGCAGTGATGAGGGTGATTATTGGGGGTGTGTTTACCGGAATTTTGTTTTTGCTGTTTAACGTGCTTCTCGCTGTTCAGACCCCGAAAGGGCTGCTATTATAGATTCTTACACGTTCACTGTGAGAGCTTATCTCTCAGAAGTGCTGTAACCCCTTTTGGATACATATATTTCTCTTGAAACTGGAAATTAGAAATTAGAAATTGGAGGGAGAAGGATTTGGTGTATCCGACCAAATTTCCAATTTCGAATTTCAAATATCTTTGGTTAGGCTTATGACGTTGAAAAGAGCGGCTTTTCGACGTTTTTAGATGAGGGAGACGCCTCATCAATACACTTTTCGTAAGGGAGGAAAAATCGTGAAAAAGAGAAACGTTGGTTTAATGGGAATGGTTTTCTTCATGGCGGCTGTGATGATTTTCGGCTTGGGTTCAGGGGTTCAGGCCGAGTATCCCAAGTCTCCGGTGAGCATGATCGTGACGTATTCACCGGGTGGCGCCACGGATTTTCAGGCCCGTATTGTGACCATGATGGCTGGCCAGGAAGAGTTTCTGGGGCAGCCCATTGTGATCATCAATAAGCCCGGAGCCGGTGGTCAGGTGGGGTGGAACTGGTGCGTCCAGAAAGCCCCAAAGGACGGATACACCATGTTGAGCTACAATGTGCCGCATTTCATCGCCCAGTCCATCGTTTTCAAAACCAAATACGATATCCATACGTTTGCGCCTGTGGCCAACTGGGGCGCGGATCCAGCGGTATTGATTGTGGGCAAAGACAGCCCTTTCAACACGGTTCAAGATCTTTTGGAATACGCTAAAAAGAACCCCGGTAAGGTGACGGTGAGCGGTGCGGGACTCTATGTGGGGCACCATATCGCCTTCCTCCAGCTTGCCAAAGCCACCGGCGTTAAGATGACGTACATCCCGGAAAAGGGAGGGGTTCCCGCCATGCAATCCGTGGTTGGTGCGAAAGTCAAGGCCGGTTTCAACAACCTCTCCGACGCCTTCCGTAACCAGGATCGCATCAAGATTCTGGCCGTTGCCGATCTGGAACGAAATGACTTTCTGCCGGATGTCAAGACCTTCAAGGAGCTCGGGATTGATATCGATGATTCCAGCGTTAATTTCAGAGGCGTTGCCTTTCCCAAAGGCGTGTCGGATGAGATTATCAAGAAATGCGCCGATGTTTTCCCCAGGATGTTCAACTCAAAAAAGACCTTGAAGAAAATGAAGGGCAGCGGCAGCCCCGTTCGCGTGATGACACGGGATCAGGTTATTAAGATGTGGCAGGAAAGACAGACTTACCTGGAAGGTCTGCTGAAGGATCTCAAGAAAAAATAGCCCCTGATGAAGATTTTTATTGCTGTTTGGTTTCAGCGAAGAAGGGAGACGCGTTTGTGTCTCCCTTCTTTCTTTTCTCGATCCGGAAAAACTGGGTCAGCGGATTAGCGTGAAGAATCCCTTTTTCCTGAACAGAGGTGTCAGGTTTCGGGTGTCAGGTTTCAGTCCCGCCGCAGCGGGATTCCCATTTTCTGGTTATAATAAGCATAATGATTGGTTATTACGTTTAATATGCTGACTGCGGCCCGGTTTTTTCCTGACACCTGACACCTGACACCTGGAATCTGAGCATGGTCTATTCGACAACTGACAAAAACATCACGTTAATTCGACATGAGCCGGAAAAACTTTGTTGAAAATTTCACTTGACCCACTTGGGAAATGTCTCTAAATTTAAAAATACGCTATTTTCAATATTTTCCGGAACGAACAGAAACCTCAACATACAGGGTGCGATTATGAAAAGATGGTTTGTGTTTTGCTGTGTTTTTTTCCTTTATGCGGTGCCTTGCAGTGCAACCGACAAGGATGTTGCAGGGGTCATCAATAATGTCAACGGAACGGCGACGGTGGAACGATCCGGTCAGGTTGTTGAAGCTGTGACTGGGAATAAGATCTACCAGAAAGATATTCTTCAGACCGGACCGGATGGATCTGTTGGCGTTATTTTCCGGGACGATACGGTCCTTTCCATGGGGCCGGATAGCCGTATAGCCATTGATGAATTTCTTTATTCCCCGGCAGACGGAAAGCTTTCTTTTGTATCCAGTGTGAGCAAGGGAACTGCTGCTTTTCTTTCAGGAAAGATAGCCAAACTTTCGCCGGAATCCGTGCGGGTTGAAACGCCGTTGGCGGTGCTTGGCGTCAGGGGAACCAGATTCCTGGTTGCCGTGGATTAATTCATATTTTGCGGGCCGGACAGGCAATGGATACTTCTATCTATTTAACTCTTGAGGCTCTGCAGTGACAGGAGAAAGTTCATGAGACGTATCGCTCTATTCTGTTTGCTTATCTTTGGTGCTTTTTTCTCTATTTCCGGTTGTGCTCCAAAAAATACCTTCGTACTCCTCCCTAACCCTGATGGTAGTGTAGGGGAAATTTCGGTGACCACCAAGAAAGGGACTCAAGTTGTTTCTCAGCCGAACTACGCTACCGAGGTATCTTCTCCTGATAAGATCCCCTCTGAGCCTGGAGAAATGGATGAGGGGAGCATCAAGGACAGATTTGGAAAGGCCCTTGAGGCGCAGCCCGTCCCTCCGGTGACTTTTACCCTATTCTTCAAAAGTGGGAAGGATAGCCTGACCGATGAATCAGAAGAGTTGATCCCTGATATTCTGAGCACCATCAAGGCAAGGAAATCTACGGACGTCAGTGTGGTGGGACATACGGATACCAAAGGTTCTGCGGAATATAACCGTAAGCTTTCTTTGAAGAGGGCCATTTTGATAAAAGAACTCCTTGTATCCAGAGGGATTGATGCCGGGTTTCTGGATGTAGATTCCCATGGTGAAAGCAATCCTGTCGTTCCAACGGGGGATAATGTGGCCGAACCGAAAAACCGCAGGGTTGAGGTCACCGTTAGATAAGAAAGAAATCGGATGAAAAAACGCCGTTTCAGAGGATTCCTTGCCGGCCTCTGCCTGACCTTGGTCATGGCTGTACTTGCAATGGTCAAGCCGGACATAGTTCGGTTTCTTGACTTTAAAATCTATGACACCTTCTTGAAATCGTCTTTAAACACCCTTCCTGCCGCCCTTCCTGTTCTTGTGGTATTTGATGAAAAAAGCCTTCGTGAGTATGGGCAGTGGCCTTGGCCCCGTTACAGGATCGCCCTTTTGTTGGAGAAAATAAGGCGTTTTGAACCCGCAAGTATCGGGGTCGATGTTTTGTTTCCGGAGCCTGACAGGATGTCTCCACGGGCCATAGAGGAGATGCTTTGGCGGGACCTGAAGGTGAAAGCAAAGATTTCAGGGCTTCCGGAAGGTCTTGAAGACAATGATCGTATCCTTGCCGGAATTCTTCGCAAGGGACCATTCGTTTTGAGTTATGCCTTTCTTTTTGATCAAAAAATCCCATCGTCAAGAAAATGCACGATTCCACCGTTGAAGATGGCGATTCTTTCTTCCTTGAACGATCCTGTTTCTTTTGATCAGCTCATCGTTGCCGAATCGGTTGTGTGTGATATTGAGCCTCTTAACAGTACCGTTATGCACTCCGGATTTGTCAATGCGATTACGGATGATGACGGTCTCGTGAGACGGTGCCCTCTTTTTGTGAAATACCAAGGAAAACCATACCCGAGCCTTGCCCTTGCGACACTCATGCAAGCAGCAGGAGTTGGCCAGGTTACTCTGAAGGGGACAGATTCGCGCTCTCTTTCTCTGCGCTTAGGAAAAACGACAATCCCTGTAGATGTTTCAGGATGTCTATGGATCAAATATCGAAAATACGCAGGCGCTTTTGAGACTATTTCAGCCGCTGATCTTTTGAGTGGAAGGATTTCCGGGGAACATCTCAAAGGAAAATTGGTTTTTGTAGGAACCAAAGCCGTTGGAATTGGGGACATGCATACCACGCCCATTGGGTCCTATATGCCTGGAGTGGAGATTCAGGCGACCATTGCAGACAATATCCTGCACGGGGAATTTATTTCTCGACCGGGCTGGGCACCCGGGGTCCAGCTTCTGTTGGTGTTTCTTGGGGGATTGATGGCCTCCTTTTTGTTGATTTTTAATCGACCTGTTCTGGGCTCTCTGGCCCTCATCTTCCTGGCCATAGGGCTTTTGAGCGGTACTGTGTGGTGTTTTCAGGCCCTTGGGGTTTTTGTCTCCCCCCTCTTGCCCGTTATGAATCTGGCGGCCTGTTTTGTTCTTCTGATTACTGTCAATCTCAAAAGGGCGTTAACGAGAGGGAGAGATCTGAAACTTGCCAGGATGAAGGCCGAAGAGATCAGCCGCTTCAAAAGTGAATTCTTAGCCAATATGAGCCATGAAATTCGAACTCCCATGAATGCGATCATCGGACTGAGTTATCTTGCCCTTCAAACCGATATGTCTCCTAAACAACTAGATTATTTGAATAAAATTCAAGGTGCCGGTAAAATGCTTCTTGGGCTTATCAATGATATTCTCGATTATTCCAAGATTGAAGCCCAGAGATTGACTATGGAAAAAATCCCTTTCTCCCTAGACGATGTTCTGAATAACCTCTCCAGTTTGATTAGTTTGAAAACGGCTGAAAAAGGATTGGACTTTCTGTACGCAATGGACCCCAATGTGCCGAACGATCTTGTTGGAGATCCCCTTCGATTGGGGCAGGTTTTGACAAATCTTGCAGGCAATGCAGTCAAATTCACGGAACAGGGCGAGATTGTAGTGGCACTGAAAATGCGTCAAAAGGAGGAAAGCACGGCCATTGTTGAATTTTCGGTTCGAGATACCGGTATTGGACTCAGTCAGGAGCAAGCCGACAAACTTTTTCAGCCTTTCACGCAGGCAGATGGGGGGACTACCCGGCGATATGGAGGGACGGGGCTTGGTTTGAGTATCAGTAAGCAGCTTGTGTCCATGATGGGGGGGAAGATTTGGATCGAGAGCGTTGAAGGCGAGGGAAGTACGTTCTTTTTTACTGCGGAATTTGGTCTGGAGGCACCCGGGGTCTCGTCGAAATTGCGACTGGGTGAACCGTTGACGGGGGGGAAGGTTCTACTGTTAGGAAACAGGGCTACTGCAGCAAAGAGCATGAGAGATTCCCTGACGTCGTTTGGCTTTGAGGTATTCACGGCCGGCACCAAGGGAGAGGCGCAGTTGCAATTCGACAAAATTCAAGCAGAGCCATCTTCCGGTTTTGATCTGATTTTTCTGGATTGGAATATGATTTCTTCTCCGGATTTTGAAAGACCTGAAGCCATGGTAGATTTGGTAAGTGGAGGTTCTACGCCAAAAATTGTGATGGTTGAAAGACAGGGAATGGAAGATCATATTCCTGCTTTCTGGAAGACCGGGATGGATGCCTTTTTACAGGAACCTTTCACCCTTTCAAAACTCTTTCAGCTGATCTTGACGGTCTTTGGAAGAGAGGAGGAGTGGGAAACCGAGGGGGAAGATCGGGGATCTGAACTGACCTTGAAAATTTCCAGGATAAGAGGCGCAAAAATTCTTTTGGCGGAAGACAATGTGATTAATCAACAGGTCGCGCGAGAGTTGCTGGAACAGGCCGGTCTGGATATCACAGTGGCTTCTAATGGAAAAGAAGCTGTACAGCTTGCGGGGGAGACGCCATTTGATCTTGTTCTGATGGATATTTATATGCCTGTCATGGATGGTCTGGAGGCTACTTCCATATTAAGAAAGGACGAACGGTTTCAAAACCTTCCGATCGTTTCCATGTCTGCGCAAACCCCTGACAGTGGAGGGGAGAAGGAACAAGAGGTTGGTATGAATGACCATGTTTCAAAGCCTGTTGATCCTGAAAAACTTTTTGCTGTCCTGGTGAAATGGATAGAACCGAAGGAAAATGCAAGCGATTTTATCCCTGATCTAAAAAAAGAGATCGAATTTGGAAAGAGAGAAACCAAAAGGGCGGAGGATTCCATTGAGGAGGCCCCTACTCAGGAAAAACCGTGGCCTGATGAGCTGCCGGGACTGAATCTTGCGGAGGGTATTACCAGGGTTCTTCAAAACCGAGAATTGTATCTGGAGCTTCTTCAGGATTTCAGGACGGGTTTTCAAGATGCGGTTGTGGAAATCGGCAAAAGCCTGAAGCAAGGAGAAATGGAAGAGGTGCGGTTTACGATCCATAATATCAAAGGTGTTGCCGGCAATCTGGCTGCCGTAAACCTGCATCAGTCTGCTGCGCATCTGGAGGAGGCAGTCAAGACTGGAGATAGATCGGAGATAGATTCCTGCCTGATTCCTTTTCAATTAGATCTTGACACAGTGTTCCAGTCGATTGATCGTCTTGAGCAGACAGAGCAGACAGAGCAGACAGAGCAGACAGAGCAGACAGAGCAGACAGAGCAGA
>CAYOWC010000004.1:0-4005 GCA_964407525.1 uncultured Desulfobacteraceae bacterium | reverse complement strand
ACAGAGCAGACAGAGCAGACAGAGCAGACAGAGCAGACAGAGCAGACAGAGCAGACAGAGCAGATTGAACCCGTGCAATTCTTGGAGAGCATGGAAGGAGATATGGATCTTATTTCCCGTAGGTTCCTGGAGCTTGAAACGTGTTTACGGGAGTTCAGTCTGGATGCTGATCAGGCGTTAGAAGAGCTGAAAATCCAGGTTTCCGAAAGCCCTTTTGAAGAACTGATTAAACCTCTTGAAAAGAGTATCGGCGAGTTCAATTACGAAGAGGCCCTGACTTCTCTAAAGGTTCTGGCGGGAAAATTCAACATCTCTTTGAAAGTTGATATGTAGCCATGAAAGTGTTGCCAAGATACCGAATCCTGATTGCGGGCCTAAACCCCTTGACTTTTATTGGAATAAATCATTATATCAAGGCCTGTTTCCTCATGGTCTGTTATCCTCCCTGAATGAGGATAAGTTGTGCCTTCTTATTAACTGGACGCCCGACGAAATGTGGCTCTATACTTTATTCTCAAACAAAATCCCATGAATGATCCCGTCAAAATTAAATCCAATTTAGAATACCTCAAAAAGCTTTTTATCATGCCTGATTCCCCGGACAAATTCATCGAGTTCGGGCATGAACTCCTTCAGATGATACACCGCTTTTTTCAGGAAAAAGGAGGAATTCACAGCAGCATCTCGCTGCCTGAACTCAGCGCCATCTTTGATCGAATATCCGTTCCCGATGAACCATTGCTCATAAAAGATGTCCTGGCAGAGATAAAGACAAAGGTTGTCGCCCATTCGGTGAAAGTCGGAAATCCTTACTATATCGGCCACATGATCAGTGCTACACCCTATTTTATGATCCTCCTTGAGATGGTTATTGCTGCCTTGAACCAGAACCAGGTGAAAATTGAGACGGCGAAGGCATCCAGTTTTGTGGAAAGAGAATTGCTAGCGTGGCTGCACCGCCTGGTTTTCGATAGGAACGAGAAGTTCTATATCAAGCACATACAGAATCCTAAAGTTGCTCTTGGCAACGTTACTTCAGACGGTACGCTTGCGAACATGACGGCATTTCTTGTGGCGAGAGAAAAAGCTTTTCCTCCTGACAGGGATTTTCCAGGCCTTCGAATATCCGGAATGGGGCCGGCCCTCAAACATTACGGATATGAACGGTGCGTGATTCTGGTATCAGCGAGAGGGCATTATTCCATTAAAAAAACAGCAAATATGTTAGGGATCGGGGAAGAAAACGTCCTGATCATTCCGGTTGATGAGAAGAACCGGATAGATATTGACAAGCTTCGCAGAAAGATAAGCAGTCTCGCCAGACCAGGTGCCGATAGAACCAAGATCATGGCCATTGTGGGAATCGCAGGCAATACGGAAACAGGAAACGTGGACGACCTCCATGAACTGGGAAAGATTGCCCGTAAAACAGGCGCCCATTTTCACGTAGATGCCTGTTGGGGCGGGCCTGCGCTTCTGGTGGATGAGTACAGGAGCCTTTTTCGAGGAATTGAAATGGCTGATTCTGTTTCTATTGATGCCCACAAACTCCTTTTCTGTCCTATGAGCATGGGTATTATTGTTTTCCGAAACGAAAAAGATCTTCATTTTATTAAACACTCTTCCAAATACATCATCAGGAAAAATTCGGTCGACACGGGTCGTTTCACCATCGAAGGGTCCCGTTCTTTTGCATGTCTGAAGCCGTGGGCCGCGCTGAAAATCATTGGCAGGGAAGGATACGGGCTTCTTCTCAGGGAGGCCCGCAAGTCCACAGATACCCTGGTAAGCATTGTTGACAGGTGCGGCAATTTTGAGACCTTGAATGATCCGGAACTTTTTATCGTTACCTATCGTTTTATACCTGAAGAGGTCAGAGGTTCTATTTCCAATTTATCCGAAAAGTTCCGTTCTGCAAAAGACAAGGAAAGCTCCAAAGTATTTGCGCACAAAATCAGGAAAATAAACCTTCTCATCAACGGTCTGAACATAAAACTGCACAAGGCATTGCGAAGGGATGATACGACTTTCGTTTCCAGAACGACTCTGGAATCTACACGCTACCGTCCTTTAAATGTAGTAGTTTTGAGGGCTGTTCTGGTAAACCCTCTTATTGATGAAGAGATCCTCACCGAGATCGTACATACCCAGAATCGAATAGGTCTGGAATTGTGGCAGGAATTTGAGCCGGTCTACAAACGGATTTGATGGAAGCGACTTCGAATGTCAGGAAGCCGGCGTTCCGTGCGGCAACGTTCCGACAGGATTACAGACAACGTTTCTTTGATTGCTGTTTCAAGGTCGTCATTGATGATCAGATAATCGTACCATGAACAGTTTCTGATGTCGGAGGTGGCTTCCCCCAATCTCCTTTCTATCACCTCCTCACTGTCCGTAGCCCTTTTTTTGAGCCTGTTTTCAAGAATATCCAGCGAAGGGGGCAGGAGGAAAATGAGTACACTGTTTTTGAACCTATCCCGGATGTTTTTTCCCCCTTGTATATCCAGATCCAGAAGAACGTCCGAACCGGACGAGAGTTTCTCTTCAAGGGTTGAAAAACCGGTCCCGTAAAGGTTCCCGTAAACCTCTGCCCATTCCACGAATTGCTGTCCTTCAATCATCTTCTCAAAGGTTATTCTGGTTACGAAGTGATAATCTTTGCCGTCAACTTCGCCTTTTCTTGGCAAACGGGTGGTATGGGAGATGGAGTAGGCAAGGTCTTTGAACCTTCGTTTTAAGGCTTCAACAATGGTTGTTTTTCCTGCTCCTGAAGGGGCGGAAATGACAAAAAGCTGTCCTTTCATTTTTTACCCATCAATGTCTTGAATATCCAGCTTGCCCCCCGGAGTAAAACGTTGGGCGAGGGTTTCCGATTGAACGGACGAAAGGATCACATGATTGCTGTCGGTGATCAGTACGGATCGTGTTCGCCTGCCCTGGGTTGCATCGATGAGACGTTTATCATCCCGGGCTTCATCGCGAAGACGTCTTATGGGGGCTGCGCCTGGTGAAATAATGGCGATGATCCGTTTCGATACAACGGAGTTTCCAAAACCGATGTTAACAAGTGTGGGACTCATAAAACCTCCTATTCCACGTTTTGCGCCTGTTCTCTTATCTTTTCCAGTTCCGATTTCATCTCCACCACGATACGGGAGATTTCCGCGTCAGATGATTTGACACTGAGGGTGTTAATCTCCCGGTTGATTTCCTGAACAAGAAAATCGAGCCTTCTTCCAACAGCGTCATCGTCGGTAAGGTAATTTCTGAACTGTTTGAAATGGCTTTTGGCCCTGACGATTTCCTCCGTGATGTCCGATCTGTCCGCAAACAGGGCTGTTTCCCTCGCTATCCGTTCTTCATCCACTTCCAGATCCTGGAGCATGTTCTGCACATTTTCGTTCAAACGTTTTCTGTATTCCTGAACCAGAACTGGAGCGCGTTTGTGAATGGTGTCGAGATACCCTTCGAGAAGGGATATCCTCTTGATGAAATCCTTTTCGATTTCCCGACCCTCTCTCAGTTTCATTTCCGTCAGGGAATCGAGGCCTTGCTGGAGAGCTTGTAGCAGTCCCGGTTTGATTTTATCAAGATCGGCTTCTTCGGTTTTGGTTTGAATAATGTCTCTCATGCCGATAAGGGTGCTTATGCCCACATCTTTTTTAAATCCGGAACGATCCGCCAACTCCTGGAAAATTCCGATATAGGCATCCACCAGGGGTTTATTGATTTCCAGTTCATAGGGCAGGCTGTTTTCTCCTTTTTCCATCTGGACGGTTACTTCCACCCTTCCTCTGCCGATTCCTGAAGATATGATGGGCCGGAGACTTTCTTCAAGGGGTTGAAGATTCCTGGGGGTCCTCAGTTGAATATCTTTATGCCGGTTGTTTACGGATTTGATTTCGAAGATATAGCTTCTGTTTTCACTTTGATATTCCCCTCTCCCATAGGCGGTCATGCTTTTGATCAATCTGATTTATCCTCTCTAAGGCGGCGAAGCCGCAA
>CAYOWC010000003.1:0-68625 GCA_964407525.1 uncultured Desulfobacteraceae bacterium | reverse complement strand
ATGGGTCTCGCATCAATCGCCATAGATGGGCCTCGTGACGACCGGCGGTGACACTTCCTTCTCAAACATTATATCGGCATGATTTCCACAAAGTCAAGGGTTTGCCTTCGCATTTTTTTAGCCTCGCCCAGTGGTTGTGATGTACATTTTTAGCACACAAGATATAGATACATGCCTCAATCGAACGCGCCTACACGAATAGTTCTTGTTCCCACCTCATATCTAATGAAGCGCGTCACTCGATGTAGAAACCGACCAAGAATTGCAGAGGCTTTAAAAAAAAGATGTTGGATGTTCACCTTTCGGCAAACACCAAACACCAATTCAACACCCAAACGCTATACGAAACTTCTCCCTGCAGTTGCGAAATGTGATCATGAATTTGTACTGGCCTAATTCCTTATAGAGCTCATCTCTCAATTCCCCACGGATCTTTGATAGTACCATACATTTTTCATCGCTATTTAAAGAATCGATGAAGCGTTCATAGGAAATTCTTCCTATAGCTAATCGTCCACACCCAAGCTCCTATCCTTGAAAATGTACACCTTCACCTCTTCTTCAACAGTATCAACCCGAATAATCGTAATGTCTCTTTCTCTCCTTTTGAAACTTTTGATATCTGAATGAGCTGAACGTCCACGGCTTGCTCCACCAATGATGCCCCAAAGTATTGCATTTTTGAGATACCTGGTATTTATAGATTGCTTGCTGGAACCGGCACGATTACCTACTCTGTGAGAGTTGATTATCATGGGTTTTGTCAAGATTGGATGGGAATAGCATAGCCATTGTAGAGGCAAACACTCTAGTTATACCATCGATTTTAAATGGTATTTAAAGTTTTTTCGGGATAAATGATAGATTTTTTGTTGTTTTATTGACTTAAAAATCAATAAATAGTATAGCCATTTTGTGTAATTAAACTATAAAAAAGGATTACAAATGAACGATTATAAGCATATATCTTTCCGTAAAGAGTGGGAAATTACGCCCTCATCAGCGTACATGCTTGGCGAATGCCATGCGCTTGTGCATGCTTTAACGGATATCCCACTTAAACCAGAGCATCGGGAAAAACTGCTAAGCGTGTCTCTCCTGAAAGGGGCACAGGCAACGACTGCCATTGAAGGCAATACACTGAGTGAAGAAGAAATAGCGAAAATCCAAGAGGGCTGGCGCCTGCCGCCCAGCAAGGAATATTTACAAACGGAAGTGAATAATATCCTTGAAGCCTTCAATACACTACTCCATGAGATCGTTGCAGAGGATAAGGTGAACATTATCACTCCCGAACTGATCAAAAATTTCCATTACATGATCGGGAAAGATTTAGGCGAACATTTCGACGCCATACCCGGCCGATTTCGTGAAGACAGGCGACATGTGGGCCCTTATTTGGCACCGGAGCATCAACACATCCCCGACCTCATCAAAAAACTCTGCGTTTGGATCGGGGACGAATTTCACTATGACCATGGGCAGGATTTTAAGGACGCAGTCATTGAAGCCATTGTGACACACGTATATATTGAGTGGATACACCCGTTTGGAGACGGCAATGGTAGAACCGGGCGATTGGTGGAATTCTATATCTTGTTGCGCGCTGGATTACCGAATATCGTGTCTCATATTTTGTCCAACTTCTACAACCTTACCCGGCCCGAATATTACAGGCAACTTGACAAAGCTCGGCAAAACCGCAATTTAACAGAATTCATTCATTACGCGTTACAAGGTTTTCGGGATGGATTGAACGAAAATTTACACATTATTCAAGACAGTCAGCTTTCTATTTTCTGGGAACATTACATTTACGAGATATTTGCAGACCTCAAATACACAAAGAAAAAGGCTTTCAAACGAAAAAGGGCTTTAATATTACAGGTTCCGATCGGGGAGTCGTTGACGGTGGATGAATTACTCGAAATTTCCCCAGATATTGCCAAAAAATATGCCACCGTTGGAAGGGCTACTGTTTTGCGCGATTTAAAAGAACTGCAGGAATTAAGTCTTATGGAAAAGGTAGGCAGGCACTACAACGCCAATACGAACCTCTTAAAAGCGATGATGCCTGGTAAAAAAGCATAACGGCTGAAAGTGGAAACCCATTCATAAAGATTCCTCAAAAATATTGAAGACTGAGTTGGGATATGGAAAACAACAATCTTATGATCGGAATCATTACATCCAGAAAGTGCCCGACCTGTGGGCATAGTGAAATCGGCTATGAAACAAATACCGGAGAATTCTGTCCTTTGAAACCGGGAGATACGGTCGGAGTATTCCCCAAAGTGCCCTTGCCCGGCATTTTGGCAGACAGAATCCAAATCGTACCGGAAGGCAGCAAGAAGGTTGCGGGAAACGCTTCTGAGGCTATACCCTGGATACCTGATCCTTTACGATGCCACAGGCTTCTTCGCTGCAAATATGGAGTCCTCAATCCAATGCATGTTCCAGTTGAGAACATGTCTCCCGGAATCTATGAAATAGCCTACAGGCAAAAACTTCAGAAACTGATTGAACAGGAAATATATACCCCCCTGTCCGTAATATTCGACAGGTATTTCTCCGCACCCCATCTTGCTTCCGGAGATTCAAAGCAGGTAGCAGACGCCATGTGGGAAGAGCTGGAGGAAATCAGAAGGCCTGTTGTGAACATGGAAAAATGGCTTGAAAACAGGGACG
Source organism: uncultured Desulfobacteraceae bacterium (assembly GCA_964407525.1). Taxonomy (GTDB): domain Bacteria; phylum Desulfobacterota; class DSM-4660; order Desulfatiglandales; family Desulfatiglandaceae; genus DUZB01. Next base: position 65,937 of record CAYOWC010000003.1, on the reverse strand, counting down.
AGGAAAGCCTGGCAAAAATGATTCTCCCCTTGTCAGTCAATGATCTTACAGAAGAACCTGTCAGCGATGAACAGCTGAAACAGGAACTGGTTCAGATTTCTCTGGAGGATTTTCTGGAAATGGTATGAGGCAACCGAATGCAACAACTCCGAACTCTCAACCGCCTCAGATGCAGTAAAGATATTTGCAGGGCAATTTGTGGTGATGTCTGCCAAACCGGCCATGTCACGATTGGGAAATCGCAAGGACATTGCCGAGGCAATCTTTCACCTGCCTGGAAACAGTGATCTTCCCCTCCGCAGCATAAGCTTCATGGCATTCATCAATATCAGCCCGTTTGTACAGATAATTAACCATAAGTCCGGCGGATTCCAGTATGCCCTTGGTGGAAACGTCTCCTAACCAGTTAATCCGCTCAAGTCGAGCACCATTGGAAATATGGAAATGGGTTACGGGATCCAGGGCGCGTTTCTTCTTTTTTTCATTCAGGAGATAATGCGCAGCAAGTCCCATAAGCGGTTTTTCCAGGACACCACAAGTTTTCTCGTCGTTATGCCAGTCGGTTTGCAAAATTTCAAGGAAATTTCTGGCAGCATTATCCCCTGATCCCATTTTTTTTATCAGCAGGATATCGCCGGCCTTAAATAGAGAAGTGTCGCCTTTTTCAAGGAGAGGATCCAACCATCTTCGAAACCCTGGGATCGGCGACAAAGTCGCAAAGACCTTGAGGTTTTTTAACTCTGAGGAAAGTTCTGAAACTACCCACTTTATGAGAAAATTGCCCAGGCTGACCCCGGCAAGTCCTTTCTGTGCATTTGTTATGGAATAAAAGATAGCCGTATCCGCCTCGTCCTGATCTCCAACAGGGCTTTCCTCATTCAGCAGGTTCTGTACGCTATCCGCCATACCCTTCACGAGCGCCACCTCGATGAAAATAAGTGGTTCGTCGGGCATCTTATTGTGAAAAAAGGCAAAACAGCGTCTGTCGGAATCAAGCCGGTTTTTCAAATCCCGCCATGAAGAAATCTGATGCACCGCCTCATACTCCATGAGTTTCTCGAGGAGGGCTGCAGGGGAATTCCAACTGATTTCTTTCATATCAAGCAAGCCAATATCGAACAAGCTCTTAAGGAGAAATTTCAGATCTTTTTCCAAACCTACCAGATAGACATCATCTTTTTTCAATTCCAGAAGATCCGATCGCATATCCACAAGGAATTTAAGACCATCATCCAAGGTATTAAACTGACGGAGGATCTTCAATTTGGGTGAATCGAGAGCGTCGCGCAAAGCATTTTCTGCCTCAAAACGCTGCTTTTGATTCATGGCGCCTTTGAAAGTCTCCAGGAAAGCACAAATTTTCTCATCATCAATACTGAAGTCACGTGAAAGTTTTTTCAGAAAGCTTTCCCTGCCCTTCCGGTTCAAATTCAGATAGATATTACCCAACTCCGCAGATCGAACACGGGCGCTGACTTCTCCGCCTTTGCCTTCCACACATTCTACCATGCGTTTGTGCAAATACGGCAAATCTTCCTTGGGAAGCCCCGGATGCACCTTTCCTTTGATGGCATGACGGGCTGAGCTTTTGAGCCCACGCCAGGTTCGCACAAAATTAATGATGGACGCACGACGAAGTCTGGTCACAGCTTCACGCATTGGCAATACCTCATATAAAATTTGTGATTCCAGTAGGCAGTGGACAGCCCGCACCATCAGAGTCTCGCCAGCTCGCTTACCTGGATTCCTTCAAAGGCCCGGGATAGACAGAAAAGAATACCTTTGGATGGTACCGCTGATCGATTTTCCTGTCAAACTTTTCGAACTTTACAGCAGAGGTTTCTGCCAGCGCGCTGCCAGGAAGGCGCCCGTCTCAAGACTTTTTTCTCTGCCGACCTTCTCTGCTCTTTCCGCATTCTCGGGACTATCTTCCTTCTTAAAATGTATCCCACTTTCTATAACACCCTCTACTTCCGATAGCGCTGCTATTTCTTCACGGGACCTGAAATACACTTTTTTAAAAATCGGATGGCCTTTTTTCCCCGATTCCTTTCTCCGTTCGGCCCACGGCCCTGAACTGTTCAAGGTAGCAACCACAATGATGCCACCAGGTCTGGTAACACGGAAAAGTTCCGCCACAGCTCTTTTTGCATCTTCAATAAACTCTACGGCCGTTATAGACACGGTCTTGTTAAAAACATTATTAGAAAATGGAAGACTTTCCATACTTCCTTGAGAAAGGAAAAGCGACATTCCTGCATGTTTTTCAGCCGATTTGGTAAGCATGGGAAGCGAAAGATCGAGGCCAAAAATTTCTGCTCCAGCAGAAATCATACCCTTAGAGAATATCCCTGAACCGCAACCCGCATCCAGAATACGTTCCCCTGGAGAAGGAGAAAGCATTTTAAAGACCAGCTCGCTCTCGTATTTCAGGATCAATCGTCCAATCGGGGTCTTGAACCAGGCATCGTATTTATTAGGCCACTGGTCAAAAAGTTTTACGTCTTTCATGGCATTTCCTTTTCTGTTATATGGTGGATTTATCCGTCCCGTTGGGTACGTAAGCAACTCCTTCTATTCCAAACTCCGCATTACAGAAACGGGAACCATAGCCTTGAAAAAAGGAACCAAGTTCTTATTTTGAACTTTATTATAAGGGACAATCGATGTCATATCCATTTTCCATACGCAGTACGGCATTCCGGCTTTTCTAAAGGAGATTAAGGTGGGTTACGAAAATACACACAAAGAGTCCCCTCGACTCTTCTTCCATATCCTGGTCAAGACAGGTATTTTGCTCCTTGTAATGTTCCTGGTTACAGGCAGTAGGACATTCTCTATGGCCGAGCCACAGGGGTCTTTTCAAAACAGCGCACTGCAAACCCCCTATAGCCAATCGGGTTCCCTTGAAAACCTCGCGACTTTTTTTGGGTCTGACGGCACATGGGTAACAGGCGTCCGATGCGGCACTCCCTCCCCAACCCGTGAGGAGGCGGAGAAAACCCGGAAAGCATTAGACAGCTTATTCCTGCAGAAAAGGGAAACCAGAGAGAATTCCGTCATCATTCCTGTTGCATTTCACATAGTAAGACATTCCGACGGCTATGCAGACGTCACAGATCTGCAGATCAACGAGCAGATGGATGTGCTCAACGATGCCTATAGAGATGTAGGCTATCAGTTCAGCCTTCAGAGCGTGAACAGGGTGGACAACTCTCTTTGGTCAATATCTTCTCGATCTGAATCTGAAATGAAAAAAGCCCTTGCCGTAAACCCCGCTTCGACCTTGAATATTTACACATGCGACCTGTCAAGCGGAATACTCGGATATTCCTATTTTCCTTCCAGCTTTGCAGAAAACAGTTTTATGCACGGCGTGGTCGTTCTGTACTCTTCCCTGCCAGGGGGAACGGCTTATCCCTATGATGAGGGGGATACCGCAACCCATGAAGTGGGCCATTACCTTGGGTTGTATCATACGTTCGAAAATGGATGCATTCTTCCTGGAGATGAAGTCGATGATACGCCCTATGAAGCAAGCTCCGCGTCGGGCTGCCCCCTGGGGCGGGATTCCTGCCCAAGAGATCCCGGCGAGGACCCCATCCACAACTTCATGGACTACTCCGATGATGCGTGCATGGACCAATTTACAGTCGAGCAGGGGGAGCGTATGGATGGAATGGTGGCAGTGTACAAACCAACCCTCTGGAATAATGATACCGTTTTTCCTGACATGAAGATCAATGATTCCGACGGCCCCGTTTTCCTGTCTTCCAAGGACTCAGCACAGGTCTCGGTAAGCCTGAATCCTGGTAATCAGGAAGGGCAGAATGCCAACTGGTGGATTGGCGTCCATACGTCTTTTCCAGCCCCCAACGACTGGATCACCTATGTTTACTCCGATGGATGGCAGCAAGGCATTCATTTGTATGCTCAAACGCCCCTGTTCGAACTATCCCCTCCCCTTGAAGTCCTTGATGTGCCACTGCCGGCGGGGACATACACCTTCTACTTTGTCATTGATAAACTTGATGACGATTCCACCAACTCCACCTGGTATGATTCCGTGGAGGTGGTCGTAAATTAAGGGATCGTTCAACAAAGAAAAAATCCAATGCCCGGTTATACCCAAGTGCATTTATGACAGCAGAAAGTCCAGGATTCCTCCAGCGCCGTGCATTTTATTTTCCCCCTGTTGCCATATAATGGATTGAGGACCTTCCATTACTTCTTCCGTAATTTCCAGACCTCTGTAAGCAGGTAAACAGTGCATAACTACGGCATCGGGAGCAGCCATTTTGAGAAGTTCCTTATTGATCTGGTATCCTCGAAACGCGGCCAGCTTTTTGTCTTTCTCTTCTTCTTCGCCCATACTCACCCAAACGTCTGAATAAAGTACGTCAGCCCCTCTCGCCCCCTCTTGCGGATCTTCAATAACGCTGAGAGCAGCCCCGGTTTTTGCCGCAATTTCACGGGCCTTTTCCACAATATCCCTCCTGGGAAAGAAGCCTTCCGGACTGGCAACCCGCATGTTCATACCAGCCAATGCACAAGCGAGCAGTAGAGAATGGCACACATTGTTCCCATCGCCTATATAGGCCAAGGTCAGTCCCTTAAGGGTTCCTTTTACTTCCATAATAGTAAAGAGATCGCATATGGCCTGGGTTGGATGGGTAAGATCGCTCAAACCGTTAATGACAGGAATCCCCGAATAGGTCGAAAGCACTTCCAGGGTCTTATGTGAATTAACCCTTGCAATTACCGCATCAAGATAGCTGCCGAGAATTCGGGCTGTATCTTCTATGGGCTCCCCTCTTTTTATCTGAAGATCGTCTGAAGAAAGATAGATCGCCCCTCCACCGAGCCTCAAAATGGCTGATTCGAAGCTGGTTCGCGTCCTTGTGGATGGTTTCTCAAAGAGAATTCCGATCACCGCGTTTTTCAAGACACAAAGATCTTTTTTTTCTTTCACAGCGCTTTTAAATGCTTTCACTCTCGCCAATATGGCAAAAAGATCTTCAGAAGTTAAATCATCTACAGTCAAAATTGACCTTGTCATTATATGCCTCCAATTAGTAAAACCGGATTTCATTCGCCAAAAACGAATCGCCGGAATTCCATTTTCTCCTTCGGAAAATATTTCTAAAAAGCATTTTTTCAACGAAAAAGAACATTTTTCAAATAAGAAAACCCCATTTTCAACAGCGCTTCATCATCCTTCTTTACTTTTTCCCTTGTAGCCTTGTCTATGCGGAACAATTCAAAGAAATTGGTATGAAAGACAAATTCCCTGAAAACATCCACATTATAGCCTGCCACCATGACTTTCTGTTGTTGCCCTTCGTCAAGGGGAAGGGAACGATCGCGCTTGGGGTGAAAGAGGATTTCAAGCATTCTGTCGTTCATTTCATCGTAGGGGAGGAATCCTTGATCCGCCCTCCACTGATGTACACTCTGCACTTTACTTTCTCTTGTACCCTCACACCCCTTAATATTCAGCAGATAGAAGATCCCGTCTTCGTCCCCAAGGGCCGAAAGCCTTCCCAAGGGAAAAAGACGACAAGCCGTTGGACGGTCGTCATAGATTTTACAGCCATCACGACCTACAAATGGGCACACGTTGTCATCGCCTTTCATTTTCAAAGACAAAACGGGGAATCCTGAACCAGGGTCCAGCCGATAAACCGCATATTGGGACAAAAAATCATCGGAAAGAAGATGGAGAGCCCTCTTCATCCTGATCACGTCGTAGGGCGTCAAAGGCAGATGTTTGTTTCGACAGCATCTGTTAAAACAAGACAGTCCGCTATGGCATGAAAAGCTGAACGTATCCATCAAACCCAGTCTTTTTTCAAGAGAGGGGGGGGTATCCGTAAACATAGTTAAAAGCCCTGTCAGGTTGGGTACTCATCCTAAGTTTGAAGTAGAAAGACGTGTACTATCATGGTTTTCACCATTTTTCAAAGACAATAAGTACATTTCCAGCAATTCCTGCAACCGTTCCTAAACCATTTTCTACTTTCCACTCAACAGCTCCCGCATTTTTTTCAACATTTGATCAGGATCAACGTATGATTCAATCCGCAATTTTCTTTCTTCTATTCCATCTCTTTTTATAAAAATAATAGTCGGAACCCCCCTGATTTCATATTTTTTCTGTAGCACATCCTGGGCTTCGTGGCGCGTTGTCAAGTCCACTTTCACATTGGTAAATTCTTTGCTCAATGTTACAATATCAGGATTATTGAAAACCTTCTTCTCAAGAGCCTTACACGGCCCACACCAGTCCGCATAAAAATCGAGAATTACGGGTTTTTTCAGCTTTTCTGATTCCACCAGTACAGACTCACTGTAAGAAGCCCATTGAATCGATTCTCCTTTTTCAGCCCCAATAATCAACAGGGTCACAGCTCCCCCTATCAAAACCAGCCCGAAAACCTTTTTGACCACGAGAAAAGTACGTGCACCCTTGTTTTTGTCGATCCATCCAAGATGAAGTCCTGCCAATAACAATATGCCTGCATACATGCCTGACCTTGCCAATTCACTGTAGAAAAGCGGCTGCAGCATATACCCTGCCATCCCAATAAGCACCCAGCCAAGCGCTTTTCTTATCCACACCATCCATGTACCGGACATGGGAAGCTTGTCAATAGTACCCGAAAAGACTGCCAGTATCGCTAAAGGGAGACCCATACCGATGCTCAGGACGAAGAAGTACAGGAACCCCAGGAAGGGATCTCCTTTCTGCCCCACATAGGTCAACAATCCCAGAATAAATGGGCCCAGGCATGGCGCAGCCACAATCCCGAGCGTAAGCCCCATGAAAAATGTACCGAAAAAACCACCGAAATTCCGGGAAGCCACTTGGGTAATCTTGGACGGGATTCTGATTTCATAAAAACCGAAAAAACTCAATGCCAACCCCACCATAATGCCGGCCACAATAAAAAGAACCACCGGATTCTGAAGGATAGCCCCCAGCATACCACCCGAGAGGGCCGCAGCCAGCCCTAACACGGAATTCGTGAAGGCAAGACCAAGGATATAAAGCACCCCGTGGATAATGGTGCTGCCTTTTATTGTATCACTTCTCCCTCCGAAATAAGATACGGTTATGGGAATTAATGGATAAACACATGGCGTAAGATTCAGCGCCAGCCCCCCTAAAAAAATTCCGATGAGCGTCAGCAACATTCCGGCGCCAATACCAAAATCTTCGGATGAATCCGTGAAAGATTTCTCGTCACTCTCAGGATGAAACACTTCCTGGTTGATGGGGTTCGAAACAGCACCTTCCTGAACAACAGACAGGGAAACAGAGACAGAGACCGTTTCAGGAGGAAGGCACGAATTTTCGGAGCAGGCCTGATAGGAAAGTTCCCCTTTGAGCATATGGTTTCCTACACTGGCCTCTTTTTCCATTACCAGGAGGGCCTTTACACGGATTTCCCCGGAAAACACCTCAATGGGATCTTTCGCATACGGTAAAGTAATCTTGTCCGGCCCGGGAAAATCGATTTTCTCGATTCGAACATTCCCTGTGGTTGGAAAAGACAGAACCGTTGGGACCAAGAAATCCTTGCCTTTTTCCAACCCATGAATATACCAGCCTTTATCTATGCGTATTTCAAATTGTATAGGAAAAGACTTTCCCGCTGGATAATGCTCCATCGATTGGACAACGTTCACTTGAACCGTAGAAGCGTACAGATCATCCAGAAAGAGATCTGTACCCGAAAGATAGAGAAAAAAGACAAATAGAGGCACAAACCATTTCAGCTTTTTGGACAGGTACATGTTTTCATCCTCATATGACTTTCTTTAAGAAGTTTTTTCCTCGATCTGACTGACCTTTTTGCCAGTCAGAGGCCCTGCTCATCAGAAGGTTTTCTGCTTTATGCGAAATCCACAGCCTGAATGCCTCGGCAAAAGATCTTGCAAAGGGATAATACATGACGTAGAATCCTGAGAAATACCAACCAAACAAAAACTCCCGGGAGTACCCATCCAAAAATGACTGATATTTTGACAGGTCTTGACCGCCTTTACGGGGAATACGTTAAAAAACTGTCTGGTTTTCGCCTTGGTCTCCTTGCCAATCAGGCTTCCGTGGATGCCAATTTGAATAGCGCAAAAGAGGTCGTTGCCCAGCTTTTTCCGGGACAGTTAAAAGCCCTTTTCGGCCCCCAGCATGGGTACGGGGGTGAAGACCAGGACAATATGGTTGAAACCCCCCACGCGTCCGATAACTTCATGAAAATACCGGTGTTCAGCCTTTATGCCCACTCCAGAGAACCTTCACGGGAAATGCTCGACACAATCGATATCCTGATCATTGACCTCCAGGATGTGGGAACAAGGGTCTACACATTCAGCAGTACCATGCTGAACTGCATGAGAGCTGCTGCGAAATATGGGAAGAAAGTTATTGTTTTAGACCGTCCAAACCCATTGGGGGGGCAAGTTGTGGAAGGCAACCTGCTTGAACCCGAACTCTTTTCATTCGTCGGGCCATGCAGAATTCCCATGCGCCACGGCCTTACAATGGGGGAGATGGCCCTTTATTTCAATCACCACTATGGTTTAAAATCCGACCTGGAAATCATCGCGATGGAGGGGTGGCGCCGGGAAATGCTCTGGCAGGAGACAGGGTTGCGATGGGTTATGCCATCCCCTAACATGCCTCTTCCTGAAACAGCATTTGTTTATCCAGGACAGGTGCTCTGGGAAGGAACAAATATCTCAGAAGGGAGAGGCACCTGCCGTCCTTTTGAGATTTTCGGCGCCCCATTTTTAGACACAAACGCGGTAAAAAGCGAAATAGGAAAGGTTGCAACCGAGGGTTGCTATCTCCAAAAAACCCAGTTTCGCCCCACCTTCGGCAAATGGGCGGGAGAACTCTGTCATGGGTTCATGATCCATATTCTGGATCCAATTGTTTATAAGCCGTATTTCACCTCCATCTGCCTGCTTTACGCCATCATGAAAATCCACAGAAACGATTTCAGTTGGAAACAGCCCCCATACGAATATGAACACGAAAAAATGCCCATCGACTTGATCCTGGGCAATACAGACTTGCGCCACGATTTAGAATCCGGCAAAAATCCGCCCTCTCTTACCTGGAAGTGGGACCAGGAACTCGAACCCTTTTTGAACGAAAGGAAAGCATCCCTCCTGTATTCCTAACGGGCATGGTTCATAACTTTCCGGCTTTCTTTCCTTGTGACAGGATTTCAAAGCATCACAACAAAAAAAGAAGCTAATTTTTCTGCTCTCCGCTGATCCACCGATCAATGGCCTCTTTGTCGAACCTCCAAACTCTGCCTATTCTGATAGCGGGTATTTTTCCTTCCGCAGCATATTTACAAATGGTAATTTCATGCAGCTTTAAATATTTAGCAACTTCCTTTGTCGTCATTATGTCCGGCATGATATACTCCCTGTATGTTATTTGATGTTCTCGGGCAACCACTCGTCCTTTCCTCCATAGACTTCCGGAATCTTCAACAGGTAAGAAAGATTTTTTCTTCTTCCTGACCACAGGACCGAAATGGAAACTTGCGGGTGCCGCTTTTCTGTTGTATGAATAGTTTCGCTACAGCAATCTAGAGGTTGTTTCTAAGCAAACCCTAAAGAAATTCAATATTGTCTAAACCAATTAATACTAATTGCGAAACGCATTAAAGTCAATAACAATTCATATTATAAATGAATAATCAGAAAGATTGAGTATCCTATTTCAAAAATCCGGTCAAAAAAAAATGCATCCCACAACAAAAATAATTTGCATAGTTCCGGCGTTTTTCATGACTTTGCTCTTCCTGTCCCTGGCATGTGGGGATACCCACCAAGTGGTATTCGTGTATGATGGGGATACCATTCTTCTTCAGAACGGAACAAAGGTTCGATATACGGGGATCAATACCCCTGAAATTGATCATGAAGATGGCAATGATGAACTTTTTTCAAGGGAAGCAAAGGATCTAAACACGGAATTGGTCAATCTGAAAGCCGTCTCACTTGAATATGATCGTCAAACCAAGGATAGATACAAACGAACACTGGCCTATGTTTTCATTGAAAACGGGGAAATGATTAATGCGCTCATGGTCAAGAACGGACTTGCGTATGTCGCATCGCACAAGCCCAATCTAAGATACAGGGGCTATCTGATCCACATCCAAAGGCAGGCGATGGAAGAAAAATTGGGAATCTGGAAAAACCTCCCAAAAGAGGAAAAAACAGAATACAGGGGCAATAAAAAGTCTTTTCGCTTTCATAGAAAAAATTGTCCATCCGGTAGGCAGATACCAATAAATCACCGTGTCCAATTTTCATCCATGTACAATGCCTTCTGGGAAGGGTATAGCCCTTGTCACAGGTGCCTGCCAAGGTGGTTTGAAAAACCCGCAAATGTCGAGTTTACCCCAAACACCCCCCCACGGAAAAAACAGGAAGACAAGCCCAAGGTGCCCTCTGCATATATACCCCGAAGTTGGGGACGAAGAAAATGATCTTTCTTCTCAAAAATAGAGCGAAACTTTTAAGGGCACCTTGACGAGCAGTTGCAAAGACATTATATACTCCACAAAATCAAAATGAAACGAAAACTGAAAATCAGATTCTGGCCTGACTCCCAGACGATAAAAACAACGCACAGCACCATCACCACCGCAGGAAAGTGGATGATATATTTTGTCCTGATCGGTCTCATTGCCGGCGCAGGATCTATCGTATTTCATTGGCTCTGCCAGATAGGAACCCATTTTCTTCTGGATCAGTTGGCAGGTTACCGTCCACCTGAACCCGCAGGAGAGGGAGGACTTTTTACGCCCACAAAGACCCCCTTTAATCGATGGGTGCTCCTGTTCCTTCCCGCCGTAGGAGGCATCTTCAGTGGATGGCTCGTGTATACCTTTGCCCCTGAAGCTGAAGGGCATGGAACGGATGCTGCCATAGATTCCTATCACAACAAAGGGGGCTTCATCAGAGCCAGAATCCCTATCATTAAGACCATTGCCTCTGCCATAACCCTGACTTCAGGAGGATCTGGAGGACGTGAAGGCCCCATCGCCCAGATAGGCTCCGGTTTCGGTTCGTTTCTCGCTACAAAACTGGGGTTATCTGACCGTGAAAGGCGGATCATGCTTGCAGCAGGCATGGGCGCCGGCGTGGGAAGCATTTTCCGTGCGCCCCTTGCCGGCGCACTGTTTGCTGCGGAGATTCTATACCGCGACCCGGAATTTGAATCGGAAGTCATTATTCCAGCAGGTATTTCATCCGTGGTGGCCTATTGTCTCTTCTGCCTCTGCTTCGGTTGGGGTTCCCTGTTTGAAACCAGGGATTTTCTCTTCAGAAACCCCCTTGAACTTGGCCCCTATACAGTTCTCGCTATCGTCCTCACCGCGGGCGGCTTCCTGTATGTCCGATCATTTTACGGCATCCAACACCTCTTCAAACGGATAAAGCTCCCCAATCACATCAAACCTGCCATTGGGGGATTAATCACCGGCGCCATTGGATTTTTCCTGCCGCAAACCCTTTCTTTCGGCTATGGCTTCATGCAGATGGCTCTTGAAAACAACCTTCCCACTCTTTTTCTGCTGACATTGGCTATAGGGAAAATTTTCACCACCTCCTTTTCAATCGGTTCGGGCGGCAGTGGCGGCGTATTCGGACCATCCGTGGTTATTGGAGGAGCGCTGGGTGGGGTAGTAGGGAAAATCTTTCACAATATCTGGCCTACGGTCGTTACACACCCGGGTGCTTTTGTTGTCGTTGGTATGGCCGGATTTTTCTCCGGGGTCTCCAACACCCCCATTTCCACGATTATTTTTGTCAGTGAAATGACTAACTCCTATCACCTTCTTTTGCCAGGTCTCCTTGTCTGTTCTCTGACTTATATGCTATCAAGAAAATGGACCATCTACCAGAGTCAGGTAAATTCAAAGATCGATTCAAACGCCCATCGCGGAGATTTTTTCGTGGATATCCTTGCCGCCATAAGGGTTCGAGAACTTTCATCTCAGTTCAGGAAAGCCCAGTTAATCCCAGAGGATATGACACTCAATAAATTCCGTAAAATCTTCAGTACAAGCGACCAGCATTACTTCCCCGTTGTGAACAAAGAAAAAAGAATGATTGGGATCTTTTCCATAAATGATATACGAGGCGTGCTTTTTGATAACGAAATAGAGGACCTTGTTCGTATGAAGGACGTTGCAAACACAAGCATTATCTATACAACCCCTTCCGAAGATCTTAATGAGGTTTTTAAAAAATGTACGATTCGTAATCTCCAGAGAATTCCCGTAGTCAGTGAAGAAGACCATACTCTGCTTGTCGGGATGCTGGATAGACGGGAGATGATTCAGTATTACAACCAGAGGATAGAAGAAATAAAGGCCGGGGAAGGGATAGGCCCGAAGAATTCACCAAAAAAAGAATCAGAAGTTCATCTTGCTGATTTCAGGGCGATACCCGTAAGGGATGCCATGAACGAGAATGTTGCACCCGTCAGTGAGGCAACTCCCCTGGAAGAACTCAAAGAAATCATCTATGAAATGGGATTAAACAGCCTTCCTGTGACCGATGATTCAGGCAGACTAAAAGGAATTCTGTCCCTTTCGGACTGTAAATGGGCCTCCAAAAAGGGAGACATCAAAGTTACCGCCGGCGACATCGCCACAAAAGAAGTGATAACGGTTACTGACCAGGACAACCTCCTGGCAGCTCTTGCAAAAATCACTGCGGGAGATTTTGCCATTCTGCCTGTGGTGGATAAAAACGACCCCACCAAACTGCTTGGGACTATCACCAGAAAGGATGTAACAACAGCATTTCATCATGTGCTGTTGAAAAAATAGCCACAGAGACCAGAGGACACAGAGAAAGCACTTCCCCATAAAAGCACTTATGAATGCCATCACATCCGTGTCATTCCCTCGAAAACAAGCATCCAAGGTTTCCAAGCGAAGTTCCTGGATTCCGGATCAAGCCCGGAATGACAGGAAAATTCACAAAGAGCCATTCTTCTATAATTATCTGCGCTTATCTGCGGGAGTCTGCGTCCCTCAAAAGCATTATCCGGCAAAAACCGTTACTTGATTGTCTTGAGTTTCTTTTCTGCAATAGCGGCTTCTTTGGACTTGGGGTACCGTTTAATAAGCTTCTTGAGCAGGAGCTTTGCACTCGTTTTATCCTTAATTTCGTAAAAGGCAATCGCCTGCCTCAGCATGGAACCGGGGACCTTGTTTCCTTTGCTGTACTTCTTCATGACATCCTGGTATGCCAGAATCGCCTGTTCGTACTTTCCCAATGACATGTAACATTCCCCAACCCAGAATTGCGCATTATCTGCAAGATTGGATTTGGGATATTTGGAAAGAAAGTTTTCAAATCCCGCAATAGCCTCTTCGTATTTTCCCCCCTGATACAGGGAAAGATTCAATTCATAAAGTTTTTGATCAGGAGGGACAGTCGCCACGGGTTTCTGCACTTTTTCTTCAGCTTGCTGAACGGGAGTAGCCCCTTTCACCGTCTTTTTCTGAGACGGATGGGATGAAGGTTCAAGCCCTAAATAACTGTACAGCCTATTGGACTTTTCTTCTTCAACAACCATCCTCTTGTCCATCTCAGCAAGAAACATTTTTAGATCATCCTGGTTATTGAAGTCTCTCTCTGAAGAAAGCTGCATGAAACGGTTGTTTTCATCAAATTGTCCAGACAACTTCTGTACTTCCGACATCAATTTTCCGATTCTTATTTCAGTCTCGGCCTGTTGTTCACGGATAGAGGTAAGCTTGGTATCCATTTCATTGTCAAATCGCCTCTCGGTCATTTCTTTCAGATGGTCAATCTTCTGATTCAAGGCCCTGATCTGACTGTTTACCAGTTTTTCATCCGTGACACAGGAAGAACAGCTTAGTAGTGCAAGAATTACCACGCCGGTTCCCAAAACACGCCATGGTACAGAGTGGTGCTTTCTCATGCCCAATACCCCACATTAGAGGGACCAACCTGATATATCAGATCGGTCCCCATGAATTATGCGCTTCGCGAACAAACCATCCATACCAGCAATGGTTTCCCATTTTTTCGCAGACTTTACCGCAACAACTTGAAAGAATCCCGTCTGTTCAACGACCAGGCCACCGGATTATTTGCCGGGTCAGCAAGACGCTCTTTGCCATAGCTTATGGTCTTTAACCGGTCCTCGGAAATCCCCAACGCCATGAGAAATCTCTTCGCGGCACTTGCTCTTCTCTCACCTAATGCCAAATTGTATTCAATCGTACCTCTCTGATCACAATTGCCCGCAATCAGTAGCGAAACAGAGGGGTATTTCTCAAGAAAAACCGCCTTCTTTTTCAAAAGAGCCTGCGCTTCTGAACTCAAATCAGACTGATCAAATTCAAAATAGATACTTTCAGATTCAAAAACTTCCATTTTGTTGGCGAGTTCAATTTCCTGCACTTGTGCCAACCGTTCCGCCTCGGTCAACTCAGTAATCGTCTCGGATGAGGTTGTTTTTCCAGCAGCACTCTCTTTGCCGGCCGACCCCTCGCCCATTTCTGTCTTAGGCTTCGATTCATAAGTATCGACCTGTTTCTTGGCGCAGGATGCAAACCAGAACATCGATGAAAACACAAAGGCTAACGTAATCGTTCCTGTTGCCACTTTTTTCCACATAACCCTTTTTCCTCCCGGTTTCATAGGATAAACACCTATAAAGGATAATCGCATAGAGAATCTTTTCCCACCCGAAAAACGTGTATTGTCAACTTTTATCATTTCTACTGTTCTATTTCAAGTATTTAGAGAAAATTCCTGAAAAACCGATTCATCGTTTATTCGGTTATTCGGTTATTCGGGGGCCCAAGTCGGACTGGTCTGGTTCCCTTTCTGAAAAGTAACTCTACTCTGATTCTGCCCATTGAAATTCATAATATAGATATGGTACGTGCCGGTTCGATCAGAGCTGAAAACGATGTACCTTCCATCAGGCGACCAGCACGGGTCTTCGTCATTCCACCCATCCCCCGTAAGCACCCTTACGCCCCCCCCGCTCGGATCAATTGTGCAGATATCAAAGCTGCCGTTTTCACTCATGGACGTATAAGCGATCCTGTTCAGTCTGGACCATGAGGGAGATGTATTGTATTTCCCCTCAAAAGTCAATCTCTCCATTTTCCCGTCCTCGATGGTCAGGATATAGATTTGAGGAGAACCGGAACGATTTGAAACAAAGGCAATTCTTTTCCCATCAGGAGAATAGGAAGGAGACACATCAATACCCCAATGGTCCGTCAACCGTTTGAGAATTTTTCCTTCAAGATTTATCATATAAATATCGGAATTCCCTTGATCACTCAGAGTCAAGGCCAATTTTTCTCCGCCTGGAGACCAGGCTGCCCCAATATTAAGTCCGGATCTTCCTGACAGCCTTTTCGTAACACCGGAACCCAAGTCTTTAAGATAGAGTTCAGCTCCTCCCTTTTTATAGGAATTATACGCCAGCTTCTTTCCGTCCGGAGACCATCTCGGCAGCATCGCAATGTTTTTGTCTGATGTAACAGCATCGGTATTGTACCCATCATAATCACTGGTATACACTTCCTTGTGCCCGGTCCCATCTCCCACATATGCGAGCTTGGTCAGGGAAATACCATTGTATCCGGTCAATTTCAAAACGATCTCATTGGAGAGACTGTGTATAAGGTGACGGGACCCGGAGATATCCCCCAACGCCCTTTTTCCGAGAATCTGTTTTCCCCAGAATACGTCATACAGCCTCAGCTCCACCTGTAATCGACTCCCGATACAGGAATACCCGGCTTTCAGCAGAAGCTCAGCTCCAATCACGGACCAGTCCTTAAAATTTATTTTATCTCCTGTTAAGGGAGCATCCTTCTCTTCCAAAAATGCACCCTGATCGATCGGGGAAAAATACCCACTCAATTCAAGATCGTTGGTCAAGACCTTAGGCAGTTCAACTCCCAATTCAAGGTGTCCCGCATCTCCTCCGATTCTCTTGAAATCGGGTATGGCTATCTTGAATTTGGGAATGGACGGGGCGTTGATATCAATAAAAATTCGCCCCGATGAAAGACCCGGAAAACAAAAAACCAGAAAGATTCCCACGCAACACACTACCTTCTTTTCTAAAGCCAACACGACAGGTTTTATACGAACCATATTCAAGAGTTCTCCATTTCGCTCAGGTTGAATCTGATCTCGATATCATCGGAACTCTTCCGATACCCATCCGGAAATGGAGGGAGCGGATCAGATCTCTCAATGGCCTTAAGAACGGAAGCATCAAAAAGGGTGTTCAAAGATCTCTTTTTGACCGAGGATCGAACAATTACTCCGTTTTCTCTGACTGTCACCACCACAACAGCTTCAATACCCTGCAATTCTCCTGGATTGCTGATGGCCACAGGATAGGACCAGTTCTGTTTGATCCGTTCTGCAACTTCCATCTGGTAAAGCCTCAGGGCAATACCGCTTTCCGATGGTTCCGCTGTTGGATTTTCCTTTCCCGATTCTGCAACCTGGGATTGGATTTTGGATAGGGCAGTAGTCAAATGATCCTTCTTCATCACCTTTACTTTTTTCTCCGCTTTTACTTTTCTCTCTATCTTGGAAATGGCCTGATCTATCAGTTTCGAGGCATTTACTTTTGGTTTTTCTACCTTTTTCACAGGTTTCTTTTCTTGAGTTTTTCGCTCGACAACCCTTTTCCCAATAATCACAGGCTTTTCTTTCTTTTTAGGTTGACTGATTCGCCTTGATACGGATGTTTTTGCGGAGTGGGGAATAATTTTTCCGGGGGTGACGACGGCTGCCTTTGCAACTTTTTTCTCAGGTTCAGAAGGCAGTTGTACAAGATCAACTTCATAAACAGTTGGGCCATTTATCCTGCGGATGGGCATCGATTCAGGAACAAAAAGAAACATGGAAAAGGCCGTTAGATGAAAAACCAGAGAGAATATAAGAGGGCCTCTCCATTTGGTCTGACCATTATCAATGAATTTTTTCCTGTGGTTTCCCATACATCACAATAGTGCGAACGCAGCAATCATTCCAAAGGTTCCGTTACCATCCCCAGCTTGTCAATTCCAGCCCTTTTTACCCTGGCAATCACTTCAATAACAAAACCATAAGAGACGTCCTTGTCAGCTCGCAAGAGGACTTCTTTCTCACGTCGGTTCTCAAAAATCTTCTTCACCTTCATTTCCAGATTTGCCAACTCAATTTTGTGGCTCTCAAGGAAAATCTGTCCTTCCTTGTTCACAGTCAACATAAGAGGCTCATCCTGCGTCTTGATGTTTCTCGTAGCGGTCTTGGGAAGGCTGACATCAACCCCCTGTATCATCATGGGGGCCGCCACCATGAATATAATAAGCAGAACGAGCATTACATCCACAAGGGGGGTAACGTTGATTTCAGACATAAGACGTCTGTTATTTCCACCTTGATTCGTATACATTTTTTTAATTCACAAAGGCCCTTCGCCCAACCATAGTAAGGAAATCCGTAGTAAAAATATCCATTTCTGAATTCAAAGACGCTGTCCTCTGAGAAAAATAGTTATAAGCCACCACGGCGGGAATTGCCGCGGCCAGACCGGCAGCAGTAGCGATAAGTGCTTCTGAAATTCCCGGAGCAACCACAGCCAGATTGGCAGAACCTTTCAGGCCTATATTTCGAAAGGATTCCATAATCCCCCACACGGTCCCAAAAAGGCCAATGAAGGGTGTCGTATTTCCCGTAGTGGCAAGAAAGCTCAATGCCCTTTCCAATTTATTATGCTGATTTATCGTGGCCTTTCTCAGCGACCTTTCAAGATTTTCCATGAGGGCCCTCTGGACCGCCATGGTTTCTCTCCCCGAATCTTTCGTTGCCATGTCTCCTTCCGTTCCCGGCCTGCTCTGTGCGACACCAGGACCCGCCTGGGCCTTCCTGATACGGCCCAATTCAGCATAGCCGGCCCTGAAAAGGCTCGCCACCGGACTCGACTTCATTCTTTCACTCTCTTTATAGATTCTCTTCATATCTCGATTTTCCCAGAAGAGCTCCAGAAAATCCTCCGTCTGGGAGGCGGCTCTCTTTAAAAGCCTGAATTTCATGAAAATAATAGTCCATGAAATGAATGAGAACAAAAAAAGGACAAGCAGGACGAATTTCACCATGGGGCCTGCATGAATAATCATTTGGATAATGTCGCTTCCGATGGCGCTTTCTGAAAGCGCGCCTGATGGTATGAGAGCGACAAAAGAGAGTTCTAACATTGGAGTTCCTTTCTTTTTACGAGTATCTACCCTACGATTCAGACAGCATCCCTAAGACCTTTGCGAGTCAATGTCTTGCAGCGATTATCTCTTCGACATCCCGGCAGGAGTTTAAAATACGATATCAGAAATTCAGCAACCCCTTCCACATCATCAAGCAAAAATCGGGGAACCCCCAAATCAACAGAAACATCGCTGATCAAACCGATCAAGGCGTCATCTCCCTCACAGAAAGGTTTTTCTCGAATTTCCTGTCTGAAAATTTCCAGTTTGGGTTTATTATGACTCTTGTATCCTTCTGCAAGGATTATCTGCACATCTTTGAAAAGAGGCTTCAATTCGTCCGGATCATGATCATGGTCCACATCCTTGACCATTCCGATCTGCCCGGGCGACGAAATGACTGTAACAGCAGCACCAGCACGTTTGTGCCTCCAGCTGTCTTTGCCCGGTTTGTCCATTTCAAACCCGTGCACATCATGTTTTAACGTTCCAACCCTGATATTGCGAGCGATAAGTTGTGGAATCAGTTTTTCAATAAATGTAGTTTTCCCGCTCCCTGAGAACCCCACAATAGATACAATCGGCAAGTCCGGCAAGATCGTCACTTCCCTAATCTCCTTCCTGCCCGTAGTTTTTTCCGAAAACAATTTCAAAACACCGATCGTCCTCACTTACGCATCGATCCTTCAATACCGTGTATTTCTTGAGAAGTTCCCTTCCGGTTTTTGAAAGTCTGGTTCCACTCTTCCTGTCGGCATGAACAATATCCTCTTTGAGATATTTTTCCGTTGCCTTTATTTTACCCCAAACGCCTTTGTAAGACATTTTCATAATCTTTGCTGTCTTATTAATAGAGCCGGTTTTATCAATAGTTTCAAGTATTTCCTTCCTACCTTCACCCATAATAATATTCCCGTGCTCATCAACGATCCACTGCCGAGACAATAGCCTGAGTTGCACCATATCAGTCTCCCTTCACTTCCACAAAAAGTTCGCCGCTCCTGGAAGGATCATAACCACCAAGAGACTTGACCCTCTCTCTGAAACGTTTTGAACCAATGGTCTCCAACACACCCTGAATACGGTGGTCACCTAACATCCGGTTTGGCATAATCAGATCGTATTGTTCCTGCACGATCGGAACAAAGCCCAGATCAAGTGCCCTTGCAGCCGCAAAAATACCCATCCCGCAGTCGGCAGCTCCACTGAGGACCGCCACGGCAACATTCATATGGGTATACTCCTCATGGGCGAATCCTCTGATCAGCTGCGGGCTCATCTCAATTTCCCCCAGCTTATAATCAAGCAGAACCCTGGTTCCGGAACCTGCCTGGCGATTGACAAAAACGACATCATCTCTCGACAGGTCTTCGATGCCTTTGATTCCCTTTGGATTCCCTTTGGGAACAATCAAACCCTGGTCCCTCAAAACGAGATGAAAGACACTTACGTCAATCCCTTTCACGTATTTCCTGATAAAGGAGACATTATATTCACCTGTTTTCGCATCAAGGAGATGAGACCCGGACATATGACAAGATCCTTTTCTCAAGGCCATAAGCCCTCCGAGACTGCCCACATTGCCTGACGAAATTCGAATATTCCGCCCCCCGACCCGTATCTCATCCCCCAAGATATCAATGGTAATATCATGACTTCCAATAACTACCACCGTATTGAGGAGAGCCTGCTCTTCCACAAGGAGTTCTGCTGCCACTTTCTGCCCTTGAATCAGCCCTTCGGACATGGCAGGTATGCGGATGATTCCTTCAGCCCTGGTCAGGGTGGTAACGGATCCGGCAGCTCGGGACAGGGGTGTCGCCACATGTTTCGAACCAACCTTTCCTATATTTACCCGCAAAAATTCTTCCGTCCCAACCTTAGACGGAATATCCCTGGTCGGTTGCACCTCAATAGTCTCCGGCCCAGGGCAGGAAAGCCCCTGCAAAGTGCAAAGGAGAGGCCGAACAAATTGATCGAAAGAGATCGTGGAGGAAACTGCATACCCGGGATTTCCAATAATCGGTTTGCCGTCCGCCACCCCCAGCAAGGTCGGTTTCCCCGGCATAATGGCCACACCATGAACCAGGACTTCTCCCATTTCTCCGACCACATGTACCGTATAGTCTTTGCTTCCCGCGGAAGATCCTGCATTTACGATAATCATATCTGCGCCGGAATCAAAGGCTTCGTGAAGAGCTTTGAGAATACTTTCCTTATTATCAGGGACAATATCAAATATAGTCGGGATCCCCGCACACTCCCGCACCAGGGCCCCGATCACAAGAGAGTTGTATTCAATAATCTGGCCCGGCACAAGATCACCCTTTCTCCCCGCATCCTCATGACTCACAAGTTCCGACCCGGTCGGAATAATAGCCACTCTTGGCTTCTTCCAGACTCGTAATTCAGAAGCCCCTCCGCTGATGAGCGCCCCTATATCGTAAGGCCGAATTTTGTGGTTCACGGGAAACAGGAGTTCCGTTGCCACAATGTCCTCACCAACTTTGCGAACATGTTGCCAGGGATACGCCGGAGAGCGTATTTCCACATGCGTATCGTCAATTTGATGGAGCTTCTCTACCATAATAACGGCGTCGAAAGATTCCGGGATAGGCTGCCCCGTATTGAGCCATAACGCATCTTCCCCCAACTGGAGGATTTTTGCATTGCGTTCCGTTGTTCCATACGTCTGCTCAGCCCTTACGGCAACACCATCCATGGCGGAAGAATGATAGGCAGGCGCTGACCTCTTTGCAAAAACAGCTTCTGCTGTAACGCGGCCCTGTGCATCCTGAGCCTTTATGATTTCAGCACCGGTTCTCATACCGGAATGAAAACGGGCAAAGAAGATTTTTTTTGCTTCTTCGAGGGATTTCAAAGACAGGTAGACTTGCCTTTTCATAAAAGCCCCCCCTGCCTGAAAAGCATTACCTTCACAATCTGTCCCTGGTATAATCCTTCTGTATTCATATCTATTTTAACCAAGCCGTCGGAATCAACCAGCGTGGAAATAAGCCCTGATTTCCCGAAAACGGGTTTCGCAATGATCCGTTCTTTGTCTCTAACCAAAAGCACACGCAGATAATCTTCACGTCCATTGGCCGATTCCACATTCTGGCTCAATTCGGCCTCCACCTCAAAAAGAGAATCAGACCAGGAATGATTTTCACCGCGTAATCTGAATATAACCCTCGACATAAAAACCTGTGCAACCACAAGCGCTGATGCCACATGCCCCGGCAACCCCACGAGAGTCTTTCCACCACATTGGCCCAAAATAGTAGGTTTTCCGGGACTGATCGAAATGCCATGCACAAGAAGCTCAAAACCGGGAAGCGTTTCAAAAACCTTGAGCGTCAAATCTCTCGTCCCAACGGAACTTCCTCCGGAAATCCAGACGGAATCTGCTAGGGAAGCGCCCTCTTCCACCATGTCCTTAAGCGATTGAAAATCATCCCGACAGATTCCCATGGTTACCGGTTCCGCACCCAGCTCCCTGCAAAAGGCCCCCAGCGTATATCGATTTATATCCCTGACCTGCCCCGGAAGCGGCCCCTCTTCCACGGGAACGATCTCATCTCCGGTCGAGATGATAGCCACTTTGGGGATACGAAAAACCGGAACATGGGGAAATCCCAAGCCTGCCGCAACGCCAAGATCCTGCGGGCGTAAACGATGTCCCTTTTTCAAAAACACCGTCTCCTTCTTGAAATCATCCCCCGGTTGAATGATGTTCTCAAGAGGGGAAATGGCCCTGCTTATTTCAATGGTTTTGCTGTCCAGATGAGTAGTGTATTCAAGCATAACCACCCCGTCAGCCCCTTCTGGAAGCATACCGCCCGTGGGAATTTTTACGGCCTCTCCTTCGCCAACGGATATGGGGTCGTTTCGCCCCATGGCAACCTCGCCTGCCAGTTCAAACAA
Source organism: uncultured Desulfobacteraceae bacterium (assembly GCA_964407525.1). Classification (GTDB taxonomy): domain Bacteria; phylum Desulfobacterota; class DSM-4660; order Desulfatiglandales; family Desulfatiglandaceae; genus DUZB01. The sequence continues at coordinate 43,705 of CAYOWC010000003.1, read as the reverse complement.
TGCGGGGAGGCTCTCATTTGCTCCAAAAGTATCCTTTGCCTGAACAGCGTACCCATCCATGGTAGACCTGAGGAATCCAGGCAAATCTTCTGGTGCTTCGAGGTCTCTCCTCAATACCCGCCCCAAGGATTTTTCCAGGGGAATCGTTTCTTCCCCCAAGGGCTCAAGCCGGTCAATAAGCTCAAAAACCTCATCCGGCTTCTTCAATTCAAAAAATGCTTCCACACAAACTCCCCACCCTCTTTGACATCATTGCAGCACAAAAAATGAGCATCAAGCAATAAACCAGCCCATCTTTGCTGAAAAGGAACCGGCTGGCTCCATTGCAGACCCTTAACATTCTCGGATCCGAATATGTCATAAGAGACATAACTGTGCAACAAAAAAACTTTTCACCGGGGTCTCGCGCAGAGGCAGAAAAAAGCGAACCGCAGAATATCGAATCACGCTAAAGCCGTGATCTATGGACAAGAACTGCAGAATATTGAAGTGTGGATGTTCGCTCTGAATTTTTCAGAATTAGAGAGGTCGATGGAACACCTTCCTTCGAAATCGGAGCCTTCGCTTACCTCGTTATTCCTTGTTCCATATCGGAGTCTTCGCTTACCTGGATATTCGCTTTCCGTTTCACACGAGCTCCACCGAATCAGGGTCCAGATTCAAATCCATCAGCCATTCCTGGACCGCCTGAAAAAGAAGGCGGTAATAATTCTCCATACCTCCAAGGCCCTTTCTCCCGAAATAATAATTGATCTCTAAAAAAAGGGGCGAGCGATCTCTGCCTGACGAAGGAATCAAAAAGTCAACGGCGGCAAGATTGATTCCTGTTTTTTCCATCAAAAAACGGCCACATTTTTCCCCCATTTTGAGAAGCCCGGGTTGCCAGGCTTTGTCAATCAAAGCGCCCTTGCTTATGGTTGTAATTTGCTGCCCTTGACTGCCCGGCCGTTTCCAGTACGAAATGATGTCTTTCCCCATGATGACCGAACGGAGGACATTTCCTCCACAGGGAATGAATTTCTGGACAACAAATCCTTTTACTCCAGCCCGTTCTTTGAGGGTAAACCGGCGTAACGCTTCATGAAATGAATCCTCGTCCTTCACCAGAAACACCCCTTCCCCCTCATGGCTCATATTGGCTTTCATAACAAAAGGGCCTTGTTGAAGAAGCACGTCTATTTCCGGATTGCCCTGTAAGTACGCTGCAACCGTTTCCAAGCAAGAGGTCTTCGGATGAGGAAGATCAAAATCCCCGAAAAGCCTGCTTTGCCCCATCTTCCCGGGATATTTGAAGCGCATTTTATAATCGGGAAAAGTCTTAACACCTGCGCTACAGCAGGCTTCAAAAATGGGGCCGACCATCCCCTGATGCAGAATGACAGCATCTGCAGAGGAAATCATTTTAAGGTCTTTGACATTAAGATGTCTGTCGCCAAGAATAATCTGGAAATCGGCATCGATACAAGGATGAAATGACAGGATCATAATTAATTCGATGTTACCTATGAGGTTTGACTTTGCTCGCTTACGTGACTATATTCGCCATTATATTTATTTGGGGGGTGAAAAACAATGCCAATATATGAATTTCGATGTGTGGAGTGTGGGCAACCATTTGAAAAACTTTTTATGAATTCTGAAGAAACAGTTGACCTGTCCTGCCCGAAATGCAATTCGCAAACCGTGGAGAGGGTACTCAGCGAGACCAATTACTCCATGAGCGTGGGGGCCGGGGGAAAACAACCAAAAATCGCAACCAAATCGTGTGGATCGGGTAATCAATGCATGTCCATCGAGCTTCCCGGTCACACAAAATGAGCCATCCATCTTCCTCGACTATGGGCTCTAAATACCACCTCGCCGAAGACGATAGAATGCATATTCTACAGGTCTTTGATGAAGATGTGGTCCCTCGGCTCATGAGAATGGATGCAAGAATCGGTAACTTAAACTGCGCGTTCGCCGGAAAAGAATACAGGAACTGGGTCGTAGAATTCAAAACCAACCGGTCGGGGTTTGAAATTGTTGATTTTGAATACGATGAGACTTCTCGAACCATTCCCCTGCCGGCACAACCGCTCATACAAAAAATAGACGACAATGTTTGAAAGCAAATTTTTCGGAAAAGATCCGGTAAAGAAAGCGACTTGCCCGTTCTGTGGGCAGCTTCTTGAAAGACCCAAAGAATTGACCACAAGAAGGCCCAGCGAAATGCCGATCGGGGCATGCCCGTGCGGGGCAGTTTACGCCTGTGATGAAACGGGTCATAATCTGGGTTCCGCCATGATCGAGGCGTTGGTTTTCGCAAGCAATATGGATTGGGATCTGGCGTGGGGATTGCTGCCGGAAGAAGACTACCTCACTGAGATTGTGGAGAACTATGATCTCCAGAGCCACCTTATTATTCCAAGTGGCACCTTTGAGGGCAGAAGGATAGGAGGAGCACTCTACTTCATTAGAATGCATAAAGATATTCAGGAAGTAACCTCCGATGGCGTAAAACAAAGGCTGAAAGAGGCCCAGGACACTTCCTCTGCATCCTCACCGAGGCAAAAACGGCAAAAGACCTTGACAAAAAAGCAGGTGGAGCAGCTGGTCAAGGAGTATCAACTTGAGCCCATTCTGGACGCTGCAAGGCAGGATAAGAAGATAATCCGATATCTCCAGCGCCTCATCTATTCAGGAGACCCCCAGGCCAAAAACAGGGCAGCAGAAATCCTGGGCCGGGCATGCGCCGTCGTTGGGAAAAAAGATCCGGGGGTTATTTCCAAGCTTCTTCAGGGCCTGTTTTATTCACTCACGGACACCGCAGCATATCCCATGGGGGCACTTGAAAGCATTGGACAAATTATCGCCCACAGGCCTGATCTTTTCGGTGGGTACACTCCCCAGCTCTACCAGTTCTTAGGGGATGATTCCAGAAGGGCACAGGTTCTGGAAGCCCTTGGAAGAATTGCAGAATCAAGTCCTGAAATTCTCCGGAAACATACCTTTCATTTCTTCTCTTTCCTCGAAGACCCCGATCCCCAGGTGCGTGGATACACAGCCTTGCTCCTATGCAATCTCGGCGCCTATGAAGCAAAGCAAGATATCGCGAAACTGCTGGATGAACCCCATGAAATAGAATTATACGAAAATGGGCAGATGGAAAAAATATCCGTAGCTGAGATTGCATCGAACGCTTTAAAAACATTCATGGAAAAGAAGTAACCCATATCCCTTATAAGACCATCATGCTTGTAGAATATCTGTTCTCCACATCTGAAGGGGATCTTCCCGTTGGACAGGCTGAACTTGCCCTTCCCTTCAAAATCACCCCAAACCAAAACCATCCGTCCCTGACCCTGAAAGACTATTTTGATGCGGTCAAAGCCTTTATTTTCAAAGATCAGGGCAAGCCCTTGGAAAATGTTCTCAAGAAAAATTTTGATCTGCCAATCCGTTCTGAAGATATCAGAAAGGTAAGAATCCGCAGCGAGAAGCACGGCGTGTTGTACCACCTGATCAGCGTGGAGATTTTATCGCAAGGATCACCGGTAAAATTTTCTGTAAGTACCGCCATCTCCAAGAAAGGGAAAGAATGGCTGAACCACGAGTTCGATGTGCTTAATCTGCTGTATCGTCATCTCCAACTCCCCTATCTACCCAGGCCCTATTTTTCAGGGGAAGTACACTGCAATTCCGGGAATTCGAAGGAAACCCTGTCCATGATACTGTCCGAATGGTTCGAAGACTATCATGAATGGCATTTTGCAAGGGACTCGGACGACGGAACGCATAAGATCTGCATATGGGATTCACTCCATGGAAACCGATTTGCGTCCCAGGAACAATCCTTCTCCATACTCAAACAAATTTCACGGATATTGACTCTTTATTATGAGCCCGCAACAACCCGGCAGATTTATCCCTGGCATCATGCAGCGGGTGACTTCATCGTTAAGATCGCAAATAACGTGGTAGACGTAAAACTCACGACTGCAAGAAAATATGAATCTTTCATGGGGGTTTTTTCAACAGAAACAGTAAATCCTGTCATCGCCATAATCTACTTTTTCATGAATCTGACGATCAGAATTCGCCTGGACAGGCTGGACGGGGTGGGGGAGATATACTGGGCAGATGATTTCTCAGTAGTCGCTATAACAGCCGGATTTTTCGATGCCCTCAACAGCATGGCCAAGACCAACAGGGTTCCCGTAGACTACGCTGAGAACCTCCAGTCCCTTCTTAAATCCTTTGACCTTGACGAACTGAAAAAGCTTTTCGATTCTCTGCTTATTCTTTACCTGAAGGAGGACCCGGAGGATTTAGAAGCAATTCGAATAAATCTCAAGACCCACCTGACTCTGCTTCATCAGACATTACAGGAGGTTTCGCTATAAGCTCCTCCACAGGGGTCCTGATAATCTTTGAAATGGAAAAAAGGAGAGACGCCTGCAGACCATCCTCTACCCCTGAGCCTTTCACCAGTTCTTTGGACAACTTATATAGCCCTCCATGCATGGCATCCAGGTTAAAAATAGGATAAGGCTGCTCTTTCTCAAAACCGGACTTTCCGCAAACGCGCGGGACACCATGGATCATGGTGGGGATCCCGTACACCCTGCACGTAATCGGGCGGTAAGGATATAAGATGCAGTCATCATTTTCGTTAAGAAGCGGACACCTGACTCTCGCTCTCGCCAGAGAATAGGAACTCATCTGCGGATCATTTTCAAACTCTTTGAGAGTCCTTTCAAGTTTCTCAAGCTCCTTATCCGCCTCAATCCCTCTCAGAAAGGCACCTTCCTTTTCCTCTTCTCCAAGTTTATCAAAATCGCGCTTCAGGAAAACTGCTTCTATCAGAAAAAGGCCAAAAACGGCATGGCAACAGTCGGAGCACTGACGTTTACATTTCATGGGTGCGGGAAATTCACCGGTCATCCTGTCAAAAGCATCATCTGCCTTCACAACAAGTTCATCGTATGGCTCAAAAAGATAGCTGTAGTCCATTTTAACGGTAAGGCTCCAATACATTTGAGAATTCAGGGTGGGGCTCGAATCCGAGAGAAATGGCCTTATCCAGATGCTCTATGGCCTTCTGATATTCCTCGTTGTTATAATAGGCGGAGGCAAGGTTATTATGCCCCAACGCAAATTCCGGCGCCACCTCTACCATTTTCACCCCGGTCTCTATGGCTTTTCCCACGTTATCATTCTGGAGATAGGCATTTGTCAGATTGCTCCAGGCCTGTGCAATATCGGGATTCAGTTCAATCGCTTTTTCCAAGGCTTCAATCGCCTCTTCGGTTTTCATCATCTGAAGATAGGCAAACCCAAGATTTGCATACCCCCTCGCATACCTGGGCTCTATCTGTACGGCTTTGTTATTGGCATCCACAACCATCTCAAGATCGCCCATTTTGAAATAGATATAGCCGAGATTGACATACGCTTCAAACATTCTAGCACTGTTCTCGGTGGCGTCTTTAAAGGCCTCAATCGCCTCATCAAATTTTCCACTCTCCATAAGAGAGACACCAAGGTTATATTTGGTATTGGCGCATTCGTTTTCTTCATCCCGAATTCTTTTCTGTTCGAAAATAAACTCCTCCGAACCTTTAGGGGTCTTCATAATAGTCCTCTTTTTCAGAATGCAAAGAGGCCACAATCCTTCGCGGACAGCGACCTCCATGCCATCTATTCAGGTTTTCCATTCGATATTGACAAACCCGCAAAAAGCCGGAAACCATTCATTTCCGGCATTTCCGCAAATCCGCGAAACCAGAATAAACATTTCTGCCCCCCATCACGGCCAACCTCAACAAACACACAAGGCTGACAGCTTTGGGGACATTTTACGGGGCCATCAATATCTCCTGAAAATGTCTAATGATCCTCAGTCTGGCCTCTTCCTTTAAGTCCGTACATCGTACTGCTGCCGGTAGAAAAATAGATCAGTTTTTCTTCGTTAATCAACGCGGTAGCGGCCTTCTTGATCATCCTGGCTTTGGCTTCAGGATAGACTTTCTGAACGGCTTTCTGAATATCGTTGAAATAGAATTTTGACTTTTTACTTTTCTCCGCAAATGCAAGAATTGTTTCTTTGAAATCTTCCACGGTTTTGCTCCTTAATCTATAGGTTTTGGTCCAGGAAGGACCTTTTCCAGCAAATTGGAAACAGCCTTCCCGGCCCAAAAACCATTCGTCGTTTCCTATTTAATGCCGCCTATTGCTTTTGATACCGCCCAGGACGCATCCGTATACTTAAATTGTGTGCTGGTTCTGTAGGTATCATACTGCAGACGGTAATCATCAATAAGGTGATCGCTAAAGGGAAGATCGCATTTTTCAAAAAACTTTTCCCATCCGATCCTTTCGGCCCAGTCGCCGACCCGCTCATATTTATTGGCATCTGCGGCGTATGCATCAATGATCGTCTTTACAGACTCACAGACCTCGGGAAATCTTGGGAAATTATTCGGCAGGGCCGGAATGACCACCTTGGAAAATTTAGGTGGGCTGATCCTGTTGGAGACCTTTCCACCAGCCATGACCGTCACACAGTCGCCCTCATAATCGGACAGGGGCAGCGCCATGCACATGGTGTAGCAATTTCCACAGAACATGCAACGTTCGTTCTTAATCTTCACCGATTTGGTGCCACTCTCAGTCTTGGTAGGGGAAATAGCAGCCGTCGGGCAGGCAGCGATTACCAGAGGAATCTCACAGACCTTATCAAGCACTTCATGGTCCACGATGGGTGGTTTCCGGTGATAACCTAAAAGAGCGATATCGGAACAGTGCACCGCGCCGCACATGTTGAGACAACAGGCCATGGATACCCTGACCTGGGCCGGAAGAGTCATGCCCTGGAAATGATCAAAAAGATCATCCATAACCGCTTTTACCATACTGGAGGCATCCGTAGCCGGCGTATGGCAATGGATATAGCCCTGGGTATGGATAATATTGGTAACACCGGCTCCGGTTCCACCGATGGGAAATTTATAACTCCCGGTTACGTGCTTGCGGCTATCGAGGTCTTTCTTGAGCGCCTCCATCTTGCCCTGGTCGTCCGTCATAAATTCAATATTGTTTCGGGTGGTGAAACGTACAAACCCGTCACAATGCTTGTCCGCGATTTCACAGATTTCGCGGATATTTTCAACGGTCATGAATCGACAACCGCCGCATCTTACGGTGAAGACCTTGTCGCCGCTTTCGGCCACATGGACGAGTACACCGGGCTCGAGGATATCATGATACAGCCATTTTCCGTAGTTATTCTGAATAACGGAAGGGAAATACTGCCAGAAATGCCTGGGACCGAGGTCCGTAAGTCTGTTTTCCATCGGTTTTTTAGGATTATAGAGTCCTAATCTTTCAGTAGATAATGCCATTATGATTGCCTCCTATCTTGCATGTCTGGATCGGTATTCGTTGATATCTCGGTCCCATCCACCGGGTACATCTTCCTCTTTCCAGAAGATGTAGGGGTTACTCCTCGGCTCCTTCACCATCTGCGGCATGGGCGGAATCTCCAGGACCTGCAGCAATTTGGCAATACCCTGTCGTTGGATAAGCTCTCCCAGACGCTCACGGTTTTTCCCTTCTTCCGGCCACCAATCCCAGATCTTTTCGACAACTGCCTTGATATTGTCATAGGGAGCCTCACATTCCATGAAAGGAATGGTCAACACGGACATCTGGGCGCCGTCAAGGATAGGTGCTTTCGCGCCAAAGAGGATACTTACGCCCGTTTCCGTTCCCGGCCTCAAAGCCCTCGGCATAACGTTGATGCAGTGCATGCAACGGGTGCATTCCTTGTCATCGATCATCAGTTTTCCGTCTTCCATCCACATACAGTTGGTCGGACAGAGATTGATAACTTCTTTGTCAAGATCAAATGGGCCCCAGTCTTTTCCGGCATGAGCGCCGGCGTTGGGAGCAACTTCGCCGCCAACGTAGGCCTGTACTGCTTCCTGATCGATGCGGATATTGTCTCTCCATGTGCCGATGAAAGACATATCGGACCGTGCAATGGAAGCCACACAGCCGTTGGGACATCCATCAAATTTAAACTTGAATTTATAAGGGAATGCAGGCCGATGCAGTTCGTCCTGATAGAAATGGGTCAATTCGTAACACATGGCCTGGGTATCAATACAGGACCATTCGCAACGGGCTTTTCCGATACAGCAGGATGGCGTACGGAGGTTGGATCCGGATCCACCCAGATCCTGCTGAAGCACGTGCCCCAATTCATAAAAGATGGGCTCCAACTGCTCGGTAGTGGTTCCAATGCAGACCATATCGCCGGTAGAACCGTGCAGGTTCATCATACCGCTGCCCCTGTACTCCCAGAGGTCGCAAATGCATCGCAGGTAATCGCTGGTGTAAAACTTGCTGGCCGGCTGGTTGATACGCATGGTATGAAAATGGGCGATGGAAGGGAATTTGTCCGGAAGGTCTGAATACCGACCGATGACGCCGCCGCCATATCCGAAAACACCAACGATGCCGCCATGTTTCCAGTGGGTCTCCCCTTCGTCAAAAGAAACCTGGAGCTGTCCCAACATATCTTCGACCACTTCACCGTCGATCATCATGCGATCTTGACCGAGATTTTTTCGATGAAGAGCCTCTCTTTTTGCATCCGCCACGAAACTCGGCCACGGACCCTTTTCTAACTCGTCCAGGTCCGGGGTGTCGTGCTTACACTTGAATGCTTTGAGATCTTCTTCCGTATAATTATTCAATTCTTCATCGGAATAGATTCGAAGCTCATCATATTTCAATATTTTTTGTTCTTCGTTTGGTTCAAAAGCCATTAGACGTGCCTCCTTCAGCTGTTATGAAAAAATTGCATTTCAAAAGGGATACTTCAAAAAAAATCTCCTTTACCGTCACCTCCTCTTCAAAATGATTCTACCTATCTTAAAATCATAAAAGTTGTTTTGCTTCAACTTCTTAGCCAATTTACTGAAATCATAAGCAGTCTGTTTCAACAACCACTTGTGAAAATTTTAATTAGCTACTTTTTCAGATAGTTAAGCTTCGGTTTATAATCAAAAGGCTCACAGGATGTCAATAAAAAAAACCGGAGGACACAACTACTTTTTTATTGACAAACCTGTGAGTCCATGGTCCTAATCTTCAACTTGGCAATACACAGGAAAATGGGAAATAAATTTTATGCAGCCGCGCATTACCATATCGGCCCTTAAGGGTGGGGCAGGAAAAACAATCGTATCACTGGGGCTTGCCTCAGTATGGAAAAATGATGGTCGTCGGGTAGCTCCATTTAAAAAAGGTCCCGATTTCATTGACGCAGGGTGGCTTGATTTTGCCGCCGGGAGCAAATGCTACAACCTGGACCCCTTCCTGATGACACAGGAACAGATCCTCCAGTCGTTTGTTTCGCGATCCGCCGGGTCGGAAATTTCCCTCATTGAAGGAAACAGGGGCCTTTTTGACGGCCTCGATATCGATGGATGCTGCAGTACAGCAGAGTTGGCGAGGCTTCTTGGAACCCCGGTATTACTCATCCTGGACGTATCCATGACAACACGTACAATCGCTGCCGTGGTAATGGGATGCCAGGCATTCGACCCCGAATTGAATATCGCTGGAGTTATCCTGAACAGGGTGGCGGGTCCACGCCAGGAGAACCTGATCAGAGGAGCTATTCAAAAATATTGCGGCCTCCCGGTTGTCGGGTCCATCCCAAAATTACGGAATAACCCTTTTCCCGAAAGACACATGGGGCTGGTACCCCATCAGGAAAGAGCACACGCTGAAAAAGCCATTTCATGGGCTGGAAAAGTGGTGAAAGAACATCTTGACCTGAGCCGGATAATCGAAATCGCAAACGCAGCCGGACCTGCCCCGAAAGTACCGGAGGTAAAGGAAAACCGTTCAGTCTTCAAGAAAACCAGAGTTCACCCCCGCATAGGCTTCATAAGAGACAGTGCTTTCTGGTTTTATTATCCGGAAAACCTTGAGCAATTAGAGATCCTTGGCGCCGAACTCGTACCCATTGATGCCATCGCAGATAAGAGACTGCCTGCAATCGATGCACTATATATAGGTGGCGGATTCCCCGAAACCCAGGCAAAAGCCCTTTCCGACAACAGAGAGTTTAGAAACTCACTAAAGGAAAATATTGAGCAGGGACTTCCCGTATATGCCGAATGCGGTGGATTCATGTACCTCGGAGAAAGGCTCCTTTTAAAGGATAGAAGTTATCCAATGACAGGAGCCCTCCCGGTAGAGTTCGTACTGCATAAAAAACCCAAAGGACACGGCTACACAGTCCTTGAGGTTAATAATCCAAATCCCTATTACCCTGTGAATACCATTTTGAAAGGGCATGAATTTCACTATTCGGAACCGATAATGACTACAACATCAATAGATTTTGCATTCAAAGTAGTGAGAGGGCATGGTATTGACAAAACCGTTGATGGAATTATCAAAAATAATGTACTGGCCACCTACACTCATATACACGCAGCCGGCAATCCTGACTGGGCAAAAAGCATGATCCGGATGGCCGTCAAACATAAGGATTTCTACCAGAAATAATGACAAATGAAGGGTGCCGAAACTTTTTTTGAAAAGTTGGAAAAGAATATTTGACAAGAAACAATTCCTGAATTATAGTTTGCTACTTATGGTTTTTAGTCTCGTATATAGATAATAGAGATGGGGCAAAATATTTTATTTTAACAAAAAGGGAGGTTTTTGGGTATGCCGACAATCGAATATGAAGGGAAGTCCTTCAATGTTGATGAAGATGGTTTTATCGACGACTTCAACAATTGGTCAGAAGACTGGATGATCTATGTTAAGTCAACGGAAGGTATTGATGAATTGACGGACGAACACAAGAAGGTTGTAGAGGTTCTGCAGGCCTACTACAAGAAAAACGGAATAGCGCCCATGGTCAGGATTCTGTCCAAAGTGACAGGTTACAAGCTGAAATATATCTATGAGCTGTTTCCCTCAGGACCGGGTAAAGGCGCCTGTAAGATGGCCGGATTGCCGAAACCTACAGGGTGCGTATAATTTCAATTCTGTTCAACACGGAAATGAAGTTTATAGCCACACCAAAAAGCGTAGAAGATAAAGCATCTTCTACGCTTTTTTTGTGCAATTTATCAAGGCCCGTAAAGTTCTTCCCTTCTTTCGGGAAGAAAATATCTCATTCTGTGTTCTCTCACCTTCTCCAAGTCTTCCCCCTTCAATTCCACGATAAGCACCCGTTCTTCGTCCCCCGCATACCAGTCTAATAAACAACCATCCGGTCCAAATACCATCGCTACGCCAGGAAAATGGAGTCCCTGGGGAGTTTCCCCAACCTGGTTGCAGGCCACGACAAAGAGACCGTTATCGAAAGCCCGAGCAGGAAGATGCCTTTTCCAGCTGTTCAATTTCTCTTCCGGACTTCCCCTCGGAGATGCATGGGGAATGAAAAGGATATCGGCCCCTTTCAGGGCCAGGGTGCTGCTGATTTCAGGAAAGTGCGCCTCATAGCAGAGTTCTACACCGAAACAGAGATCCCCATAGGTAAATGGAGAGATTTCATGCCCTTCTTCATAAAAATTTCTTTCCGTGGGCCCGAGGTGAGTCTTGTAGTGACGACCAATGACCCCCTCAGGCCCGGTGATAATCTGCGCGATGTGTGGCCTGCAACTTGCTGAATACTCAATGAGACCCGCCAGGAGAATCAAACCCAAATCAGCAGAAATCCGGCACAGACGATCCGCAATTTTTTCAGGATCCTCCCTACTGCAGATCAGGTCCGGACTATCCAGAGCATACCCCGTTACGGAAAATTCCGGGAAACAGACGATATCGGCCCTATTCTCCATAGCATCCGATGCCAGGGCCTCTATCTTGTCGAGATTTCTCTCAATCTCACCGGGAATGGCCCCCATGCAGACCACACCGACTTTCAGATTATCCATGCAATATCCCGTAAATCATCAGGCTCTACACTTTCTTCCTGTTCTCCGGGCGCAAACCGCGCACGGCCGAACCCGCTTTCCACATTTCGGATTCTCTGATAACCTTGAGTTCCTCTTCAAGCTTCTTACGATAGTCCGGTCGGCTGTTTGCATCCAGAACGATCTCCGTCTCCTTCCCCGATTTGACACTCTCATAGAGATCATCAAATACCGGAGCAACCGCATCCCTGAACCTTGGCGACCAATCGAGGGCTCCCCTCTGCGCCGTGGTGCTGCAATTTCCAAACATCCAGTCCATGCCGTTTTCCGCTACCAGGCGAATGAGACTCTGGGTAAGCTCCTCCACCGTTTCATTGAAGGCCTCACTGGGACTATGTCCATGTTTACGTAAGAGATTATACTGGGCTTCCATGGTTCCTGCAAGACAACCCATGAGGACTCCTCTTTCCCCGGTCAGATCGCTGTAGACTTCCTTCTGGAAATTCGTAGGAAACAGATACCCCGAACCGATGCCGACCCCAAGAGCCAAGGTCCTTTCTTCCGCTCTTCCCGTATAATCCTGGAAGATAGCATAGCTGGAATTTATCCCACTGCCCTGCAGGAAATTGGTGCGTACCGTTCTGCCTGATCCTTTTGGTGCAACAAGAATGACGTCTACATCTTCAGGCGGAATGACCTGGGTCTGGTCCTTGTAGGTAATGGCAAAACCGTGAGAAAAACAGAGGGCATTTCCAGGCTCAAGATATTTTTTAATCTTGGGCCAGACGGCCACCTGGCCTGCATCCGAAACCAGAAACTCAATCATTGTCCCCTTTTTGGCAGCTTCTTCCAAGGGAAAAAGGGTCTCCCCCGGCACAAAACCATCCTTGACAGCCAGGTCCCACGAGAGACTGTCCTGTCGTTGGCCCACAATAACACGAAACCCATTGTCCCTAAGATTCAAAGCCTGCCCCGGCCCCTGAACCCCATAGCCCAAAACCGCTATGGTTTCATTTTCAAGGACTTTTCTTGCCTTTTCCAGGCTGAATTCCTCGGAAGTAACCACATTTTCCAAAATACCGCCAAAATCAATCTCTGCCATTTCGCTTTCTCTCCTTATTATCTTCGCGAGCAAGGGCAATGGTGCCGGTCCTCGCGATTTCTTTTATGCCCATCGGCTTTAAAAGTTTTAAGAACGCCTTCACCTTACCCAAATCGCCTGTAACCTCCACGGTGAAGAATTCGCTCCCCACATCCACAACCCTGCCCCTGAAAATATCCACCATCCGCAGGATTTCAGCACGATTTTCCGGCCGGGCCCGAACCTTCACCAGGGCCATATCCCGCTGGACAAATTTCCTATTTGTAAGGTCCGTTACCTTGATTACATTGATCAACTTATTGAGCTGTTTTTTTATCTGCTCAATAATCATCATATCTCCACGGGTTACCAGGGTGATCCTTGATATGTTCGCTTCTAAGGTCTCCGCCACGCAAAGGCTTTCAATATTAAAACCTCTGCCGCTGAAAAGACCCACGATGCGAGACAATACCCCCGGTCGATTTTCCACCATGAGAGAAAGATAATGTTTTTCTTCATTTTTTCCGTTCATAAATACTATCCTTTAGTTTCCATCCATATCGGACTACACCAATAGCATTTCAGTAATCGGCGCGCCCGCCGGCACCATAGGGTATACTTTTTCTTCCTGTTCAACAACGAACTCCATTATAACCGTTTTTGGCAGAGAAAGACCCTCTTTCAAAACGGATTCGACCTCTTCCGGGCTGGTGGCCCTCAGTCCAACCGCCCCATAGGCCTCTGCCAGTTTGATGAAATCGGGAGCATGATCCATTTCCGTACACGCATACCGTTTGTCGTAAAACAACTCCTGCCACTGTCTTACCATCCCCAAAAACCTGTTGTTCAGGATTACGACTTTAACGGGAAGCCCGTATTGCACAGCGGTTGCCATCTCCTGTATGTTCATCTGGATACTTCCATCACCCGCAACATCCACAACAAGCTTGTCTGGTCTCGCAATCTGGGCGCCTATGGCTGCCGGCAATCCGAACCCCATGCATCCCAGCCCGCCCGAAGTAATGAAACAATTAGGCTTGTCAAAATGGTAGTACTGGGCAGCCCACATCTGATTTTGCCCCACTTCCGTGGTGATAATAGCCTCCCCTTTCGTCAATTCGTACAACTTCTCTATGACGTACTGGGGTTTGATCACTTGATCTTGAGAATAGCTCAATTTCTTGGTACTCTTCCACTCCTCAATCTGATCCAGCCACGGAGCACGGGATTCCGAAAGATCCCCAAGGGGTTTCTCCTCCAAAAGTTCGTTTAAGAGATCCAGAGTCAATTTGCAGTCACCCACCACAGGGACACTTACCGACACATTTTTCCTTATCGATGTGGGGTCGATATCGATATGCACAATGGTTGCCTTGGGAGCAAATCCATCAATTTTTCCGGTCACCCGATCATCAAAACGAACACCGACGGCGATAAGCAAATCACAATTGGCGGAAGCCATATTCGCCCTGTACGTCCCGTGCATACCGATCATACCAAGCCAGTAAGGAGTCTGCGTAGGGAAACACCCCAGGCCCATGAGCGTGGACGTAACAGGAGAAGCAATGGCTTCCGCAAATTTTTTCAGAGAATCGGAGCCCTTGGATAAAATGACGCCCCCTCCCGCCAGAATCAATGGTTGTTTTGCTTTTTCGATCAAACGTGCAACTTTTTTAAGCTGCCTTATATTCGGGTCATATGTGGGACTATATGATCGGAGCTTTACGCAATCTTGAGACTTACAATCAAATTCCATGGTAAACAGATCTTTCGGAATATCCACAAGGACGGGTCCCGGGCGACCGGATCTCGCAAGATAAAAAGCCTCTTTTATGGTTTTCCCTAGATCTTCTATCTTGGTGACAAGATAATTGTGCTTGGTGCAGGGCCGCGTTATCCCAACAATGTCAACCTCCTGGAATGCATCATTGCCGATCAGCCCTGTGGGGACCTGCCCGGTGATTACAACAATGGGAATCGAATCGCAATAGGCCGATGCAATTCCTGTAACGGTATTGGTAGCCCCGGGGCCCGATGTGACAAGACAAACCCCTACTCCACCCGATGCGCGGGCGTACCCGTCTGCTGCATGGACAGCGCCTTGTTCATGCCTCACCAGAATATGGTTAATATCTGTTTTGACCAGTTCATCGCTCAAGTCAATAATGGCCGCGCCGGGATAACCGAAAATGGTTTTCACGCCTTCTTCAGCTAGCGCGTTCAGTAGTATTATGGAACCTTTCTGTTTGATGACAAACACCTCCTTCCTTATGTTTTATCGAAAGACCGCACCTTTACTGGCCGAAGAGACGTGCCGGGCGTACCTAGCCATATAGCCGGTAGTAATCCTGGGGGCAGGGGCCTTCCAGGCATCAAGACGTGCCTTGATTTCGTCACTGGGAACGTCCAGGGTGATGGTCCTGTTTGGGATATCTATGATAACGGTATCTCCCGGTTGAATGATCGCAATGGGACCGCCCTCCATGGCCTCTGGAGAGATATGGCCTATGGCCGCCCCCCTGGTAGCACCTGAAAAACGCCCATCGGTGATCAGAGCCACATGGCTGTCAATACCCATGCCCGATAAGGCGGAAGTGGGAGTCAACATCTCGCGCATCCCCGGTCCCCCTTTTGGCCCTTCGTATCTAATCACCACCACATCTCCCTTATTAATGCGGCCAGCCATGATCTCTTCAGTCGCTTCCTCTTCCGATTCAAAGACTCTTGCCGGCCCTTTGTGGACCATCATCTCTTTCGAAACAGCACCTTGTTTCACCACGCATCCATCCGGGGCCAGATTTCCGAATAAAACCGCAAGCCCTCCTTCCTTGCTGTGGGGATCCGAAATGGGCCGAATGACCTCTTTATTCAGATTCATGGCAGCGGCGGCCATATCTCCGACACTTTCTCCGGAGACGGTAAGGACGGTGCCTTTCAATAAGCCGGCGGCGGCCAGTTCACCCATGACGGCACTGACGCCTCCCGCACGATCAAGGTCTTCCACATGATCAGTCCCTGCAGGGCTCAATTTGCAAAGATGAGGAGTTTTTGAACTGATATCATTTAACTTCTCAAGATCCAGGGTAACACCAGCCTCAAGAGCGATTGCCCAGAGATGTAGAACAGTATTGGTTGAACATCCCAGCGACATATCGACTGTAAGGGCATTGGTGAAAGCATCTTCCGTCATAATTTGGTCCGGCGTCAAACCTTCTTTAAAAAGGTCCATAATTCTCATTCCGGTCTTCTTTGCCAGCCTGATACGGGCAGCCATTACGGCGGGAATCGTACCATTTCCCGGAAGGGCCATACCCAGGGCTTCCGTAAGGCAGTTCATGGAATTGGCTGTAAACATCCCCGCGCAGGAACCACATGTGGGACAGGCAACATCTTCTATCTCAGACAACATCTCGGGAGACATCTTTCCGGCATGGACCGCTCCGACAGCTTCGAATACCGTGGCCAGATCAATCCTCTTGTCGCTCGATTTATCCGGATGGCGACCGGCTAACATGGGACCGCCGCTCACAAAAATAGAAGGCAGATTCAATCTCGCTGCCGCCATAAGCATACCCGGAACAATTTTGTCGCAGTTTGGTACCAGAACCAATCCGTCAAAGGCGTGGGCCATGGCCGTTACCTCAATGGAATCGGCGATCAGTTCACGACTCGCCAGCGAATACTTCATTCCTTCATGATTCATGGCAATGCCGTCGCAAACCCCTATGGTTCCGAAAACCATGGGAGTACCGCCCGCCATGTACACGCCCGCCTTGACAGCTTCCACGATTTTGTCTAAGTGAATATGTCCCGGAATAATCTCGTTCCTGGAACTGGCAATACCAATAATCGGTTTCCGGATTTCTTCGTCCGTATATCCCATTGCCTTGAGAAGAGACCTGTGTGGTGCTCGGTCGATCCCTTTTTTAATAGCGTCACTTTTCATTCTTACCTCACTTTGTTTCACGGGCCTTCTTTGTATAGGCCACCAGGCCGCCCGCATTGATAATATTCCTCATAAAATCAGGAATAGGTTTCGCAAAAAGAACCTCTCCATCCTTCGCTCCCATGATCTTTCCGGAAGAAATATCCACACGAATGGGATCGTCTTGTTCGAAAAGGTCATCCGCCTCAGGCGCTTCGAGAATAGGCAGGCCTATATTGAAAGCGTTTCTATAAAAAATGCGTGCAAAACTCTTGGCAATAACGACCCCGATACCTGCAAACTTGATCGCCAGGGGCGCATGTTCTCTCGAAGACCCTGAACCAAAATTATCCCCCGCTACAATAATATCCCCCGGATGAACCTTTTCAGAAAACCCGGGACTCGCGTCGGCAAAACAGTTTTTTGCCAGTTCATCCTTGTCTGAAACATTGAGAAACCTGGCCGGGATAATCACATCCGTATCCACATTATCGCCAAATTTCCATACCCTACCTTCAAATTTCATAACCAATTATCCTCCTGAATAGGCTTACAAATCACAATTCCGACGGCCCGGCAATTCTTCCGAAAACGGCCGACGCCGCCGCAACGGCAGGACTGGCAAGGTACACTTCGCTTTCCGCATGCCCCATCCGGCCCACAAAGTTTCTGTTGGTGGTCGAAACAGCCTTTTCACCCTTGGCCAGAACCCCCATATGCCCTCCGAGACATGGACCACAGGTTGGAGGTCCTATCACAGCCCCGGAATCAAGAAGAGTTTCAACGATTCCCCTCTTGATCGCTTCCTTATAAACGGCAGGAGATCCGGGGATAACAATCAATCTTACTCCACGGCACACCGATTTCCCTTTCAATAGATCCGCCGCTATTTGAAGATCTTCCAAACGCCCGTTCGTACATGACCCGATAAAGACCTGATCTAGAGCCACCTTTTCGACCTGGGATACGGGATATACATTATCCGGAGTGGAAGGACAGGCGATCTGGGGTTCCATATCATCCACATTGATGGCTACGATTCGATCATATTCGGCATCGAGATCGCTGGAAAGATACACGCCCTCCCTGTCTGTCCGGTTTTGGAGATATCCTCTTGTAATCTCATCAGGCTCGAATATACCACTTTTAGCACCGGCTTCCACCGCCATGTTAGCCATAGTCAATCTGTCCGACATGGGCAAGTTAGACATCAACGGGCCTGAAAACTCAAGGGTTTTATAAACCTGGTTCCCGATCAGACCCAGGGTAAAGAGAATCAGATCCTTTCCGCCCACCCATGGCCCCAAACTGCCGTCGTACACCAACTTAATGGTCTTGGGGACCTTCAGCCAGACAGACCCTGTGGCAAGAATAACACCCAGATCGGTACTGCCAACACCTGCCGAAAAAGCCCCAAGCGCCCCGTAGGTACAGGTATGGCTGTCTGCCCCTATCACCACATCTCCCGGAACCACCAGCCCTTTCTCGGGCAAGATAACATGCTCGATTCCTGCCTCACCAAGATCGTAATAGTGAGTAACCTGGTGTTCCAAGGCAAATTTCTTCATGATCATAGCCTGTTCGGCCGAAGGGATATCTTTGTTGGGAACAAAATGATCTTGGACAAGAGCAACCTTGTCGCAATCAAAAACCGTGTCCGTCCCCAATTCGTTAAAAACATTGATGGAAAGGGGCGCTGTAATATCATTGGCCAGGGCAAGATCCACTTTCACCTGCACCATTTCCCCGGGACTAACCGATTCAACTCCCGCATGGGAAGCCAGGATCTTTTCTGTAATAGTCATTGCATTCATAAGTTAATGTCCTCGTAAGAACTCCGTTTGTCCAACGTCAAGACCAAAAAAAGTCATTCAATTCTCTGCGCCTCTGCGTCTCTGCGCGAGACCATGAATTTTCAACTCTCTGTCGCCGGGCTTCTCTGGTAAGGAGAAAGCGTGGGGTTATTTTTCATATATTCAAGCCTGTTCAGACCGTTTACAAAGGCCTTGGCACTGGCCGTGATAATATCGGAATCGGCCCCTTTTCCCAGGGCCACGAATCCATTCTCCTTCAAACGAACGGTCACTTCCCCCTGTGCGTCCATACCACCGCTGATGGCATTGACGGAAAAACGGACCAGTTTCGATTCACTGCCGGTCATCTTGGCAATGGTATTGAAGGCCGCGTCAATGGGACCCACACCAAATCCAGCTCCCTGGGCTTCTTCATCCCTGATCATCAGTTTCACTGTGGCCGTGGGGACTGCAACAGTGCCGCTTACCACATTCAGATATTCGAGTTTAAAAATATCAGATACCCTTAATATTTCCTCGGCTACCAGAACCTCAATATCCTCATCAAGAATCTCTTTTCTCTTATCCGCCAAATCCTTAAATTTCCCAAAAAGCATGTTCATTTCATCTTTTGACAGATCATAACCCAGATCAGCCAGTTTTTCCTTGAAAGCGTGTCTCCCGGAATGTTTCCCGATCACCAGTTTATTGCTGGAAAGGCCGACTGTTTCGGGATTCATGATTTCGTACGTCATGGGGTTTTTTAATACACCGTCCTGGTGAATACCGGCCTCATGGGCAAAGGCATTGGCACCAACAATGGCCTTATTCGGCTGGACGACAATACCGGTAATCATAGACACAAGCCTGCTGGCCGGATAGATCTCCTTGGCATTGACGGACGAACTGAGATGCATCACATTCATCCTGGTGTAAAGGGCCATAACGATCTCTTCAAGAGAAGTATTGCCTGCCCTCTCACCAATGCCGTTTACCGTAACTTCCGCCTGCCTCGCCCCTGCCCTGATTCCCGCAAGAGTATTCGCGGTAGCCAGTCCCAGATCGTTATGGCAGTGGATGCTCATAACCGCTTTGTGGATATTGGGTGTGTGGGCCCTCACATAAGAAACCAGTTCGAAAAACTCTTCAGGGACAGTGTATCCCACTGTATCGGGTAAATTTATGGTAGAAGCCCCCGCCTCAATGGCCGCCTCAAATATTCTGCACAGAAAATCCCGGTCGCTTCGAGTCCCGTCCTCTGTTGAGAATTCGATGTTGTCCGTAAATGTCCTCGCATATTTTACCGCCTCCACGGCCTCCCTGACAACCTGATCACGGGACATTTTCAATTTATACTTCATATGAATGTCCGATGTGGCAATAAACGTGTGAATCCTTGGTTTTGCCGCGTTTTGCACTGCGCCCCATGCCTTGTCGATATCTCCCTTCGCAGTCCTGGCAAGGGCTGTAACCTCCACATTCCGAATTTTTTCAGCAATCATCTGGACTGATTCAAAATCGCCGGGCGAGGATGCCGGAAATCCGGCTTCCATCACATCCACCCCCAGTTTCTCCAACTGTACGGCAAGACGCATCTTTTCCGCGCTGTTCATGCTGGCTCCGGGAGACTGCTCGCCATCCCTGAGAGTCGTATCAAAAATAATAATTCGGTCTTCCATTAAAGTATCTCCTTATGAATTTGGTGTCTATTCAGTTCAAAAGTCTTTCGCTGTAGTCACTTTTTCAAACTGCAGTCATAAGGATACACCGCAGATTTCCGTTAAACCCGGCATCTGCGGCGCTGCTCTCCCTTTGAATCAGTGGTTCATTTATTTCCATGCTTGTTTTCATCCAATATCCTTTAACAATTTATACTGCACACTGTCTACCAGTGCCTGCCAACTGGCCTCGATAATGTTTTCCGATACCCCGATAGTCGACCAGATCTCACGACTATCTCTCGATTCAATTTGAACCCTCACCCGTGAAGAAGAACCTTTGTTTCCATCAATCACGCGCACTTTAAAGTCCACCAGACCCATTTCTTCAATTCGAGGATAGAACTTGATGAGAGCCTTTCTTAAGGCATTATCCAAGGCGCTCACAGGACCATCCCCTTCCGCAGCAGTAATCTCATAATCATTTCCGACACGGATCTTGATAGTGGCCTGAGAAAGGCTTTCATTGGAAAGATCCTTTTCCGTGGTCACCCTGAAAGATTCGAGAGAAAAAGGTTCGAGAAACTGCCCTGTCACTTTTTTGATTAAGAGTTCCAGGGAACCCTCAGCCGCATCGAACTCATACCCCTGATCCTCCAGTTTCTTGACTTCCTGAACAATTTTCCCACTGTCATAACCATTGCCACCGAGGCTGATGCCCATTTCGCCAGCCTTAAAATCGATATTGCTTTTTCCTGAAAGATCCGAAACCAGGATACGGCGTCGATTCCCGGTACGACCGGGAGGGATATGTTCGTAGGCTTCCGGCAGTTTCATGACCGCACTCACATGAACGCCTCCTTTGTGGGCAAATGCGCTTTTCCCCACAAAAGGTCGATGGTTCAACGGAGGAACATTGGCCACATCGCTTACAAAACGTGACAAGTCAGTGAGCTGATTCATCTTTTCTTTCGCAATACACGAATATCCCATCTTTAACTGAAGATTGCCGATCACGGATGTGAGATCTACATTTCCGCACCGTTCTCCATACCCATTAATGGTCCCCTGAACCATACTGACGCCGCACTGAACTGCCACAAGAGAATTAGCGACAGCGAGCCCACAATCATTATGAACGTGAATTCCAAGGGGAAGACTCACTTTTGATCGGACATCTGTTATGATTTTTCGGATATCATCCGGCATGGTTCCGCCATTGGTATCACACAGCACCAGAACATCAGCCCCCCCTTCTTCCGCAGCCTTGAGCGATTGGAGAGCGTATTCCTCATTTTTTCTGTATCCATCAAAAAAATGCTCCGCATCATAGATTACTTCACGGCCCATTCGTTTCATATACGAAACGGTATCTTCAATCATCTCCAGATTTTCATCCAACGAAACTCGAAGGATGTGTGAGGCATGAATATCCCAACTCTTCCCGAACACGGTAACCACTTCCACTTCGGTCATGAGGAGGGCTTTGAGGTTTTCATCCTTTTCAGACGAGACATTCGCCCTTCGTGTGCTGCCAAAAGCCGTAAGCCTTGCTGTCTGGAAGGGAATTTTTCGCGCCATCTCAAAAAATCGTGCGTCCTTCGGGTTGGACCCGGGCCACCCGCCTTCTATGTAATGAATACCGAAAGAATCGAGCTTTTTTGCAATTTTCAATTTGTCCTCTGCAGACAAATTCACTTGTTCCCCCTGGGTCCCATCGCGAAGGGTCGTATCGTACAGAGTAACGTTCTTATTCATCGGTATTCTCCATCTCTATCATTAAGGCAAAAAAAAACCGTTATCAGGAGGGCCTGATAACGGTTTTTGTAATCTTACTTGGTTTCACTATCTCATTATCAGGTCCGGGAATTTTGGTTTGACCACCAAAAGGCTAAGCAACAAGGATACAAGGACCCCCGTTGCGCAGATAATGACGATAATGCTATTTACAATAGGACTCATGAAAACGCTCAAATCACTCATTAATAGTTTCGTTCCAAAAGAATAATAATAATTCAATCAATTTCTTGTGTCAAGCACTTTTTTCGATTTATTCCCCAAAAAAGCAAACTGCTTCCATCCGCTAGGATTTGTGTTCCAATAAATCTTAATAAATATTGTTACCCATGACTCTTCAAGTAGTCAACAACAAGAGGTATCGCATCCCCCACAACCTGCCAAAACCATTGACAACCGAGCGGATATTTTTTACTTGGTGGCTTATTTTTCTTGAATAGAGTCTAATTCCCAATAGAACCCTTCTGGAAGTGAGGAGTCTGTGTAATACTTTAGTTTCAAAATAAATTGAGCACCATTGTAATCAAGACATGGGATACTGATATCCAGGTTGCTTTCAAGAGTGGCACAATCGCTTACAAATTTGCCATTTCTTATACATCGTACATATTTACCTGAGCCTTTAGAGTTCTCACCGTTAGCAAAATTTATTACCCAGAACGAATTGCCATTCGAGCTAAGTGTACAACTCCAAAATTTTTCACTTGCACAGGAAAATTCAGGGTAAATAGATGGATCATTTCTGGTCGGGTCTATAATAACCTGTAATTCAGCCAGGGTAGGGATTCTCCAATCATAATATCCCCCAGTATCTGATTGCTCACAATATCTATTGGAGGCATCGTGGTCACCTTTAACAAATGCTTTTTGCCATACCATACCGGTATTATTATCGATTATAGTCCCATCCCCATTGTCAAAAAATTCAGCAGAGGCGAAGCCTGCGAGTGCCAGAAGAAACAAAGGTGCTAAAATTGCGATTGTTCTTTTCATGATCTACCTCCCCATAATGTAAGTGATAAATTATCGTTTAGAGACATTTAAACCTATTTATTTTTTTGTAGCAAGAGGTATTTTGATGCTTTAGCGATAAATTAGGATGCACAGGGACATTCTCATGGTCGATGATCGTGAAGAACGATATAGAAGACCGATAAGAAGCATCGTCCGGTTAAATGAAGGGTGGATGAATGCACTTTCATTTCCCTTGACTTACAGCTCAGGCTTATTTAGATTCCAGGGAGACGCTTCATAATTATTGCATGGTTTTGAGGACAATTTTACTTTTTGGCGTACCCCTCGCGTACCTCTATTTTAAATTATAAGATAAGGAAGATAAAAACATGAAAATACTTGTCGTTGGCAGCGGCGGGCGCGAGCACGCTATCGCATGGAAAATAGCCCAGGCAAAAGATATCGAAAAGGTTTTTGTAGCACCGGGAAACGCGGGAACCGCCATCGATTCAAAGCTGGAAAATATTGAGATTGGCTCGGATGAAATCGACGCTCTTGTAAATTTTGCGAGGGAAAAAGATGTGCACATGACCATCATAGGGCCGGAAGTTCCACTGGTGAATGGAATTACCGATGCGTTTGTTAACGCCGGTCTCAGATGTTTCGGCCCTACAAAGGGAGCAGCGCAACTTGAAGGTTCTAAAGTTTTCTGCAAAGACTTTCTCGCCCGTCACCAAATCCCCACCGCTGAATACAGAACTTTCACGGAACTACATGGAGCAAAGGAATTCATCCGGAAAATGGGGCTTCCCGTGGTTATCAAGGCGGATGGCCTCGCTGCCGGGAAAGGAGTTATCATCGCCCAGTCTGAATCTGAAGCGATGGTGGCCGTAAAAGAAATGTTGTCCGGAAAAGCCTTTGGAGATGCGGGCAAACGGGTAATTATTGAAAAATGCCTTAAAGGAGAAGAAGCCAGTTTCATCGTAATAGTCGACGGCAAAAACATTCTTCCTCTTGCCACGTCTCAAGATCATAAGGCCAGGGATAATGGAGATGAGGGCCCCAATACAGGGGGCATGGGTGCCTACTCACCTGCTCCGGTCATTACTCCGGAACTCAGTGACCGCGTCATGCAGGAAGTGATCATTCCAACGGTAGAAGGGATGGCCTCTGAAGGCAATCCCTACACAGGATTCCTATACGCGGGCATCATGGTAACGGCCGATGAAACACCCATGGTTCTAGAGTATAATTGTCGTTTCGGGGATCCTGAAACGCAGCCTATCATCCTTCGCCTGAAATCGGACCTTGTAAAGATATGCGAGGCCGCCTTAGACGAAAAATTGGATCAGGTAGAGATAACATGGGATGAAAGATCTGCCCTCGGTGTAGTCATGGCTGCAGGGGGATATCCTTTGCAATATAAAAAAGGGGACCCGATTTCGGGACTTCAAGATTCAGAAAGCGGCGATATGAAAGTGTTTCATGCCGGCACCACAATGAAAGATGGTCGTGTTGCGACAAACGGTGGGAGGGTCCTGTGTGTAACAGCTCTTGGGGATACAGTCAGCGAAGCCCAAACCAGAGCCTATGAAATGGTCGACAGAATCAAATGGGAAAATGCCTACTACCGAACCGATATAGGTTACCGCGCGGTTGCCAGGGAATCCGAGAGGCAGTAGTATCTTCATTCGGCTTGAAATCCGTTGCCTTCGGCTCATCCCCTCTTTCTCCAAGTCCTGTGTCTTTCGCAGGTTCGTATCTTGTCAAAGTAGGATTCAACCGATGGAAAGCCTTTCACTAATAATTGCATCCTTCCATCAAAAGTGTTAAACTTATGAAAGAATTTGCTGTATAGGCATAGCCTTGCAACCGCCTGAAAATGATTTATTGAGCAGAAATCACTTAATTAGAAAAGGGCAACATTCATGACTACCCCAAAACAACCTACAGCTTCCCCTCCAAAAAAAATGAGAATGGGGGAATACCTGGTAAAGACCGGCCTTATAGATGAAGAAACTCTGACCAAAGCCCTTGACCTTCAAAAGCAGCAAAAAAAGAGACTTGGGCAGGTTCTCGTAGACATGGGCGTTGCAGACGAAGTGGTCATCGCCAAAACCCTTGCCGTGCAGCTCAAGATTCCATACGGCCGACTTAATAATGTAAACATAGCGAAAGAAGTCATTGCTCTGGTACCTGCCGAACTCGCTGAAAACCATCTGGTTATTCCCCTTAAGAAAAAAGAAAAAAGCCTTCTTGTTGCCATGGCAAATCCTTTAGATCTTTACGCAATGGATGATTTGCGTTTTTTCACCCAGTTGCCGATTGATGTGGCTGTTGTTCCAGAAGGAGATATATTAGATGCCATTCAAAGACATTACCCCAAGGGGGATCTCAAAAGAAATCTGGATTCAGGGCCGGATTTTGGAGAAGACATAGAAATCATTCGGGAGAAAGAGGAGAAGGAAGAAAATGCCCATGAACTTCTCGTACTCACGGAACTTCCACCTATTGTTCGCTTCACAAATTCGGTTTTGGCAGATGCCATCAAACTCAAGGCAAGCGATATACATATTGAACCACAGGATAAGTCCATCATTATTCGTTATCGCGTAGATGGAATCATGCGGGAGATCATGCGTGCCGATAAGCAAATCCATGCGGGGGTCGTTTCCAGAATCAAGATTATTTCAAACCTGGATATTTCTATTAAGAGAAAACCTCAGGATGGAAAGGCCCAAGTCAAAAGCGGCGACAAAGTATTTGATCTCAGGGTATCTACGCTTCCCACCTCCTACGGAGAAAAAGTGACCATCCGTATCTTGAATCCGGCCACGGCGGAAATGAATCCTGAAGATCTCGGTTTTTCCAAAGAAGACCTGAAAAATATCCTTGGCGCCATAAGTAAGCCCCAGGGGATGATTCTTGTGACCGGGCCAACTGGGAGTGGAAAATCCTCCACCCTTTATGCCTGCCTGAATAAATTGAACTCTCCTGAAGTAAACATCGTAACGGTTGAAGATCCTGTTGAGTTTGACGTGGCAGGAATTAACCAGGTACAGATAAACCCTGCCGCCGGTATTACATTCGCGGCGGGGCTCAGATCCATTCTCAGACAGGATCCTGATATTGTCATGGTTGGCGAAATCCGGGACAGTGAAACAGCCGTTACTGCGTTTCAGGCCGCACAGACAGGGCATCTTGTCCTCTCAACTCTCCATACAAACGATGCGCCTTCCGCTGTTACAAGGCTAATGGATCTGGGGATCGATCCTTTTCTGGTATCCGCGTCCCTCATTGCCGTTGTCGGGCAGAGGCTTGTTCGGGGGGTATGCCAGGAATGCAAGGTGCCGGAGACTTTGCTGCCCGAACAGATGGAACTTATCGGTCCATACATTAAACATGATCCCAACGCCATATTCTGGAAGGGAGCAGGTTGCGAATCATGTAATTTTACTGGGTACTCCGGGCGTTTGGGCCTTTTCGAAGTCTTCATGGTAACTCCTTCTCTCAGACGCATTATTTCCCCTGACATACCTGGAGTGGAACTAAAAGAAACGGCAGAAAAGGAAGGTTTCAACACCATGGCTGTCGATGGCATCATGAAGGCCCTGGAAGGCCGGACCTCAATCGACGAAGTGTTTCGGGTAGCCCCACCGGAGGCGAAACAACCGTCACGAGGACAGCCTGCTGAACCCGGTATTTCCCAGGACCCCATTCAGGACGGGACCTTTCAAGAAGAAGACCAAGCCCCTGATGTTTCCACTACCATAAGAAGCGTGAGTCCGAAAAAAATTCTTGTGGTTGACGATAACGCCATTATTCTCAAACTGCTCCGTCATTTGCTGGAGTCTGAGGGGTTCCTGGTTGTTTCGGCGGAAAATGGTCTGGAAGCCCTGAAAATGGCTTCCATGGAAAGGCCCGATCTTATTGTAACTGATTTCCTGATGCCTAAGATGGACGGCGTCACCCTGATAAAAAAACTCAAATCGCAAATGGCTACACGTTTCATCCCCATAATCATGCTCACAGCAAAAGATGAGGTGGAATCTGAGGTGGAGGTAATAGATGCGGGGGCAGATGACTATCTTACAAAACCGGTTGTCCCGAAAAGACTCCTGGCCAGAGTAGGCAGGCTTCTGAAACGATAATCCAATAGCGTTCTAAGAACACCACCCCTTTCAGAGTAAACACTGACCAGAACGGGAGATGAAAACTCTGGCCCTGCCCGCCTCCTGGAACGACCTTTTCACGTTGGACACTCCTCAAAACCGCTTGAAAAGCCATTGTCTTCTTGGAGTTCAGGCGTAAGCCTTTTATAAAAATCTTACGGATAAATTCCGCCCCAACTTATTGATAAATTACAGCAAAAACATCTGATCTTCACCCCTTCGTATGAAAAATTCCCCAAAAATTTCCACTTCACGGGAAACCTTTTTGGTCAAATGCTCATAATTACCCTTGACAATGCCGCTTCCACACACTACCTTATGGTCGTATGATCATAACGATCAGGAGGAGATGATGCCCAGACCGCGGAAAAGGAGATTCGTTCAGGGTCAGCCGACGGCAAACCGGTTTCAACCAAACAGGACTTCGGAAACTGAAGTGAAGACTGTTTTTCTTCCCATTGAAGGTTTGGAGTCCATTCGATTAAATGATTTTGAAGGTCTTGATCAGGAGACTTCTTCCCAGAGAATGGGAATTTCTCGACAGACTTTCGGAAGGATCCTGCGCCACGCCAGAACCAAAGTAGCGGAAGCGCTGGTGATGGGGAAAGAACTTCGAATCGAGGGTGGGAACTTTGAAATGCCGCATTGCCGAAGAAAACAACGACGCGGTCCGTGCGGACCACTTTGAAAGGAGGTGATTGATATGCCGGGATTTAATGGAACAGGACCCATGGGTAGAGGTCCCATGACGGGGGGAGGCAGAGGATATTGCACTCCATCAGGCCGTGGGAGTGAACAGGTCGCCAACAGAGGAAACCTAGGTGGCCGTGGTCTTGGAAGAGGTTTTGGACAGGGATTTGGCCGAAAGAGAAGCATGGCGGAATGGAGGCCCGATCGTTTAGACGGTTTCGCTGGACCGGGAAACGACAACGAGCTTCAAAATCAGAGATCCATTCATGCAGGGAATATTTCCAATGAAGCCGAGTCTCTCCGAATGGAGATCGAAGGGTTAAAAAACACCCTGGAAGGCGTTCGAAAATCTATTGCAGATTTGCAAAGAAAGTCTTCCTGAACAATCACGTTGAGTCATTTGTGCCTGGACTGAAAACTTGTTCAGGCACATTTTTTTAGCAGGGTCATCAATTTTGGAAGCCTGAAACAAGTGGGTTTAGTACAATGAAGATAAAAGCACCTTTCCTTACCGAACCCAACTCCGAAAATCATGGCACACAATATGCATGTGAATTTCGGAATGGTCTTCAAAAGGAAACAACCCAACACCGGGTTACATCATTTTTATCAATTTTTTTATTAAAGGGAGGTTTTTAAAATGCAGGATGGAAGAATTGCCATACCAAGTATGGGAACAGGCGGCCTTGATGGTGAACGATCAGGACATTTTGGACACTGTGACGTTTTCACCTTTGTAGATGTGGAAGGCGGAGAGATCAAACAGGTAACAACCATCCCCAACCAGAGCCACGTCCAGGGGGGATGCATGGTACCGGTAAATCTGCTGGCAAGCCATAATGTCAACGCCTTGATTGTAGGCGGAATAGGAATGCGACCGCTGATGGGTTTTAAACAGGCTGGTGTAAACGTGTTTCATGATGACACCAGATCTCAGATAAGACCTGTAGTAGATGATCTCATAGAAGGAAAATTGTCAGAGATTGGGGATGATCAGGTATGTGGTGGCGGAGGCGGCGCTCAGTAACAACAGCGCCAGGACTTTATCAGAAAAGAGGTTTTTTTGAATGACTGACCAAAAAACGAATGAAGATGTTTACAAAATGCTTTCTGAATCAGGGTATTCAGACAAGGCAATTGAATATTTTCAGTCAAAAGAGAATCTTGGAATTCTTGAAGGAGCAAATCAGGTCACGGATATTACAGGGCCCTGCGGCGATACAATGAAAGTTTCGCTGAATATTGATGCCAGTAAGATTAAAGATGCTAAAATCCAGATACTTGGCTGTCCCGGGGCTGTAGCTTCAGGCTGTGCTGTCATAGGCATGGCAAAAGGAAAGAGCCTTGATGAAGCGAAAAGCATAAACCTGGATACTCTTTACAAGGAGCTTGAAAAGCTTCCCGACCAGAAAGTGCATTGCGCACGCCTGGCGATCAAAGCTCTGCACAAGGCCATTGATGAGTATCAAAACCAGAATGTGGAAACTGCAGCGAACGAAACATAGTTTTAAAGGAGGAACAATGAAAATCGCAGTAACATCCCAGGGAACAAATCTTGACTCTGAAGTGGATCCTCGTTTCGGAAGAGCCCAGTATATTCTTCTGGTAGACTCCGACACATTAGACTTTGAAGTCCTTGATAACAAAGAAAATTTAAATGCACTCAAGGGCGCCGGCATTCAGGCTGCCCAAATGGTCAGCGAAAAAGGGGCGGAAGTCCTGCTCACCGGCTTTTGCGGTCCCAACGCGTTCAAAGGCATGAAAGCCGCGAATATTGGGGTCGCCAACAATGCTTCAGGAACAATAAAGGAAGCCGTAAAAGCGTACATGGATGGATCATTGCCTCTTGCGGATGAAGCAAATGTAGAAGGACAGTGGTAGGAAAAAAGGAGCAACGATGCCTATTTATGAATTCGAATGTCTTGACTGCGGCCAATCTATCGAAATGCTGCTTTCAGCTAATGAAATCGACCTTGCGGCATGTGGGAATTGCGGTAGTCGTAACCTGAAGAAATTGGTTTCAGCCCATGCCGCCGTAAACCCCACTGGGAGTTTCCCTAAAGATGCCGCCGATCGGTGTTGCGGAACCGGTGGCCCGCCTTCCACCTGTGCAGGTCCCGGGAGTTGTTGCGGCCACGCGTAAGGATTGAACAATCACTGCACAGGTCTGGCCGCTGTGAAGAAAATGGAAGACCTTGGATATCCCATGGTGAAAGGAAGTGCGCAATACGGGTGAAAAAGCGACCTTTATATCGGCAATGGCGATGAAGTTTTTTTCGGATAGGGCAGGATATTCTTCTTTCAGAATTTTATCTCTTCGGCGGGGGCTGATCCCTGTAATGCCCCCGCCTCATCCATACACACCTTCCATATCACAAAATTGCATACCTGCAACTTAATCGACGAAAGATCTGCATATCTGCAACAACAAATATTCCTCAAGTCAATATCTGATAAATTCGTAAAAAGTCAAAATCCATCCGTCTCGTCATTCCCGCGCGGGACTCCGGGTAAGCGAGCCTGCGAGACTCCGGAAACGGACGAAGTTCCTGGAGGTTCCTGACGATGGTTGGGTGAGAGTGCGTACACAGGGGTTTCAACACCAACGCAGGAGTATGGAAAGCAGGTAGATGTGACGACAAAAGTGTAAACTGGAAAATGAAGGATGCCGAATTTTTCATATGAAAGCGAGGTCATGGAAAGATACGATTTCATTCGTCTGGCACGAAATATGCTTATGAGCACAGTGAAGCGAGCACCAGTTATAAACCTGCAAGAGATAGGGGGTTGGCACCATGTTAGTGGCAGTAAGTTCAACGGGAAAGAATCTAAGCGATCAGATAGACCCGCGATTTGGCAGATGCGCGTACTTCTTGATTATAGATATTGACAATATGGAATTTCAGGTTTTTGACAATGAAAGCATAGCGCTGGGGGGAGGAGCTGGAATACAATCGGCCCAGTTTATAGCCTCAAAGGATGCCCATGCCGTCATTACGGGGAATTGCGGGCCCAATGCGGTACGAACACTTCAAGCTGCCGGTGTGGAACTTGTTGTGGGTCAAGCAGGAAGCATAGAAGAGGCTGTTGAAAGATATAAGGCCGGACATCTAAAAACGACAACCGAGGCCAACGTTGCGGATCATCACGGAATGGGAGGAGAAAGCAACGGAGGAAAAAGCCCAAGCCCGGATACAAACGTCGCCATGGAGCAAAATTTCTCCGTGGGCAGAGGGGGCGGAGGTGGAATGGGCAGGGGAAGCCGATGCGGAGGAGGCATGGGGAGAGGGATGGGCCGAGCAGGAGGAACAATTCCAAGGGCCGCCAGTTCGAATGATAATCCTGCCACCCTGGAAAACAACGAGAAGAAAGAACTGATGGAACAAATCAAAGCCTTGAAAGACCAATTAAACAGTATCACGACCAGAATTGAAAGTCTGGGAAACTAATAGAAACAGAAGGTTTTCCATGAAAGTTGCCATCTCCGTCTGGGAAGGGAAAATATCCCCTGTTTTCGATACTGCTGCCACATTACTGGTACTTGAAATAGAGGGGAAGAAGGAACTCTCCCGTTTCAAAACCCATTTTGAGGAACAGGCCGTGATTCGCAGATGCGCGCGGATTCGGGTTCTCGGCATCGATGTCCTGATATGCGGCGCCATTTCAAGAAACTTTCTGGACATGCTGCAAACCTCCGGCATTCAAGTCATCCCCTGGGTATGCGGATCCGCAAACCAGGTGCTTGAGGCTTTCACAAAAGAGCCGAACGGCATTTGCCTTGACTCAAGCTTTCTGATGCCCGGTTGCAGCAGCGTTGGATTGCACAAATAAAGAGATTCTTCTCTTGACAGATTGTTTTAAAAAGTTAATTTCACGCAGCAGCAGAAACAACCCGGCAGAAACATTTTCCTGCCGAATCAGCAGACACTTAGGAGGTTTAAAATTCCATGAACAATCAAGGGCAAAGTTGTAGTTCTCAAAACCAGAAAGACCAACATCAGATGCAGGACAAGGAAATTGAGACAAGCCTGAGCCGCATAAAGAACAAGATTCTGGTAATGAGCGGCAAAGGGGGCGTTGGAAAAAGCAGCGTAGCAGCCTATCTCTCGGTTGCACTTGCAAAAAGAAATAAAAAAGTAGGGCTTATGGACGTGGATCTTCACGGCCCCAGTATTCCTCGAATGTTAGGATTAAAAGGGAATGTAGGACCGGGTACCCAGGGCAGCAAAGCAACACCGGTGCAATACCTGCCAAATATGCAGGTTATTTCCGTGGAATCTCTTATGGGTGAAGACAAGGATGCCGCGACCATCTGGAGAGGACCTCTCAAAATCGGTGTTATCAGGCAATTCATCTCAGATATCGAGTGGAACGACCTTGATTACCTCATCATTGACTCACCTCCGGGAACAGGAGACGAGCCATTAACCGTAGCCCAGACCATTCCCGGAGCCAAAGCGCTCATCGTCACGACGCCCCAGGAAATATCCCTTGCAGATGTAAGAAAATCTATTAATTTCTGCAGACAGGTTAATATGGAAATATTAGGTCTTGTGGAAAACATGAGTGGATTGTCCTGCCCCCATTGCGGAAAAACAATCGACCTGTTCAAATCCAATGGCGGGATGTTGACCGCCAAGAAGGAAAACCTCAGGCTCCTGGGCACTCTTCCCATCGAACCGCAGGTGGTTGCAGGGGGTGATGACGGGAACATGTCAATTCTTGAAAATGAGGAAATTCCTTTCTCGAAGGCCTTCAATAAAATCGCGGATGACGTGGTAACATTGATGGAAGGAGACAAAGGTCTTCACTGACATTTCCAATCTATGGGAGGTGTGGACTATGGCGACAAGAGGACAAGGTCGGCAGGGTGTGGCAAAAGGCCAGGGGCAGGAAGAGTCAGGCAGGGGCCGAGGATGGGGCGGAGGTAAAGGCCTGGGACCCGGAGGAGACTGTTTATGCCCGAAATGCGGAACGAAAGCTCCACATGAACGAGGTATTCCCTGTTTTGAGCAGAAATGCCCAAAATGTGGTGAGCGCATGTCGAGGAGCTGACAAAACGGTAATCAGAGGGAAAAAAGATGGGTGAGGATTTCGACAATTTTGTAAAGAATCTCCAGGCAGAAATCTTTGACGATACAAAAAACGCCTATGGCGTTGCAGCTTTCGAAAGATGGCAGAATCCGCTCTATCAGGGGGAAATCAAAGATCCCGACGGATACGCACGAGTCACAGGGCCATGTAGCGACACCATGGAAATTTTCCTGAAGTTTGAAAACAACCAGGTGAAAGAAGCATCCTTTAAAACAGATGGGTGTGGGTCAAGCGCGGTGTGCGGTTCTTTCGCGGCGGAAATGGCTCTGAATAAGACTCCGGATGAGCTGCTTTATGTTACGGGAAAGGATATCCTTGAAAGACTGGGAGGCCTTCCCGGAGAAGAGGAGCATTGTGCTTTTCTTGCAGGGGAAACCCTGCAGGAAGCATTGAATAATTACATGGTCAAACAACGGCAGAAATGAAAGGCGGAAAACAGAAGTTTGGGTTTGCAGGGTCTTTGACTTTTTTGAATCCATGATTTCGGTTTCCGAATACAATCATGATAATAAGTATCGCGAGTGGAAAAGGGGGGACAGGGAAAACAACCGTAGCCACCAATCTGGCTGTGGCTGTCGATCAGCAAGTCCAATTGCTGGATTGTGACGTAGAAGAGCCGAACGCTCATCTGTTCATACACCCTTCTTTTCACAAATCTGAAACAATATCGACCCCTGTTCCGGAAGTAGACGAAGAAAAGTGCACTTTGTGTAAAAAATGCAGTGATATATGCCAGTTCAAGGCAATCGTGGTAATCGGTGAAACGGTGCTCCCATTCCACGAAATGTGCCACAGTTGCGGCGGCTGCATGGAAGTCTGTCCTGAGAATGCCATCACTGAAACGGGGCGCGAACTTGGTGTCATTGAAATGGCTACCAAGAACGGACTTGAATTCGTCCATGGCAAATTAAGGATAGGAGAGGCCATGTCTCCTCCATTGATTCGGGCAGTACGATCTCACACAAAAATGGACGGGCTCACCATCATTGATGCGCCTCCGGGCACCTCCTGCCCGGTCATTGCAGCCATGAAGGGCGTAGATTTTGTCTTGCTGGTCACTGAACCCACGCCATTTGGTTTGCACGATCTCAAATTGGCCGTGGAAGCAGTCAAGATTTTAGGTATCCCTTCAGGTCTTGTCATTAACCGCTCCGATATGGGTGATGATCGAGTAAGGGAGTATGCGGGGGAAGAAGAGTTGCCCATCCTGATGGAAATCCCGTTCGACCGAGACATAGCCGTGGCCTACTCAAAGGGAGAACTTCTCGTGGATGCCCTGCCTGAATACAGGGAGCAATTTCGCAATCTCCACGATCGCATCAAAGACATTGTCAACAAGAACAGCGAATAAGACCAATATCAGAAGGTGAATTGTATGAAAGAGTTGGTTATCATAAGCGGCAAAGGCGGAACAGGCAAAACAAGTATCGTGGCCTCTTTTGCTTCATTGGCCCAAAACAAAGTCCTCTGTGATGCGGATGTGGATGCAGCGGATCTTCACCTGATCATGAATCCGGACGTGAAGGAAGAACACGATTTTCAGGGTGGGAGTACTGCCGTCATCAACCATGACAAATGTACTGAATGCGGACGCTGTACAGATCTCTGCAGGTGGAACGCCATCGATGAAAACTACGAGGTAGACCCTCTGGAATGTGAAGGATGCGGAGTTTGCGTCTATTTCTGCCCTGAAAAGGCTATCGATTTCCCTGTAAACACCTGCGGACAGTGGTTTCGCTCCGACTCACGGTTCGGCCCCATGATCCATGCCAGGCTGGGTATCGCAGAGGAAAATTCAGGCAAACTTGTGACCATTGTGCGGACTGAAGCAAAGTCCCTTGCAGAAAAGCAGGGCATGGACCTGATATTGACCGATGGCCCTCCAGGGATAGGTTGCCCGGTTATCGCTTCCATCGGAGGCGCAGCCGCACTTCTCATCATCGCCGAACCCACCGTATCGGGCAGACACGACATGGAGAGGGTTTCCCAATTAGCCGCGCATTTCAAGGTGCCGGCGCTGGTTTGTGTGAATAAATTTGATCTGAATCTTGAACAGACCCAGGCCATTGAAGATTTTTCGAATGAAAGGGGCATGCGCGTAATAGGGAGAGTCCCATTTGATCCCGTATTCACAAAGTCCATGGTCCAGGCGAAGACGATTTTTGAATATGATCCAAAATCAGAAGCGGCACTCTCGGTGAAAGAACTCTGGCAAAAAGTAACGGAGGCGATAGAAATTTAGCAGCGGTTTCCAATTAGCAATTTCCATTATTGACACAAAAAGGAAAAAATGGAATAGTAAAGCCCGTCCCCATGGCGGGCTTTTTTTATGCTCAGAAAAACAAAAGACATTTTACATATGCCAGGAATTAAATAGAAACAACGATTTGATGCAAAACCATCGCATTCTGATCGAGGAGAAAGATGCATGGAGAAGGAAGTATACAGCCTCTGTTTTATGTGTTCGGTTCGCTGTCCCATAAAGGTCACCGTAGAAAATGACCAGGTAAAATGGATTGAGGGCAATCCTCATGTACCTGGCATCGAGGGTAGCCTTTGCCCGAAAGGCGCCGCCGGGACAGCCCTTCTGTACGATCATGATCGGGTTCAGTCGCCCATGATAAGGACCGGGGCCAGAGGGTCCGGCCAATGGAGAAAGGCTTCATGGGAGGAAGCTCTCACCATGGTCGGCGACAAACTCAGGAACATCATTGATAATCACGGGGGACACAGCGTAGCTTTAGGCGAGCGTACACAGTTAGCAACCCATGTCAGCAAGACCTTCATGAAAGCGATCGGTTCGCCCAATCATTTCACACATGATGCCCTGTGCAAAGGCTCGGTGAATACGGCAGCAAGGTCCCTTTTCGGATATACGGATGCCCAGATCGGAATAGATTATAAAAATACCAAACACATTGTTCTGTACGGTCGAAATATTTTTGAAGCCATCGAAGTGAAAGGTGTCAACGCCCTGACGGATGCCATGGAAAATGGCGCCAAAGTTACCTGTATCGATCCGAGAGTCACGGTCACCGCCACAAAATCTTCACGCTACTGGATGATCAGGCCCGGCACAGACCTGGCCCTGAATTATGCTCTGATCCATGTAATTCTTCGAGACAGGCTTTACGATGCCGCGTTCGTAGACCGTTGGGTGACGGGTCTTCAGGAACTCCAGGACTTTGTACAACCCCATACTCCTCAATGGGCTGAGGGAGAAACCGGAATTTCTGCCATTGAGATAGAAAATCTGGCAAGGGAAGTGGCCAAAGACAGTCCTTCCGTTATCTTTCATTTTGGATACAGGGGAGCAAGCCACACCGATGAAATCTATATGCGCCGGTCGATTTTCATACTGAATGTTCTCATGGGAAGCATCGAAGCAAAAGGTGGCCTGTTCTTCAAGAAAGGCCCCGGTGAAATCGGTGGAAAAGCAGCGAGGAAGCTCACGGAACAAACCTTCCCTAAAATCGATCTTCCACGTTTTGACAAAGTAGGGACCCCGGATTTCCCTCTCCCTGATCCCAATCATGGGGTAGCCCAGATGCTGCCGTACGCCATACTCGAAGAAGATCCGTACCCTTTGAAGGCCCTGATTAATTTCCGCTTTGAGCCAATTATGTCCATACCTGATTCCAATTTGACAAAAAAGGCGCTGGATAAACTGGATCTTATCGTGACCATAGACATCAACTACAGCGATATTGCCTGGTATTCCGATGTAATCCTGCCTGAGTCCACCTATCTTGAAAGGACAGACTGTATTCAACAGATGAATGGACTCAAACCACAGATGTTTTTAAGACGGCAATCAGTAACCCCGCGATATGACACGCGACCGGGCGCCATGATTCTAAAACAGATTGGGGAAAAGCTGGGAATTGGAGAATATTTTCCCTATGAAACCATGGAGGAACTGGTTGCCTGGCAACTGGAAGGCACAGGGTTTGACATGGAAGACTTCCAGTCGAAAGGCTTCGTCGCATACGGCGATAAGCAGATTTTGTGGGACAGAAAAGACGGTATACCCTTTAAGACGCCTTCCGGAAAGATTGAATTAGAATCAACATTATTAAAGGACGCCGGTTACCGCTCATTTCCCCCTTATGCTTCCGTAATTTCACCCCCGGATGACCAGTTCAGGTTGGTAACAGGACGTTGCGCTGTCCATACCCATGTTTCCACTCAAAACAATCCCTACCTGAATGAAATCACCCCTGAAAACACCCTCTGGATCAACGCAGAAAAAGCTGGAAAAATGGGAATAAATAACGGAGATTGGGTGAAAGTATCATCGAGTTGCGGTTCCGGAAAAATAAAGGCCTTCGTGACACCCCTCATCCATCCGGAAATGGTGTTCATGCTCCATGGTTTCGGCCACGAGTCCAAAGGGGCCACCCGTTCATTCAGTAAAGGCCTGAATGATGCGTCACTGATGGAAAACGTATCCGATATGATCGGAGGAAGCCCCGCCTTTCACAATACTTTTGTAACGGTCAAGCCAGATTAAGGGCCTCAGCATACTTGGAGTTGGAGTGATACAATGAGCAAATACTACCTTTTTCAGGATACAAAGAAATGCATCGGTTGCCACACATGTGAAGTAGCCTGTAAAGCCAACAAGAATCTACCCGTCGGGCCAAAACTCTGCGAAATCGTCACTGTCGGTCCGGTCTTTGTCGGGAATCAGCCAAAAGCAGCATATACGTTCATGCCCTGTTTTCACTGCGAAGACCCGTGGTGTGTAGCAGCATGTCCAACGGGCGCTATGCAGAAGAGGGAAACGGATGGAATCGTGTTTGTGGACCCCTTGCTCTGCGTTGGATGCAAAACCTGCTTGTCCGCATGCCCGTGGGGCGCCCCACAATGGAACCCTGAAACAGGAAAGGCTGTCAAATGCGATTACTGCATGGATCGGCTCGACCAGGGCAAACAACCTGCCTGCGTTACCGTTTGCACGACCCATTGCCTTCAGTTCGGCCCCGCCGAAACACCACCCAAAATAAGAAGAGAGCGTTACGCAAAGGCAATGGCATCCTTGGAAGAAACCATATAAAATATTGGTGACAATCTGCACTCACCTCCAGGAACCTTGAATAATGGCCAATAGAGCTTGCCCGGTTGCCGATACCATCAATTGGCTTTCAGATATCATTTCTGAAGGATATTTGAAAAATGCAAGGTGTAGACAACGGGCGGAAGAAATACTAAAGCTTTTAGAGGACATCTCTTCCGGAAGGGCGGGAAAAGAACATCTACCTGCTATCCACTCCATTTCAAAGAACCTCGTGGAAGAAAGTCCGGACAGGGCCTGTGTTGATACAGGCAAAGAAATCCTGTATAGACTAGTCACATACCAGGAGACCTTTCTAAGCCATCTGAAAACCCGGAATTGCCCCGATGCGGCCTGCGTCAGGCTTGCGCCTGCGCCATGCCAGATGGCATGTCCGGCTGGAATTGATGTGCCCAGCTATGTAACGCTCATAAGCCAGGGAAGGGATGAAGAAGCCATAGAGCTGATCAGGAGAGATAACCCCTTCCCATGGGTATGCGGCCTCGTATGCACCAACCCATGCGAATTCATGTGCGTGAGAGGCAGAATCGATAAACCGGTATCCATCAAATACCTTAAAGGCTTTGCAGCAGAAAAAGCCATGTCGGACAGGCTTTACAGAAATCCCCCGAAATTACCCGATAAAAATCACAAGGTATGTATCATCGGAGCAGGTCCCGGTGGACTGACCGCAGCCTACTATCTTGCACTCAACGGCTACGCCGTGACAGTTATCGAAGCTCTTCCCATGGCAGGTGGAATGATGATGGTGGGCATACCGAGATATCGCCTTCCGAGGGAGGTTATAGACCAGGAAGTAACCATGATCGAAGACCTGGGTGTGGTTTTTCGTTTCGATACCCGTTTTGGAAAAGACGTGACCTTTGATCAACTCAGGGAAGAAGGATTTGACGCCTTTTTCATGGCTGTAGGCGCCCACGCATCCTACAAAGCCGGTATCGCGGGGGAAGATACATACCCTCAAGTTATTGATGCCATAGCTTTTCTTCGCCGGGTGGCTCTGGGTAACAGGCGTATTCCAGGCAGGAAGGTCGCTGTCATAGGCGGGGGCAATGTGGCCATGGATGCAGCCCGCACATCGATCCGCCTTGGATGCGAAGAGGTATATGTGGTTTACCGGCGCACACGGAACGAGATGCCTGCGAACGAAGAAGAGGTCTTTCAGGCAGAAGAGGAAGGGGTGAAATTTTCTTTCCTGACTATTCCCGTAGAAATTAAAGGCGCCAATGAAAAGCTTTCCTCCCTGCATTGTCTCAGGACAGAACTGGGCCCCCCGGATGAAAGCGGCCGAAGGAAACCTGTTCCCGTGGAAGGAAGCGATTATCTTCTGCAAGTAGACGCGGTAATTCCTGCCATCGGCCAGACGGTTGACCGAAAAGGTCTTGATGACCTGCAGGATTTGAAGTGGACCAAAAGAAATACACTCAGCGTGAACATCGCCAGTATGGAAACCTCAGTGGAAGGCATATTTGCGGCAGGGGATGCAGTCTCCGGACCGGCAACAGTTGTTGAAGCTATTGGCGGCGGTAAGAAAGCTGCAGATGCCATAGACCGCTATCTGAGAGGGATTCCCCATCCCAAAATGCCCCCCGTTCCCGTTCGTCGCAGTAGAGTGGAGTTCACAGAAATTCCCGCATCCACCAAGATGGCCCTTGTAAGGCCTGAAATGCCCATGCTCAATGATGAAAGGAGACGAGTTACCTTTCAGCAGGCGGAACTCGGATACTCAGAAAACAGTGCAAGAGAAGAGGCTCGGCGTTGTCTCAGATGCGATATCTGTATCCGATGTGGAACGTGTGTTGACATATGCAGCAATAAAATGGGAATAGACGCATTACAGATGGGGTATCTGGATTTCGACAACCCGGGACCAACGGATTTTCGGGTAACTGCTGAACGCTGCATTCTTTGCGGCGCCTGTGCATCCAACTGTCCCACAGGGGCCATAAGAATAGAAGACAGAGGGAACGAAAGGCTTTTAAATCTCTGTGGTACCATCCTCAACCGACTGGTTGTGGAACATTGTGAAGTCTGTGGAAAAGTCACGGGACCTGCCAAATATCACGATTATTTGCGAAAAAGGATACAGGGAATAAACAAGCACCTGGAAAACCGAATCCTCTGTCTGGAATGTGCTCGAAAAACTACTGCGGAAAGCCATGTGGAGATTACGCCGCCCAGGATTTTGAGTTGAAAGGGATTGCAGGAAAACGGAGAGAAATAATGGAATTTAGACGAGGGCAGAAGGTTGAGGTGTATAAGAAATCAGACGATGAGAGTTGGCAGGATTATATGGACCGATACATCGGGGTGCATGGAGTCATAACCGACCCCGACACGGTAAAAAATGATCCGGACGCACTGGTGGAAGTAACCCTTGATGGAGAAGGAACCCATCGTTTTCCGCAAGACTGCCTTCGAGCTATAGAAAAACCCATGGCGCAATAAAACCATGATTATCGAGGATATTATCAACCAGAAAACCTGTGCGGTTTTCACCATAGAAGCCAACCTTACGGCAGAAGATGCCATTGAACTCATGGTTGGAAAAGAAATCACCGGCTTGATTGTCGTAGAAGATGGTCATCCCGTGGGAATTTTCACGGAAAAAGATGTGGTACTGTGTTATGCCAAAAACAATCAGAGTCCTTTTCCCGAAATCCTTTTGAAAGACGCGATGACAAAAAGACTCATTGTAGCCAAACCTGAAGATGGGATTGAGCCTACCATTTCCCTAATGATCAAGGCAGGCATTAAACACCTTCCAGTGGTAAGAGACAGCCAAATTGTCGGTATCCTTAATTTCTGCGACCTTGTCCAGCATCAGGTCGGCACGTTATCGAGCGAACTCCATTACCTTGAAGAATACCTGGATGACCTTCAGGAAGCCGGCCGAGACTGATTGAGGAGACTATTCACTTGCCTACTATCGTTATAAACGGCTCCATTTTTGAAGCCAAAGAAGGGATGTCGGTCCTCCAGGTTGCCCGAACTGCCGGCATTTCGATACCTACGCTCTGTTACCATGAAGCCCTGAAACCGATTGGAGCCTGTAAGCTGTGTGCGGTCGAAGTAAAATACCCGTCCGGGAAACCGAGGGTTCTACTCTCCTGCATCGTTAAGGCCAAGGACGGGCTTGAGATAAACACGGAAAGCGAATCCGTTATCAAGGCTCGCACTTCAGCTTTCAGAAACCTCCTTACCATGGCGCCCCAGTCTAAGACGATCAGAGCCCTGGCAAATCAGCATGGCATTGATCTCGGGCCGCCCACGGACGGATGTATACGATGCCGTTTATGCATCCGCGTATGCAATGAGATCGTGAAGGCAGGAGCCCTGAAAATGGAAAAACGGGAAGGGTTGCGCTATGTAACCCCTGTGGAAGGGAACTGCATAGGTTGCGGAACATGTGCGAACATCTGCCCAACGGACGCCATACGGATGATCGATAAAGATGGGATAAGAACCATTTCCATCCGTGATGAAGTCATCGGTGTGCATGCCCTCCGGCGGTGCGAAGCCTGTGGAAAATATTTTGCTTCACAAAAATTTATTGAACACGTCCAGAAGAGTACCACGCAACATACCGATGTAAAAGAACATCATCTCTATTGCCCAATCTGCGCAAAACTTTTCTCAAATCGCATAAAATCTTCTTCAAGGCTAAGGCGTACAGGTTGAAAACTCTACGGGGATTTGAAGAAAAGGTTAAAGGGACATAAATGGCCTCGGAGAACACTTACCCGTCTGTAAACCAAATCGACGATATTGAACGAATCCGTCTGGTCAGGCATATTTTCTCCACCATCACCGGGAAATATGATTTCCTGAACCATTTTTTAAGCCTGAGACAGGATATTGTCTGGCGGAGATCCGCCGTGAGAAAGATGCGTTTTTTCAAAACGCTTCGGCTTCTGGATGTGGCTACCGGGACCTCTGATCTTGCAATAGAAGCAGCTCTCCAGCATCATAAAATCCGAATTACCGGACTGGACTTTGTATGGGAAATGCTGCATACAGGGAAAAAAAAGATCAGGGAGAGAGGCTTTGACTCAAGAATAGACATGATACAGGGAGACGCGTTGAACATCCCGTTCCCACGGGAAAGCTTTGACGTGGCCGCAATCGGCTTTGGAATTCGCAATATCCCTGATAAAGCTGTGGCTCTGCGCGAAATGCTCAGGGTTGTGGTCCCGGGTGGAGAAGTCATGGTCCTGGAAATGACATTCCCCCAACTGCCCTACATAGGACGGCTGTATGACTTGTATTTAAACAGGATGCTTCCCCTTCTCGCCGGACTGGTTTCTCCGAACCCGGAGGCATACCGTTACCTCGGAGATTCCATCATGAATTTCCCCACCATCGATCGTTTCATCACCCTGATGGAAGAGGCTGGACTTGTTCGAGTGAAAGTACACTCCATGACATTTGGAATCAGTCGTCTGTTTACAGGGCAGAAACCGGAGTAAATGCATGAAAATAGTAATCGACGACAAAATACCCTTCCTTGAAGGTGTACTGGAACCGTATGCCTCGACCCTGTACAAAAATGGCGCCTCCATTTCTCCCGCGGATGTAAAAAAGGCAGATGCTCTTATTATTCGTACACGGACGCGTTGTGATGCCGGATTATTAGCTGGAAGTACGATGAAATTTATCGCCTCAGCCACCATCGGGCATGACCATATCGATGAGAAATATTGCAAAGAATCCAATATAGCCTGGTCAAATGCTCCGGGGTGCAACGCCGGCTCCGTAGTTCAATACGTGGCTGCTGCATTGTGTTTCTGGAGTAACAAAACCGGAAAGCCCTTAAAGGGAAACTGTATCGGAATTGTAGGCGTAGGCAATACAGGCTCCGGGGTGGCCAATTTATGCAGAACGCTGGGAATGAAGGTTCTGCAAAACGATCCACCAAGGGAGCGTCGGGAAGGATCAAATGCCTTTGTGGATATACAGACCATTCTTGAAAAAGCGGACATTATCAGCCTTCACGTCCCTTTGAATCAAGATGGAGAAGACAAAACCTGCCACCTGGTCAATGCAGACAACCTTTCAAAAATGGATCGATGCTCTTTGCTGATAAACACCTGCCGGGGGGAAGTTGTCGATAACACGGCCCTGAAAATGGCCCTGCAGAAAGGTCTTCTTAAAAATGCAGTGCTGGACGTGTGGGAAAATGAACCCGGAATAGATCGGGCTCTCATGTCCTGTCTCTTATTGGCAACACCGCATATCGCAGGATATTCCGCTGACGGAAAAGCAACTGGAACCGCCATGGCTGTCCAGGCATTTGCAAGACACTTCGGCATTTCTGATCTCGAATCCTGGTTTCCAAATTTGATTCCTCCTCCTGCCCGGCCTCAATTCACCCCTACGTTTGGGAATACAGATGAAGAATCGTTCTTGAAGCAGGCCGTATTGCACACCTATCCCATACAGGAAGACGATGGACGCTTGCGAGAGGCCCCGCAGAATTTTGAGGATTTAAGAGGAAACTATCCCCTGAGAAGAGAGTTTTCTGCCTA
>CAYOWC010000002.1:0-74981 GCA_964407525.1 uncultured Desulfobacteraceae bacterium | reverse complement strand
AAGTTTTTTTAAATTTTCGGTGAAAATACCCGTTACAATATTTGTCACTCTTCATGGTTTGGAATTCAGAAGCTCTTCGGAAATGGGAGGTACGGTAAGATGTGGTTTGGAAAAATGGAGCCCTCATGAAAGTCAAAAATCTTCTGTTTTCGTCATTCCCGCCAGGTGGGGAACACGTTATCTACTTCTCATGGAACCCCGCTCCCCGATCGGAGTCGAGGGTGAGGTTCGCGGGGGTGACGGGTTCGGGCACTTCTTATGAGATTAGTATTCATGGGAAACTGAACTGGACTATCTCATTTTGCTCTGGTTTTTA
This sequence comes from uncultured Desulfobacteraceae bacterium, assembly GCA_964407525.1. Classification (GTDB taxonomy): domain Bacteria; phylum Desulfobacterota; class DSM-4660; order Desulfatiglandales; family Desulfatiglandaceae; genus DUZB01. Next base: position 74,665 of record CAYOWC010000002.1, on the reverse strand, counting down.
TCATGATGGCGGCTGCAAAGATTTTGGCGTCTTCCAGATCCGCTTCATCCGGATGACCTGCAGCACTTTGTGCCTCAAGGGCCCAGCCCCTGTGTTCGGCTTGTTTCATCAAGGCGTCAATAATGCCATGTTTCACAGTGCCTCGGCATCCAAATGTCCCCATCACTTTCAGGTTTTTTCCCAGGCTGATTGCATGATGAAATGCTGTAATCGCCAATGGTCCGCCTCGAAGAGAACCATGGGTTGCAAAATAGGCGACTTTCTTTCCTTCGGGCAGTCCTGTGACAAAGGACTCCATCTTTTTGGGTAGCCCCATGGATTGAACAGGAAAACCGCAGAAAATCAGGTCGTAATCGGAGACATCCGAGACGTCCGTTGAGAGAGAGATCTCTTTTTCACTGTGTTCTATGGAATCATAGATGGCTTTGGCCACCTTTTCGGTATTTCCTGTGTCTGAGTAATAGGCAATCAATACCTTCATTGTTCGTTCCTCCTGCAAAAAAGTTGTACGGCACGTTTAGGGCTTGCTCACAAATGCAGCAGAGTTTACGCTCAGATTCATGTGTTTCATTCAAGTAAAGTCACCTGTCAGGAGCCACTGTTGCGCGTCAACGTTTACTGCAATTTTTAGTCGTTCAGGATATCTTTCATGAAGGTAGTTGTCAACAATAAAAAAGAATCAGCACGGACTTCGCGCCTGGGGAAATTTCCCGCGGTTTCACGGAGTCTATGGAAGGTCAAGGTCGAAAATCCCGAGCCTTTATCTTGGAAAACAATGGGTTTTGTGGATGTAAAAGAGACTACATCCTCAGAAAAATGACAGAAATAACCGTGAGACCGATGCCGACGAAGTGCACCTTTTTCAGCTTTTCCGAATAGATCAGGGCGGAAAGTACAATGGGTATGACAAAGTGAAGGCTGATGATGGATACGACCAGGGAAAGAGGGCCCCTGTCAAGGGCCAGGAGAAAAAGATAGAACCCGATCAGGTTTAGAAGCCCCATACATATCCCTATGATCACGGCATCTCTGTTCCGGCTGCCGGCTGTTTTTTGTGCCACCCTGTTTCGGAGCATAAAGGCAAAAGATGTTCCAAGTAAGTAGGAAAGGGTGATGAACGCCAATTTATTGGTCTCCATAGCGGCGAATTTGCTGGAAATAGAAGCGACGGCCCCGGAAAGAACGCAGACGGACAAAAGGACAAAACCTCTTCGAAGATTCCGGATCCCCGTTTCATTGGCATCAGGGCTTTTTGCCAAAATGACGATGGCGAAAATGGCAACAAAAATACCTGCAATCTGCCAGGGCGACAAAGAGTCGCCGAAGAAAAGTACGGAAAAAATGATCACCACAGCCAGATTCAGCCGGATAATGGGATAAGCGACGTTCACAGGCAGATATTTCAGCGTCTCCAAATTCGTTAGCGTGGCTAATGTGAAAGAAATACTGTTCACAAGGGAAATGAAAACCAGGAAATAGATAGGACCCAAAGGTGTATCCGAAAACAGAAGGAGCACAAAACTGATGCATGTTACTGTTCCCATGAAGGTAAAGGTGGTAACTGCTGCGTTGCACCCGCGCTGGACAGATACCTTGTAGAGGAACCTCTGGGCTCCGATAAAGAAAAGCGCAATGATGCTAAGCGTGTACCAATTCACCAACATGTTTTGTTCGTAAAAAATTACTCCCGTTCCTTTTCATTAATAATGAGGGTCTGGTATTTGTTCAGGGAGACATCGTTGTACCGGAGGATAATGATTTCCGTTTTTGCATGTTTTAAGATATTAATGATCAGCCGTGTTTGATTGCTTAAAATATAGAACCCCCTGCCGGTTAAATCAAGAATCCCTCTGGGAACCGGTTCACCGGGGGCGGTTGTATGCCGCTGAATTTTTTTCAAAACCCGTTGAAGCGTTAGCGACCCGCTTCGATCCGTGATGCTGATGCCATATTTTTCGTCATCTCTTACAATCTTCACCCGTATTTCTTTCTCTGCAGGTATGTTGATATCAGAAGGAAGATCGCCTTTATCTTGATCCCTCTCCTGGGGGCTGATCCCGAAAACACTATAAAAAATGGCATTACTGATCAGTTCGGATATATAGATCCGAAAATACTCGCTTTCTTCTTCATTAAGGGTAGTTATGAAATCGTGCAGGATTTTTGAAGGAAGTTCCCGCATGTGGAATTTTCCAGAAATCCTGAATTCCTTTTCAAACAGGGTAAACCCACGGGGGAAAAAAGGCTCGAACCCGAAAAATACATTCCCTAATAACTTAAAGGACACCGCCATCACGGTGGATTCCGTCATGGATTCCGGCGTCAGGATGTTTCCGATACCAAACTGGTTGGCTAATTCCAGTTCGTTGTGTCCCATCGGGCAGAGCAGGACGACGTTTGGGCTGGCAGTGGCAAGGATTTGCTCCAATCTTTCCCTGGACTGATCCATTTTCCCAAGAGCCACTTCAAAGAAAAGGAGGTGAATATCCTTTGGGTTGTTCAGGGATGTGATGGTTTTGAATGGAAAGGGAAATTGTCTGGATATGCTGATATTCCGGAAGATCTGAAGGATTTTTCCTTCCAATTCCGGTGTTGGGGCAAGTATACAAATGGTTTTCTCTGACTGCTTCACAGGCCTTCTTCTTTTTTCTTATTCCGTTCTTCCGAATTCAAACCACTGATGTGCAGCCATCATCAGACTTTCGTGCTCGCCTTTCAAGTGACTATACATTCGCGCATTTTCGATGGCGATACCGCCCATTTCAGCCAATCCATGAATAAATTCCGATTCGTTTGCGGAGAATTCACGAGCTTCTGACAAATAGACCCGGAGTGCTCCGAGCGTCGTGCCTTTTGCGCAGATCGGTACGGAAAACATGGATGCGATTCCTTCCTTCTTAGCTTCTTCAGGATATTGCGTCCGAGGGTCTGTTATGGCGTCAAAAATCAACACGGATTGATCTGCTGAACATTCTTTCAAGCTGTCATCAGCATGAAGGCGACCTTTTTGGAGGTATGTGTCGCTCAATCCGAAGGACGCGCTTACCTCCAAGGTGTCCTGTTCCCTGTTCCAGAGAAAAATCGCGCAGGCCTTGGCATCCAGTGCCTGGGTTACATTTTCGGCAAGGAGTCTCAATACCTTTTTTACATCCAGTGTAGAATTGATTACCCTGCATATGTCCAAAATCAACCTGTAGAATTTCATTTCCCTTTTTTCCATGGCTCTCTCCCTCCTTTTCTTGAAAGGTTTATGTTCCCTAAGAACCGGAATCTCAGACCAACAAAAAGATCCCGGAATACGTATCAACTCTGTTGGGTTTTCTGTCCGTTTACAACGGATGAAGGAGCACGCAATGGCAATTGTATGGGTGAAGTATTGAGAGCAGGCGGAAGCTGTCTTGCTTCGACCATGCCCAATGGCAGTTGTCCACCATTTCTGCACGCGTTCGGGAAAGAGAAGCGATTGTAAAAGTCTGGATCGAAATGAATGTACTTTAACTCAAAAGATGCAATTAGCGGTTAGCCTTTAGCTATTAGCCGCACAAAATCAGTGACTTAGGGCGCAATGGTTTAGCATCAAAAAGTGAGAATCCCAGCACGAAAAAAAGTCATTCAAATGCGTGAAATCTTTAAGCCAACGGCTAATAGCTAAAAGCTAATTGCAGCTGTTAAATTTAATAATATGAAAGATATCCTAAAGGGTCAAGAAGAATTATAGGTGCCTGGCAATTGTCACTATGGACAGAGGTTTATTTTATGGATCTCTGATAGCTGTATTTACAAATCTCCCTTTCCCATGATAAAGAAATAGCCATCTTGAATCTGCAGTTTTGATTGCGAGCAAGGGTCGAATACCCATCCGCTTGCGGCGTCGAGTCATCCCGGACACCGATCCGGGATCCAGAAAAAATATGTACCGGAGTCTCTCAGGCTCGCTTACCTGGATTCCGACCTTCGCCGGAATGACGACCGATACCTCGTGGCTTGCCACGGGGTGGTTCATGTGGCTTTGAAAGAATGAAAACACTGAAAAGAAGGAGTGCACATTGGAAGAACCATATAAAAAAATACAGGAACTGGCCAGGCCTTATCTTGATACCAGAAAAAATGACATTCATACGGAGATATCGACACGTCATGCGTATCAATTGCTGGAATTAGAAGGAGGAACGGAAGAAGTGGTGATCCCAGCGATTCTTCTCCATGATGTGGGCTGGAAAAAGGTGCCGGAAGACATTCAACTAATGGCATTTGGCCCGAAAGTAAGCATGCCTGAATGGAACCGTGTCCACGAAGTGGAAGGTGCCGGAATTGCAGAGGAAATCCTTAAGAAAGTGGGATACGATCAGGAAAAGATAAAGGAAATTGTGCGGATTATCGAGGGGCACGATTCCAGGAAAACCCCTTTTTCTTTAAATGACACAATCGTTAAAGATGCAGATAAGTTATGGAGATATTCTAAAGCTGCAGTTGAAATAAACCAAGACAGATTCCAGCTCTCGTTTGAAGAAGGAATTGAAAGACTCAGTAGAAATATCGAGCCTTGGTTCCTGACGGATTCCGCAAAACGAATTGCACGGGAAGAGATCGAAAAGCGGTTGCTGGACGGGAAATCTCGCGCAGAGGCGCAGAGGCGCAGAGAACGATAGGTGTCAGATGTCAGTGTTCGGGGAACCCAGTTTCAAGTTGACCTCGTTCCGAACTTAACTGCAATACTCGAGGTAAGCGAAGACTCCGATGACGAGCAACCAGTAACGAGCAACGAGTAACCAGCAACAAAATATCCGTGACTGCCTACTACTTACTGCCTACTGACCTTCCCGGTCCGAGAATACGTTCCACAAAATAGGCTCATACAGCTCCTGGTCAAAATATCGACGGTAGGGGTCGCATTTGCACAGGAGGAGAAAGGTGACGTCCGTCCCGGTAGTATGGGCTTCCTCTTCAAAAGCATCAAAATTACCACCGCCTTTGGAGATGATGAGATCTGCGGATTGCAGGTGCTCTTTAAGCTCTTGAGAACATCTGCTGACCAGCGTGCCCGGAATGGGGCCATCCACGCCGTTTTCTATGACACTTGCCACTTCAGAAATACCCATTTCGTTGGCTTCTTTCAGGGTAACATCGTTCATTACTGGATTCGATCGAACCACGAAGTGGATATCGATTTCCATGAACTCCCGCCGGATTGTTTGCATGAACAGCTTATCAAAGACGATTTCGCCCGAGTTATCCCCGAGATAAACGAGTTTCCGGCTTCCGTGGAGTTTTTTCGAAAATGCGGAATAAGCAGGTTCAGACAGGGGCAATTCCAGTCCTTGAACAACCGTTTGCTGAATATCGACGGCATGATTATCAATCATCAGATCGATGGAGTTTCCAATAATGGCAAGCTGAGTTGCCGTACGTAAGGGATCTTCAGCGTTCTCAATTCTATTCCGGAGAAAAGGCAGAATGTCCGCTACCCTTTGGTTCTGGAGTTCTTTTTCCTGGAGGAATGGGTCAGGCTGATCAGTTTCTCGACAAATGATCTCCCAGACCTGTTCAATGATTTCCGGGCTGGTCAAATGCCATGACCTTCCTCGAAAAGCCGAAACTTGCAGAATAGTGGTAAAAATTTCTTGGCGTCTTTCACTGGATATGGGTAGACGTCTGAGAGCTGAAATAGCCATATTTGCGATGCAGGGGATACAATCCGGTAAGATTCGCAAGGGTTTACCTCTTTTGCTTGAAAGATTAAAAAGCCGTTTATCGAGGAGAGAGCATAGAAAATAATATCGCCTGCGTCAAGAGAGTAGCCAGGAATTCTGCAGTTCTCATTATGGTGCCCCATTTATTTCCGAATACTGTGTGAGTGGCATTTTGCCACGATTTTTCGAGGCTATACCCACCAAACAGATCGTGGACAAGAGCCTCTCTTACAGCTATGTTTTCAAAATGAGAATTGCTGACAAGAATTGCAGTTTCGAGGGCCTCTATTTCAAGCGCAGGAGATTTCCGATGCGAGATCTGGCCGGAGCCATCAGGAAAGTCCTTGATGGGAACTGAGGCCAACCTGCTGAGGGTATGTGCCATGAATGACAGGGTTCGGGTGCCTTATAGAAGATGATGAGGATGATTATCACTTGACCCTGGAGCTTCTCCGCGAGGCAAGAGGTGATTTTTCCCTGGAATGGGTTTCAACCTACCATGGAGCCCTGGAAGAAATTGAGGAATCAAGACACGATATCTATCTCGTGGACTATCGCCTTGGGGAGAGGGACGGCCTTGAGTTGGTTCGAACGGCCATAGTTATGGGATGTAAATCGCCTTTAATCATCTTGACCGGGGTGGGAGATCACAATGTTGGGGCTTGGTTCTCACTTCGCCCACTTGATACGATCATCCGAGAATAAGTTCGACAGTTCATAATCATACTCCTTTTAGCTTATTCCAGGACTCTTCGATTATGATTATGATTAAGATTATGAGTAGGAAAACAACTCTAATGGCCGATGTTGGGACCAAGCCCGAATGTCAATTAATACGCTAATCAAGATGTGACCCCTATTACTTCTAATCAAGATGTGACCCCCATTACTTTCGAATGTCAATTAATACGCTAATCGAGATGTGACCCCCATTACTTTCAAAGTTCTTGTAAGGCGTTAAAATAATTAGAACCCCGGATTCATTGCCGTCATTCCGGCGAAAGCCTGAATCCAGCGTCTTATCAGTGACATATGGTTACTGGATGCCGGATCAAGTCCGGCATGACGAGAAAACTTTAGACTCTCAAGTTAGGTAAAACAGCGCTTATATTGTAAGAGCGAAGCGCTATCGTGATTTAAAATTTTATCAATTGTCTTTTTAACCAGCAACGAGCAACCAGTAACCAGCACCAAAAGGAAAAAGATGATCAAACAAAGCAAGGTTATCCATATCCTCATGGCGGAAGACGATTCTGATGATCGGCTGCTGGTAACAGAGGCCTTTGAGGAAAAGCACGTCGCCAACAGCCTGGCATTTGTGGAAGATGGCGAGGATCTGCTGGATTACCTGAACCAGCGGGAAAAGTACAAGGATTCAAAAAAATTCCCCCGGCCGGATATTATTCTTCTGGATCTTAACATGCCGCGAATGGACGGGCGGGAGGCCCTGAAGGTCATCAAGGCGGATCCCAAGCTTCGCGGAATTCCGGTGATTGTGCTCACAACCTCCCAGGCCGAACAGGACGTATTAATGTCGTACGACCTGGGGGCCAGCTCCTTCATCACCAAACCGGTAACATTTGAAGGCCTGGCGGAGGTCCTTGGGGCACTTGACCAATACTGGGTCCAGATTGTTAAACTGCCGGAGGGAAGATAATGAATGAAGCTATTGTAAAAATTCTTGTGGTGGACGATGACGAAGACGATTTTGTTCTCGTGCGCGATCTGATTCAAGAGGCCGGTCAGGATCAGTTTTCGGTGGACTGGGCACCGAGCTATGAGGAAGGCCTTCAGGAAATCGGACAGTGCCGACATCATGTCTACCTTGTAGATTACCGTCTTGGAGCCAGAAACGGGCTGGATCTTCTGCAGGAGGCCGGGCCACTGGGTTGCCAGGCCCCGATTATCCTGCTTACGGGCCAGGGAAACCGTGACGTGGATATGGCCGCCATGGAGAGGGGGGCCGCGGACTTCCTCGACAAAACCGAGCTGAGGGGAACGATCCTGGAGCGATCCATCCGATACGCCCTGGATCGAAAAAGTGCGGAAGAGGCGCTGGAGGCCATGCAACAGGAGTTGATAAGAACCAAAAAATTCGAATCTTTCAGCATCCTTGCCGGCGGCATCGCCCACGACTACAACAACCTCCTTACCAGTGTACTTGGGTATATGGATCTCGCCAGGATGGATATGGAACTGGGAACCCCGGCCCATGAAAACCTGACCATGGCATACAAAGCAGCCATAGATACGAAGAACCTTACCAGACGGTTTCTGGAGATCTCCAAAGGCGCTAAACCTGTTTTCAGAACAGGTTCACTCGGATCGGTTATTCAGGACAGCGTGATTCGTTGTGCGGAGAGATTCCACGGTCGTGTTGCCTTGCAGATGCCCGATGATCTCTGGTTCACGGGTTTTGATTATGATCAGATAGAGAGTCTCTTCACCAATATCTGTTCCAATGGATACGAATCCATGCCGGAAGGGGGCGTTCTGGAGATAGACGTTAAAAACATGGTATTCGGGGCAGGTAAATCAGAGTTTCATTTGGAACCGGGGTCTTATCTGCAGGTGACCATAAAGGACAAGGGGTCCGGCATTTCGAAGCAAAATCTTCCCCGAATACTGGACCCCTACTTTTCCACCAAGCAAAGGGGCACCCAGAAGGGGATGGGGATGGGGCTCACCACAGCTTATGCCATCGTCAGAAGTCACAAAGGCAGCCTGGAGCTGACATCGAAGGAAGGGGAGGGAACTACAGTAAAGATCTTTTTTCCTGCAATTCGAGAAGAGGAGGGAGATTTAGAAATTAAGGGATATTGAGAAATGAATGCAGACCTCGTTATTTGATCGAAAAAATAGCTCCGTTTTTTTGACGTTATGCTCGCCGTATTGGCCGTATGGAGCCAAATTGAGGAATTGCGAATTTAAAAATTGAGGGATTAAGACGAGGAAAAGATTCAGGTTTCAATTCCTACATTCCCAAATTCCTCAATTCCTGAATTCTACGAGTGTCCAATTTTCAAGGAAACAGATGAAATTCCAACCATAGCAGCTATTTAACCGCTAAACTGCTCAACCACTTAACGAGGTCTGGAATGTGAGCATCTCCTGTTGATTTCCCGTCCTCGTTCCTTAGCTGGGCTTGAATGTGCCCATTTCTTTTTGGTTGGCTATATACTGTAAACAATATTTATGTTCTTAACGTTTTTTCTTGACAGGTTAATGTTTCGCACGATATTAATACTCTTAACGATAATTTCTACAAAAGGATTAAGGGGTATTTGAAAATGGATCGCGAAATGTTGACCCTGACCCAAGCGGCCGAACATTGCTCTGTCAGCAGAGTGACAATGTGGAAAAATGTCAAAAGCGGGGCATTGAAGGCATCCATGACCCCTGGCGGACATTATAGAATTCTTAAAGAAGACCTCATGTCGTTTATGCGGGAAAAAGGAATCTATCCCTTTGCAGCATATCAACCAAAAAAGGTTTTGATTGTAGATGATGATCCCGCTATTCGAACCCTGCTTTCAAAAATACTTTCCGCACAGCAATACCAGTTTGATACTGCTGCAGACGGGTTTGAGGCAGGCGTCAAGATCGCCAATTTCAAGCCGGGTTTAGTTCTCTTAGACCTGCATTTGCCAAAGATTTCCGGCTTTGAGATATGCAAACGAATAAAAGAAGTTCCAGAGACCTCCTCTATAAAAGTCTTAACCATCACCGGTTTTGACAACAAAGAAAACAGGGAAAGGGTCATGGCGGCAGGTTCTGATGGTTATCTCGTAAAACCAATTGAACGAGAAGTGCTGCTCGAATGGATAGAAAAGCTCTTGGGGAAAAACAATTGAGGAAAGATGAAGGGCTGGCAGAGGACGGCTGTCGATGTTCGAACCCAAGAGGAAAAGCGTCGACGTCCTCGAAAACACCATGACTTGCACGGTGGACGCCATTGCCGGAACTTTTGAAAGAAGGGATCTCTATCCCTTCAGCTAAGGAGGATGACGTATGAGGTTTTCTCTGTCAGATTCAATCGGAAAGAAGATTATTACGCTTGAAAGTATTCCGATCATCGCCTGTGTAATGATCGCCCTGATCGGATTCGCATCTCTACATGTTGTTGACCGGGCACTTCTGATAACTCGATCTGAACGCGATCATACGGTCAATTTTTATGAGGCGACGCGTTTTTTTGGGGATTATGTGAGAAACGGAGATGTGAAATTTTACGATAAATTCAACACACACCTTGAGATAGCAACAAAACTGAGCGGTATTTTTGGATCGCTCATCAAGGATCTCGAAATAAAACCGAAGGAAAAAATGGCAAAGGATATGGCCCATTGGTTTCCTTCCGTGGATTACGATCAAGCTCTTGATATCGTCAGAATTGTGGATCTTTTGTCTTCACACCCTTTGGTTACGTCACTGGTGGAGATTTCGAAAAAGGCCAATACATTGGCAGTCCGGTACCGGGTATTGGCTGAAGAATACACAAAAACCAAAATAATGGATGAAAAGAAAGTGCTACTGGCGGATATCAATAAAATCGCTGACGAAATGGATATTACGGCCGGAATGTTTTCCACGGGTATGGGGAAACTGTCCGCATGGACTGTGTCTCTCACAAAAAAAGTCCTGTGGATCACCCTCCTATTACTTCTCACTATCGGCATCGCTTTTTCGACGATAACCATCAGATCTATCATTAGGCCGCTGAATGCGGTGGTTGGTTTTGCCGGACGGGTGGCAAAAGGCGATTTGAGTCAGCGGCTTGAAATTCATTCCAGGGATGAGACAAAGGTGCTGGCTGATGCCTTGAATCAGATGGTTGACAGTTTACAGCAAACCATGACGCAAATGGAGAATTATTTGAATAACGCGCCGACACCGGTCGTAGCGGTTGATCGTGAATTTACTATTCAATTCATTAATCAAAAAGGCGCGGAATGGGTTGAAACAACCGTTGGCAATGCCATTGGGACAAAATGCTATGATCTGTTCAAAACCGAACATTGCAATACCGCTGAGTGTCGAGTAGGGCAGGCTATGGAAGAAAAAAGGGTCTCCTCGGGACAGACTGTGGTGTGTGGGGCAAGAGATATGCCTGTTCAGTATATTGGTACGCCGCTGTTGGATGTTTCAGGGAATGTGGTAGGGGGCGTAGAATATATGACCGATGTGAGTGAGCTTAAAAAATTTGAACAGGCTCTTCAGAGTGCCAATGATTTCCTAAAAGGGCAGATCGGGGATGCTACGAGAAATATTACAACGGCCACCAGTGAGATTCTGGCCTCTACAAGTGAGCAGGCTGCCACGGCCGCTGAGCAGTCCGCTGCCGTAACCCAGACCACCAGTACCGTGGAGCAGGCCCGGCAAACCGCTCGGCAGTCGGCGGAACGCGCTAAGCAGGTTGCCGGGGTTGCTCAGGAATCTTCTAAAGAGGCCGATAGGGGTTTCAGGGCCGTGGAAAGCACGCTGGCTGGCGTCAACAGGATCAAAGAGCAGGTGGGGAGCATTGCAGAGAATATTCTTTCCTTGAGTGAGAAGACGCAGCAGATCGGGGAGATTATTGAAACGGTCAATGATATCGCTGACCAATCCAACCTGCTGGCGCTGAACGCGTCCATAGAGGCGGCCCGGGCCGGAGAGTCGGGAAAGGGTTTTGCCGTGGTGGCTGGAGAGGTGGGGAGTCTTGCGGTGCAGTCAAGAGAAGCCACAAGCAAGGTGAAAGGGATTCTTGGAGAGATTCAAAAGGCCACCAATACGGCCGTGATGGTAACGGAAGAGGGGACAAAACGTGCTGACGCCGGGGTGCAGGAAGCCGAGAAGGCCGGCAAGGCCATTCAAAGCATTAACAAGAATATTCAGGCCGTGACCCAGACGATACAACAGATTTCGGCCAGTGCTCAGGAGCAGTTGGCGGGGATGGATCAGATTGGTGCTGCCATGGATAGTATCGGCCAGGCCACGATCCAGAGTGAGGCCGGGACAAGGCAGGTGGAGGGAGCGGCTCAAGATCTGAATTCCCAGGCTGAAAGGCTCAGGGGGGTTGTTGAACAATACAACCTTGTTTGATCCCTTTAAGGCGGCAAGCCGCAGTTGTCGGTTTTCAGTTGTCAGGCTGGAGGTTATTTTGAGATTTGAGGACTTGGAAGTTAGAACTCAACAAATCCCTAAAGAAAGTAAATTACTATCAACATGCTGTTACTGACAACTGAAAACTGACAACTGAAAACATGATGTGGAGAAGAAAGCGATGACGAAAAGAACGAAATCGACCCCCGGTAAAAAGCCGGAATTGCGAGAAACAGAAGCAATGGATTCGATGGACGCGGCTTTGCATTTTATCACATTTCGCATCGGTGATCGGCAGCTGGCCTTTCCTCTGGAAAAGGTGGAAAGGGTGATTCGCATGGCGGCACTCGTCCCGTTGCCCGAAGCGCCGGAGTGGATTTCAGGGCTTCTCAACCTGCATGGCCAGATTATGCCGGTAATCAGTCTCAGAAAAAGAATGGGGTTGTCGCGAAAAGGGGCCCATCCAGACCATCGCATTCTGGTGATGCAAACTCAGAACCGAAAGCTGGGGGTCATTGCGGAGACCGTGGAAGATGTGGTGGCTGTTTCTGAGGATCACCTTTCGAAACCGGGAGGCACACTGAAGGAAACGCCGCTGTTAAACGCGGTCATTCGAAAAAATGATGAGGTGTACTTGGTTCTGGAAGCCGATGAGATTGACACCGGAGCGCTCATTGAATTTGACGAGTCTGAGGCAAATCGATGACGGAATTTGTGAATACGGCACCGAAATTAGAACATTTTCTGAGCAATGATCAGTATGAGCGGTTTCAAACGCTGATCCTTCAGCGGACCGGTATGCTGTTCGGTGTCAAAAGGCGAAATGCCCTGGGTCGGGGCATCACCATGATGTGTAAAGAAACCGCCCAAAGCGACCTGGATTGGTATTTTCAGATGCTTCAGACAACCGAGACGGACAGTCCCCTGTGGGATGGTTTGATCGAGGAACTGACGGTTGGGGAGACCTATTTTTTCAGGGACGAAAACCAGATTCAAGCCCTGCGGCGGCACCTTTTGCCTCAGATCATTGCTGCCCACAAACATGACCGCCGCATTCGCATCTGGAGTGCCGGTTGTGCATCCGGTGAAGAAGCCTTTACCCTCTCCATACTCCTGGCCGAGCTGATTTCCGAGGTTGAACAGTGGAACATCTGTATCCTGGGGACGGATATTAACAAGAAGGTCCTGAAAAAAGGGAAGGCGGCCCGCTATCGACCCTGGTCCTTTCGACAGACGAACCAGGTATTTCGGTCCCGTTATTTCAAACAGAAAGGTGAAGAATACGAAGTCATTCCCCGAATTCGTAAAACCGTGCATTTTGAATACATTAATTTGAGTGAACCGGTTTACCCCTCCCTTTTCACCAACACCAACGCCATGGACCTGATTCTGTGCCGGAATGTGGCCATCTACTATTCTGAAGACGTGGTCCGTGAGGTGGTGGGGCGTTTTTACCAGTGCCTGGTCCCGGGCGGCTGGCTCATGATGGGAGCAGCCGAAACCAGCATTCCGGTTTTTGACCAATACGCATATCATGTCTTTTCGGGTGGAACCGTCTACGGGAAGCTGAATGAACCTGTGACAAAAACGAAACCCTTCTACTACAGACCACCCGTTGAAGAAGTAATCCCTCCTCCTGCACCCGAACCCGTTTACTCACCGGAAAGCTATGTTTTTTCAAACTCGGCAATAGAAACCCCACCCGCGATTGAAGATGTGCCAACCCCGACAGCCGAAACGCATACGGAGTCGCCGGAACCACCGGGCGAGCCGGATTTTCTGGAGCAGGGCATCGATCTTGTCAGGCGGAAACGCTACGAAGAAGCCAAAGATGTATTTCTCCGTTGCATCGCCGAAAATCCAGAGGATGCCGAAGGCTTTTATCAGCTGGGCCGGGTCCATGCCAACATCGGCCAGATAGAAGCGGCCCGGTCATTCTGTGAACAGGCCATCGAAATCAACCCTCTCAAGGCGGAAGTCTATTATACGCTGGGCCTGATCCATCAGGAATCAGGCGATAACAAAGGGGCCATGGAAAGGTTGAAACGCTCGCTTTTTCTTGAACCTGATTTTGCAGTGGCGCACGTTTCCATGGCGATCCTCTATGGACAATTGAACCAGAAAGAAAAATCAGAACGGCACCGCCGCCAGGCCATTGATCTGGCCGCTGCTCTGGCGCCGGAGAAAATCCTACCGGGTACGGATGATCTGACCGCCAGGACACTCTTGACCATGGCAAAAACATTGAAATAATCGAAAGGATTGAGAAATGGAGAGCGAAATATCCTCTGATGTTGAGATTCAACAGGTTCTGGAAAGCCGGGCCAGGATACTGGCGCAAACCGGGGATGCGGCATCCACGGAACAGGATGATTTGCGGCTTCTCGCTTTTTCCATGGGCGAGGAGCGGTTCGGCGTGGATATGCATTACATTCGAGAGATTCAACCGTTGAAGCGGGAGATGTGGTCGCTGGTCCCCTGCACACCGAATTTTATTGTGGGGGCCGTCAACATGAGGGGCAGGATCTACTCCATCATGAATATCGCCGCCTACCTGGAAATCGGCGCTGAGGTAGATATGGAGAAAGCCCATGTGCTGTTGATCCGTGGAGAAACCGTTCCGGACCGAATGTTGATGGAATTCTGCATTCTGGCGGAAGACCGGCCGAAACTGGAACAGGTTCCCCTGACGGCGGTTCAACCGGCATCCGGAACCCTTTCCGCAAAGGGGCAGGAATTTATTCAAGGGGTGACCTCCGACATGCTTATGATTCTGGATCTGGAAAAACTGATTTCCCATTCCGGGATCATTGTGAGGGAAGAAATTATTTAATTGTGAGGTTGTAAAATGGCACTCTTAAGTATTCGGTCCATCAAAGGGAAGATCCTCTTATGGGTGGGGATATGCATGGTTTTGACATTCGGGTTGATTGTGGCGTACGCCGCCGTGACCCAGCGAAAAATTGCCCTTGAGACGGTGGAAAAAGAGATCGTGGCCGATGGAGAGGGCATGGCCAATTTCATAAAGGCCAAACTGGAGGTTCCACTCGATGCGGCCCGCACTCTGGCACAGGTTCTCAGTACCGTGGGGAGCAGCGGCATCACCCGGGAACAGGTGAACCAAATGCTTAGAATAGTGACGGAAAAAAATCCTGATTTTGTGGGGACCTACACCCTCTGGGAACCCGATGCCTTTGACGGCAAAGATTCTCAATTTAAGGGTCAACTCCCTTCCGATAAGACCGGACGTTTTATTCCTTACTGGAGCCGAGGTGCTTCCGGAAAAATCAACGTGGAGCCGTTGAAGGATTACCAGGTGGCAGGCAAAGGGGATTATTACCAAGTGCCCAAAAAAATGAAACGGGAGTGTATCATTGATCCCTATTTCTACGAGGTTCAGGGCAAAAAGGTGTTGATGACATCCCTGGTGGTCCCCATCCTGGTAAACGGACGCTTCATGGGTATCGCGGGGGCGGATATGGGTATAAAGGATCTGAATGACTATCTGAGGAAGCGGAACCCCTATCCTGGAGAAGCCACGGTCAGTCTGATTACCTATGATGGTATGATCGCTGCCTCCGACGGATATGATGAAGACGTGGGCGGTCACATGCGTAAAATAAACCAGGATTTGCAGGAGGAGCTGGAAACTGTTCAGTCAGGAAAAACCATCTTTGAATTGGACGAAGGGCGTATGACGGCGTTTGTTCCCGTGTCTTTCGGTTTTACGGAAAAACCCTGGTTCATCAATATCAACCTGCCTTTAGGACTTGTGACAAGGGAGGCGACACGTTTGATGTGGCGCATGATCATCATCGGTTCGGTATTAACGGCCCTGGCCCTGGTGCTGCTTTGGATTGTAGCGGTTAGAATCGGCAGGCCAATCGGAACATTAACGGAGGCGGCGGAGA
Source organism: uncultured Desulfobacteraceae bacterium (assembly GCA_964407525.1). Classification (GTDB taxonomy): domain Bacteria; phylum Desulfobacterota; class DSM-4660; order Desulfatiglandales; family Desulfatiglandaceae; genus DUZB01. The sequence goes on along the minus strand of CAYOWC010000002.1, from coordinate 58,983 downwards.
AAATCAGCGCCGGAGATCTGGATGTCACGGCAGAAGTGGACTCAAAAGACGAAACCGGCATGTTGGCGGATGCCTTTAACCGGATGGTTTTAAATCTCAAAGAGATGAATCGGGAAGTGGAACACCGCGCCGAAGAGGACCGCAAAACCAAGCAGTACCTGGAATCCACCGTGAAAGAGTATGTGGCATTCGTGGAGGCCGTCGGCCGGGGTGATCTCACTGCCGAAGTGACGCCGCCGGACAAAGAGGACGAGCTGACCGCTCTGGGGAACCATTTAAACCTGATGACCCGGAACCTCAAAGAAATGGCAATCCAGGTTTCCCAGGGAGTGCAGAACATGACATCGTCCACCACTGAAATCCTGGCCGCCACCCAGGAACAGGCCGCCACCGCCAGCGAGCAGGCGGCCAGTGTCAGCCAGACCTCGAGCACGGTTGACCAGGCCCGGCAGACCGCTAAGCAAAGCTCCGAGCGAAGCCGCCAGGTGGCGGAAATGGCAAAGCAATCTATGTCCGAGGCGGAATTGGGCCTTACGGCGGTGGGGGAGACGTCGGCAGGGGTCAAACGGATCAAGGAACAGGTGGCCAGCATTGCTGAAAATATTCTGGCCTTGAGCGAACAGACCCAGCAGATCGGGGAAATTATTGAAACGGTCAATGATATTGCGGACCAGTCCAACTTGTTGGCGCTCAACGCCGCCATTGAAGCGGCACGGGCCGGTGAGGCGGGCAAAGGATTTGCGGTGGTGGCCGGGGAAGTGAGCAGCCTGGCCGAGCAATCCAGGGTGGCCACGGTCAAGGTCAAGGAAATCTTAGGGGAGATCCAGAAATCCACCAATACAGCGGTGATGGTGACCGAAGAGGGGAGCAAGCGGGCGGATGTGGGGGTTATACAGGCTGAAAAAGCGGGAAAAGCCATTCACGCCATCAACGAGAATATAAAAAAGGTGACCCAGACAATTTCACAGATCGCTGTGAGTAATCAGGAACAGCTGGCAGGCATGGACCAGATTTCCAACGCCATGGAAAACATCAACCAGGCCACCGGCCAGACCGAAGAAGGTACACGTCAGGTGGAAGAATCGGCTCGAAGCCTCAATGTTCTGGCGGAGCAGTTGAAATCGATTGTGGAGCGGTATCGCCTCAATTAATGGTCCCATTTCAGCGGTCAACAAACTTGCTGGATTCCGGGTCATGGTCACCAAAAAGCCGGTGGGCAAGCCCGGAATGACGGTATCTTGGAGTTTCCTGACAATACATTCCCACATTGGGACTTGGAGACAAAAATGGATCGTGAAGAACTTCAGCGTCAATTGGTAGCGACCTTCAGGGTGGAACTGGATGAACACGCGGCCGCTCTGAACAAGGGTCTTCTGGAACTGGAAAAGAACCTGGGCAGCGGTGAAAAGGATGAATTGCTGAAAGCCCTTTTTCGATCGGCGCACAGCATCAAAGGATCAGCCCGAGCCGTCGAACTGAAGGACATCAGTACCGTGGCCCACAAGATGGAAGATGTACTGGGGGCCCTCAAAAAAGGGGAATTGAAGTCCTCTTCCCAACTGGTGGATGGACTGCTTCACGCCACCGATCTTCTGACCGAAGCCATGCGCTTGCATCTTGAAGGTGGCAGTCTTTCATTTGAGGCCAGAAAAGCGGTCATGTCCGAACTGGATGGGGTATTGCGGGGGGAATGGTCCGATAAAAAGGATTCCGTCAAGGAACCTTCCCCGGTTTCATCTCCAGGGAAACCCAAATCGACTAAACCGAAATTGGCATCAGCAAAGGGGGAAAAAGTTCCATCAACCGCAAAACCTGAAGCGGATCCTCCGCAATCGAAAGCCGCTTCAAAGGAATGCGGATCCGAAGAAGAAACTATAACCCCGCCAAAGGATGAAAGCGCAAAACCGAAAAAGGGTTTTATGCGAGATATGGCCGGGGATACCATTCGTGTGAAAACGGAAAAGCTGGACGCCCTCATGGCGGGGATGGGGGAACTGCTGGTAGCGCGAATGCGCATGGAACAGCGCCTGGGAGAATTAAAATCCGTTCAGTCCGTGCTGGGAGGCTGGGAAAAATTATGGCGAAAATCCCGTACTCTGAAGCGGGCCTTGGAACATCGCACGGAAAGAGATTCGGAACTCGCATCTTTCCTCGAGTTTTTTTCCATTAATGAAAATCACCTCAGCAGTGTGGGTCGAAACATCAACCGTCTCTCCGAGTCCCTGGAAAGCGACTACCGTCATTTGGCGCTCCTGACCGATGACATGCAAAACGGTGTGCGGCGCGTCCGCATGGTGCCCATCGCCACGCTGTTTGATCTTTTTCCGCGAATGATCCGTGATATCGGCCGGGAGAAGGGAAAAAACGTTGAACTGATTCTGCAGGGCGCCGAGACTGAAATTGACCGGCAGGTCCTTGAAGGGTTGAAGGACCCCCTGACCCATCTGCTCAGAAACGCCATTGATCACGGCATCGAAACGCCGGATGAGCGCTTGAAAAAAGGGAAGGCCCGGCAAGGCATCATTCGGCTCAAAGCTCTACAGAGCGGGAACCATATCGTTTTGGAAGTGAGCGATGATGGAAAGGGTATTAATCTGGCGGGGGTTCGCAGGGCGGCGGTGAAAAACAATCTCATTACACCGGGGGACGCTGAAACCCTCAGTCCTGAGGAGACCATTGACCTGGTGTTTCAATCCGGTCTTTCCACCCATGTGACGGTCACGGATCTCTCCGGCCGGGGCGTGGGGATGGATGTGGTGCGGGAGCAGCTTGAAAAACTCCATGGCCAGATAAAGACCCATACGGAAGTGGACAAGGGAACCGCTTTTACCCTGATTCTGCCGTTAACCCTGGCCACCAGCCATGTATTGATGCTGAAGGTGTCCGGTCAAACCGTTGCGGTGCCCAACACCACGGTTGAGCGGATTTTGCAGTTCAAACCGGAAGAGATTCGGCGTATGGAAGGAAAGCCCGCTGTTCGTATTGGCGGACGCGCCTTGCCGCTGATCTCTATGGCTGAGATTCTGGAGCTGCCGGCAATGGAAAACGCCGAAAATAACGGTAAAAAGATTGGGGTGGTGGTCCTGGGGGCCGTGGAAAAACGACTGGCGTTTCAAGTGGATGAATTCCTGGGGACCCAGGAGGTGGTGGTCAAGAACCTCGGAAGCCAGCTGCAACGGGTGCGAAACATTGCAGGCGCAACGATCCTGGGGACCGGTCAGGTGGTCATGATTTTAAATCCCGGGAGCATCATTTATTCAGCCCAGGGGTTGCGGGGAAGCGCTTTGTTCAAAAAAGTACGGGTGAAAGAAAAGGCCGTTAAAAAAGTGCTGGTGGTGGATGATTCCATTACCACCCGGACCCTTGAAAGAAATATTCTGGAAAATGCAGGGTACTATGTTTCCCAGGCCGCTGACGGCATGGAAGGATGGGAAAAAATGCAGGAAGAATCCTTTGATGCGGTGGTATTTGATATTGAAATGCCTCGCATGAACGGCTTTGAGCTGACAGCAAAAGTTCGGCAGGACAACCGCTTCGAGCACCTGCCCATTGTGCTGGTGACCTCATTGGAATCCCCGGAAGACAAATTGAAAGGGATGGAGGCGGGAGCGGATGTCTATATCACCAAAGGCACTTTTGACCAGCAGGAACTGCTGGAAACCATCGAACGGTTAATCGGGTAGTCCTATGACCAACGTCTTAATTGTTGATGATTCACCAACACTCAGGCATTTGATTCGCGCTATTTTGAGCACTGATCCGGAACTGAAGGTAATCGGGGAAGCGCGAAATGGAGAGGAGGCGGTTAAGATGGTGGCCCGGCTTCATCCCGATGTGGTGACCATGGATATTCACATGCCGCATATGGACGGCTATGAGGCCATTCGCCGGATTATGTCTGAAACCCCGCTGCCCATTGTGGTATTGACCAGTACCGAATCGAATATTCGATTGGGGGCGACCTTCAAAGGGGTGGAATCGGGCGCTTTGATGGTATTCGGTAAACCCCACGGCCTTCCGGGGGAAGATCCTGAAGCCGATGAACTCATCAATGTGGTCAAGGCCATGGCCGATGTGAAAGTGATCCGTCGTAAATGGAAGGGTGCGGATCGTCCCAAACCGGTTGGAAAGGGATATGCAATGAGGTCCTTTCTTTCAACCCAGTACCGAATCGTTGCGGTGGGCACGTCTACGGGAGGACCTCCGGCCCTTCGGACGGTCCTGGGTGAGCTGCCGGCCACCTTTCCGGTGCCGGTGGTGGTGGTGCAGCATATCAGCAAAGGATTTACCGACGGACTGGCACGATGGCTCAACGAGGCCATTTCGCTGCGAGTCAAACTGGCAGAGACGGGTGAACCCCTGCTGCCGGGAACGGTCTACATTGCTCCCGATGAGGTACACCTGCAGGTCACCGCTCTTGGAAAAGTGGCCCTTTTAAAAGAAAATCCCCTGGACGGGCATCGACCTTCAGTGACGGCATTATTCAATTCAGTGGCAAAACAGTACGGTTCCGGTGCGGTAGGGATACTGATGACCGGAATGGGCAGGGACGGCGCCAGCGGGCTGTATGCCATGAAGCAGGAAGGGGCGTATACCATTGCCCAGGATGAAGCCAGTTCCATTGTTTTCGGTATGCCCAAGGAGGCCATTTTGCTGGGTGGCGCCGTTGAAGTGTTGGCACTTCAGAAAATTGGTCAAAAAATTAAGGAGTTACTCCCATGATACGTGTATTGATTGTCGATGATTCGAATACTATCCGCATGATCCTGAAAGAACTGCTCCAAGACGATCCGGAAATAGAGGTGGTGGGGGAAGCCGTGAACGGTCGGGAAGCCATTGACATGACCCGACGTCTGAAACCTGACCTGATCACCATGGATGTGGCCATGCCGGTTATGGATGGGCTGGCGGCCACCCGGCGGATCATGAAGGAAAATCCCACGCCCATTATCGTGGTAACGGCCAAAAGCAACTTTCAAGAGATGAATGTGGCCTTTGAAGCCATGGAGGCCGGGGCACTGGATGTGGTGGCCAAACCCAAGGGGTTCGGTCTTGAACCGTCCAACTGGGAGACCGAATTCCTGCAAAAGGTCAAAAGCCTGGTGAACGTAAAGGTAAAGGCGATTTCTTATGAGAAATGAAATGCCCCAAAAAGGCAGCATCCTGATTGTAGAGGACAGTCCGACGCAATCCATGTACCTTAAATTCCTGTTGGAGGAAAACGGGTACACTGTTCATGTGGCCCGCGACGGGCGGCAGGGTCTGGAAGCGGCATCGGAAAACCGGCCACAACTGATCATCAGCGACGTCATGATGCCCGAAATGAGCGGTTATGAAATGTGCCGGGCTATCAAAGATGATCCCGAGCTGTCGCCAATTCCCCTGATTCTGCTGACCACCCTTTCGGACCCTGAAGATATTCTCAAAGGGCTTGAAGCCAAAGCGGATTACTACCTGACCAAGCCTTTTGATGAAACGGCGCTTTTGTCACGGGTGAAGGATATTTTGATCCATAACCCGGTTGTAAAAATGGGGGAGAAGTGGGAGGAACTGGAAATTGTGATTGGGGGCATGCGGCGGAAAGTACGTTCCACCAGTACCCGGATCATGAACCTGCTGCTTTCCACCTACGAAAATGCCGTATTGCGGAATACGGAACTGCTGAAGGCCCAGGAGGAACTTCGGGAACTCAATGAAAAACTGGAGGAACGGATCTATGAACTGCGGGTTTCGGAAAATCGATTTCGAAGCCTGGTCAAGACCATTCCGGATATTGTTTATCGTATCGATCCTCAGGGAAAATTTACCTATGTCAACGAAGCGATAGAAAGATTGGGCTATTTGCCGGAAGACCTTATAGGGCAGCATTTCAGCAAGATTATACTGCCCGCCGATGTAAGCCGGATAGACCGTAAAGCGGTTTTGAAAAAAATGAAAGGAAAGAAGACCGGCGATGAAAAGGCACCCAAACTTTTTAATGAACAGCGCACGGGGACACGAAAAACGGAAGGGCTTGAGGTGGTTCTGGTGCCGCTGCACAAGGCGTCTGTTGAGCCCGGATACATCGAACCGCTCAGTTCGGACTATTTAATCATGGAAGTGAACAGCTCCGGCATGTGGGAAATCAACCCCAATGCGGAAAACCGTGATTTTATGGGTACTGTTGGGGTCATTCGGGATATCTCGGTCCGCAAACAGATGGAAAAAGATCTAGAGGAACGGGAAGCGCAGATGCGGACCATTTTTGATTATGCCTCCGCGGGTATTGTGGTCATTGATCCGGAGAATCACCTGATTGTAGATGCCAACCCCACCGCCATAAAAATGATCGGTGTTGACAAAGAAGACATGCTCGGTTCCATTTGTCATCGCTTCATATGTCCCGCTGAAGAGGGGCGATGCCCCATTACCGATCTTCATGAAAAGGTGGACAATTCAGAACGGATTCTCATAACGGGTGAGGGAAATGAGATCCCCATCCTCAAGACCGTAGCCCCCATCATTTTGAAAGGCCGTCGTCACCTGCTGGAGAGTTTTGTGGACATCAGCCGGCTTAAAGCCACGGAGCATGAGCTCAAAGCCGCCCACGAGACCCTTGAAAAACGCGTGGAACAGCGCACAAAGGCTTTAAAAGAGTCGCAGGCCCAGCTGATTCAGGCGGAAAAACTGGGGGCGCTGGGAACGCTGACCGCGGGGATTGCCCACGAACTGAACAACCCCATGATGGGAATGCTCAATTTTTCACAGTACTGCAAGAAGCATGTGGATAAAGACACCAAAATCTATTCGGTGCTGGATGATATGGAACGGGAGACCAAGCGGTGTATCGGCATTGTTAAAAACCTGCAGACGTTTTCCCGCATGGAGTCGGGCGGGGAAGACATCAGGGAGCGGATCGCCTGTGGGGAAATCATTGAGCGTGTGCGCAAACTCCTTTCCTATCGCATTGAAAAGGACGGCGTTTCATTCAAGGTGACCACTTCACCGCACTGTCCGGATATTTCAGTAAACGCGGGCAATATCCAACAGATTTTCCTGAACCTCATCAGCAATGCCCTGGATGCGGTGAAGGATTGTGAAACCCGAAATATCGATATTCAAATCCAGCCGGATTCCCATGAATATGTGACGGTCCGTGTTACGGATACGGGATACGGGATTCCGAAGGATATTCAAGAAAAGGTTTTTGATCCTTTTTATACCACCAAGGGGGTTGGAAAAGGGACGGGTCTGGGTTTGTCCGTGAGTCGCGGGATTGTCCAAAAACAAGGGGGTTCTATCCAATTCAGCAGTGAACCCGGTAAGGGGACTGTTTTTCAGGTGCGACTGCCGGCTAAAATACAAAGTGGAGGAAAAAATGACAAAAAAAATCATTGTGATCGATGATGAACGGGCCATTCGAAAATCCTTTGAACTGGCACTGGAAGAGAGTGGTTATGTGGTGGATACGGCGTCGTCCGGTAAAGAAGGCCTGGAAATGCTTCAAAACGAATCTTATGATCTGGTGTTTCTCGATTTGAAGATGCCCGGGCTAACGGGGGTGGAAACCCTGCGCGAAATTCGTAAACGTGATGAAACCATCCCCGTATACATCGTGACGGCCTTTTATGGGGAATTCTTTGATAAGTTGAGAACAATGGCCGAAAACGGTATTGAATTCGAAGTGCTCAACAAGCCCGTGGACGGGGATACGATACTCAAAGTGTGCCAGGGGGTCCTGGAAGGTGTAATGATTCTTGATGATTGATGGGAAACCTATGGAAAAAAAGACGGAAATTCTGGTGGTGGAAGACAGTTTTACCCAGGCTCTGTTAATTCAGCATATTCTGGAACAGGCGGATTACCGGGTGGGCCTTGCCGGAAACGGCTTGGAAGCGCTCAACTACCTGAAAGGCCGAAAGCCGGACCTGGTGGTGAGTGACATTATCATGCCCGAAATGGACGGGTATGAAATGTGCCGGCATATCAAAGGGGATGACACGCTGAAACATATTCCCGTTATGCTCCTGACGTCATTGTCGGACCCCGAAGACGTAATTCGTGGGCTGGAATGCGGTGCGGACAATTTTATTACCAAACCTTACAAGGAAGACTTTCTCCTGGCACGCATCACATCCATTCTGGCGAATCGGGACCTTAGGAAGAACAGTCCTAAAGGCCAGGGTGTGGAAGTGATTTTCGGGGGAAAAGAATACCATATCACATCCGATCGGTTTCAGATCCTGGATCTGCTCTTCTCCTCCTTTGAAAACGCGGTTCAGAAAAACCAGGAGCTTGAAATCGCCATTGAAAACCAGCAACGAACCCAGGAAGCGCTGGCGGATGCCAAGGAAGTGGCTGAAAAAGCCAACCGGGCCAAGAGCCTCTTTCTGGCCAATATGAGCCACGAAATCCGTACCCCCATGAACGGCATTATCGGTATGACGGATCTGTGCCTGGAAACCAGCCTGGACGAGGAGCAGCGGGAATACCTCAACATGGTCCGCATGAGCGCGGATTCACTGCTGTCCCTTCTAAACGACATTCTGGATTTCAGCAAAATCGAAGGGAATATGCTGGAACTGGAAAATATTGATTTCAATCTGCGGGACCATCTGGAAGACATCCTCAAAACCCTCGCGCTCCTGGCCCACAAAAAAGGATTGGAACTGGCCTGCCGAATCGAAAATGATGTGCCCGTTGCCCTGGTGGGTGATCCCGGCAGGCTCCGGCAGGTCATCGTTAATCTCATCGGCAATGCCGTTAAATTCACCAGCGAAGGGGAAATTCTGCTGGGGGTGAGCAAGATCAGCGAAACCGACGATGCGGTAACGCTCCATTTTTCCGTCAAAGATACGGGAATCGGCATCCCGCCCGAAAAACAAAAAACGATTTTTGAGGCCTTTTCCCAGGCCGATGAGAGCACCACGCGAAAATATGGGGGCACCGGGCTGGGTTTGAGTATTTCCGGGAAACTGGCGGCGTTAATGGGAGGCGATATCGGCGTGGACAGCGTACCTGGCGAAGGAAGCACCTTTCATTTTGATGCTATATTCCCCATTCAAGCACAACCCCATGACGAAAAAGCCGGTGAATTTAGAGACTTGGTTGGACTGCGGGTGCTGCTGGCAGGCACCCACAGCACCAACCAATTGATCCTTAAAGAGACGCTTTCCAAGTGGGGAATGGAACCGACCATCGCTGATGGGGAAGATGCCTTGATGATGCTTACGAAAGCCAGAGAATCGGAAAAGCCCTTTTCGCTGGTATTGCTGGAGTCCGGGTCTGTTGAAATGGACGGCTTTGACCTGGCAGAACAACTAAAACGACACGCGGAACTGAGGATTCCCACCATTATGATGCTGTTATCCGTGGGTATGCGTGGGGATGCCAGGCGATGCCGGGAGCTGGGCATTTCCGGGTACCTGACCCGACCGGTCAAGCAGTCCGAACTCAAATCCGCTGTTCTGGCGGTTCTCAATCTGGCCGAGCAAAAGCAAACGGAAAAAGAACTGGTGACCAAGCATTCCATCCGTGAAAAAAACACAAAACTCAAAATCCTGCTGGCGGAAGACAATATAATCAACCAGAAACTGGCCGTCAAGGTGCTGGGGAAACAAGGTTACGGGGTGACAGTGGCCGGCAACGGAAAAGAAGCGCTGAATCTGTTTACCGAAAACCATTTTGACGTTATTTTAATGGATGTTCAGATGCCTGAAATGGACGGGATGGAGTCCACCGAGCGCATCAGGCATTGGGAAGAAGGGCTGGGGACCCATGTGCCCATTATTGCCATGACGGCCCATGCCATGAAAGGAGATCGGGAAAAATGCCTCGCAGCGGGAATGGATGCCTATGTTACCAAACCCATCAGGCCCGTTCAGCTGATGGAGGCCATAGATACAACCCTGAAGCGGTATGGCATCAGCGAGTTGGGGAAAGGGTGAACGATTGCGGAATAGGTATTGCGGATTGCGGATTTAAAATGAAGGTGAAATCTAACCTGTAAAGGAGGTAAATGGTTATGCAAAATGAGTATAAGAAAACGGGAATGGCGTGCTTGCTGATGGGTTTCATGATGTTATTCTCCCTCTCTCCGGCTGCGGCGGAGTCAGTTCCCATCAAAGTGGGACTGCTGGCCCCCATGACCGGACCCAGCCCAGACTGGGGGAAGAAACAGATTGTGGGAATGGAGCTGGCCGTGGAAAAAATAAACCTTCGAGGAGGGGTCAATGGAACGCCGGTGGAAATGTTCGCACTCGATACGGGCGGAGATCCGGAAAAAGCCATTGAAGCGTACCGGGAACTGGCCGATTCCGATCGGGTTCTGGCGGTGATCGGCCCTCTTTTCAGCGGCACTTTTGCGGCGCTCAGGCCGGTAACCAATGAGGAGAAGGTGTCCATCATTGCCACGGCCTCCTCCAAACCGGGTCTAAGCGACTTGGAAAAATTCCCCTATGCCTTTAGGATGACCGTGAGTTCGGAAAAAAAAGAAACGACCCTGGCACAGGCGTGGGTAAAAGCCAAGCAGATCAAGACTGTCGTCGTCATATACGATGGGAAGGGTGCTTTTTCGATCGAAATGGGCGAAAAAGTATGGCCGAAACTTTTCGAGAAAAGCAATGTAAAGATTCTTAACCAGAATGATCCCGTTGTATTATCAACCGGGGAAACAGATTTCACACAACAGATGAATCAACTCAAAAAGTATGATCCTGATGGAATATGCCTGGCAGTGTTTCCCCAGGAAGGGGGCGCGATCATCAAGGAGATTCGAAAGCAGGGATTCAAACAACCCATACTGGGTGCAGCTTCCATGGCAACACAAAAAGTAATAGAAATTGCTGGAAAAGACGCGGAAGGTCTCTGGTCTACCAGCCTCTTTAACCCAAATGATCCCAGTCCGACAATTAATAAATACGTGAAGGCGTTCATGAAACGATGCAAAGAAAAGTACAAAGATGTTGGTTGTGAAGCGGAACAGTATGATGTGGTGGTGTACGATATCCTGCAGTTTCTGGTGGATATTATGAAGAAGAAGGGGGTTACCAGTTCACCGGATCAGTTGCAGGAAAATCGCGATAAAATCCGCAGCGGGTTGGCCCATATGAAAATGTGGCGGGGCACCGCAGGCATGATGGCCTTTGACAGAAAGGGAGACGGCATTCGGAGCATTCATATCATGCAGATAAAAGACGGCAAATGGCAACCGACCTATTGAAAAGATCGGTTCACGGTTTCCGGTTAATGGTTTGAAAACGAACAATTCAAAATCGACTTTTGTGAGGATACACCATGATGGAAAAGGACGGCTTAAACATGTCGCATGAAACCGCGGGGTCACTCAATTTTTTTAGAAGTATTCAGGGAAAACTCCTGGTGTGGTTCCTGTTGTTTTCGCTGGTGCCCCTTGCCACCCTTGGGGTGCTTTTTTATGGAGAAGCTCAGAAAGCCCTTCGTCAGGCAGCGTTTTCTCAGATGGCGGAAGAAACATTCCTGAAAAAGGATCGTATCACCCGGGTTGTGGAGCGATGGACTACGGACCTTCAGCAGATGTCCAAAGAACCTGATATGGTCTACGGCATAGGAGATATGGCCAATGGATTTCGTTTCATGGGACTGGAAAAAGTGCGTTCTCTCTACCTGGGAAAACCGAATCTGCTGGATGCGGAAGACGGCAGCGGATACAGTGCTGTCCATCAGGAGCGTCACGCATCCCTTCCCGGGCATAAAAAAATACTGGGATTTGTGGATATCCTCCTGGTGGACAATGAAGGCAATGTGGTCTACAGCACCAACAAGGGAAAGGTTTTTGGCTTGAATCTCACATCGGATACGTTTAAGGCAACCAATCTGGGACGTCTTTTTCAGCAACTTAAATCCGCCAAAAACGGTGATGTTATTTTTGTGGATGTGGACCTGATGGACGGTGAGCCGGCCATGTTTGCGGGTGCGCCCATATACAACGGCCCGGTACGCGCGGGCACCCTCATCTACGAGATTCCCTTCACGTTCATCCAAGATATCATGACGGCCGGCTCAGAAAAGACCAGGGGAAAAGAGGTCTATCTGGTGGGACCCGATAAGCGGATGCGCTCCGATTCTCTGTTGAGTCCGGAGACCCATTCCGTCAAAGCCTCCCTGTCGGGGACCGTTGCGGAAAACGGCGTGGATACGGTAGCCTCCCGCAAGGCTTTGGCCGGTGAAAGCGGGACTGGGCTGATTCACGATTATCGGGACGAAAAGGTGCTCTCCAGTTACACCCCCCTCAACATCGGGGGGATTAAATGGGCCATCCTGGCGGAGATGGATGAAAGCAAAGCCTTTGCCCTGGTCCGGCATCTGCGGAGTATGGCTTGGGTAATTGGTGGCGTTGCGGCGCTCATCGTGGCCTTTTTGGCCCTCTGGATTGCCGCCACCCTGTCAAGGCCGATACGGCAGATCACGGAAACGGCACAGGCCGTGCGGTCCGGACAGCTGGATGTGGAAGCCCATGTGACGTCGAAAGATGAGCTGCGCATTCTGGCCGACGCCTTTAACGGCATGGTACGGAAACTGAAAACAACAATGGAGGAGGTGGAGCAAAGAGCCGCTGAAGAACGAAAGGTGAAGGCGTATCTGGAAGATACCGTCAGGACCTATGTGGCCTTTGTGGAGCAGGTAGGCAAGGGTGATTTGACCGGCCAGCTAACGCTGACCGGTGAGGATGACCTGAATATTCTGGGCAGGAACCTCAATGCCATGACCAGCGGGCTTCGCAATCTGGCCACCCGCATGAAGGAATCCACCGCCAACATCTCCTCGGCCGCCAGTGAGATCCTGGCCACTACCAGCCAGCAGGCGGCCACCGTGAGCCAGCAGGCCGCATCCGTCAACGAGACCAGCACGACAGTTCAGGAAGTCCGTCAGACGGCGGAACAATCCCATGAACGGGTGGAAATGGTATCTCGCCTGGCGGAAGAATCCACGGAGGCCTCAAAACGTGGGCTGGAATCGGTCAGGGAAACCGTGAAAGGTATGGACAACATCAAAGAACAGGTGGCCAATATTGCCGAAACCATTCTGGCCCTCAGTGAGCAGACTCAGCAGATCGGCGATATTATCGCCAGTGTCAACGATATTGCGGATCAATCCAACCTGCTGGCTTTGAACGCGGCCATCGAGGCGGCCCGTGCCGGTGAAGCGGGCAAAGGGTTTGCCGTGGTTGCGGGAGAAGTCCGTAGCCTGGCGGAACAGTCCAGGGCTGCCACGGCCCGGGTGAAAGAGATTCTGGGCGAGATTCAGAAAGCCACCAACACGGCGGTGATGGTCACCGAAGAGGGGACCAAGGGGACCGAGGCCGGGCAGCAGCTGGCTCGCTCCACCGGGGAGGCCATCGAAGCCATTTCGAGCCGCATTCAGAAGGTAGCTGAAGCGGCCCGGCAGATTGCCGCCAGTACGCGCCAGCAGCTGGCGGGCATGGACCAGGTGAATTCGGCCATGGAAAGTATCGATCAGGCCGCCGGCCAGACCGAAGCAGGCACCCAGCAGGCAGAGAAAGCCGCATCCGGACTCGCCGAACTGGCGGAAGAAATCAAGGAGATCGTTGCTCAGTATAAACTCGCGTAGCAAAAGGCATGAGGGAAAAGAAGGCCATGGAAGATGCAATTGATATTCTGGTTGTGGAAGACAGCCCCACACAGGCGGCGCAGCTCAAATATATCCTTGATTCAGAGGGGTATTCATCTGTAAGCGCCATCAATGGCAGGGAAGGGATTGACCTTGCCCGAGAGCGACACCCATCCCTCATTATCAGTGATATCGTCATGCCGGAAATGGACGGCTGCGAGATGACCTGTGCCATCAAAGACGACCCAGTGCTCGGAAAGATCCCCGTCATGCTGGTTTCATCGCTCTCCAATCCGGAAGACGTGGTACGGGCCATCAACGCCGGGGCGGACTACTATATGATCAAGCCCTATGATGAGGCTTTTTTCCTCTCGTCGGTGAAGGCCATTCTTGAAGCCCCGCCCAGAGAGAAGGCCCCTGAAGCGTCAAAGGAATTTGAGCTCTTCATTGAAGGACAGATGTATACGGTAAAGTCCCGCCACGAACAGATTTTGACCCTTTTCTTCTCAATTTATCAGAACGCCCTGGAGCAGAACCGACAGCTCAGAAAGACCCAGGCCGAACTTCAGGGATTAAACGACAGTCTGGAGAGTATGGTCAGGGAGAAAACCGAGGAGCTTACTTCCAGCTTCATCGGTTCCACCGAGGCCATCAGTGAACTGCTTGAAAGCCGGGATCCTTACACGGCAGGGCACGCCCGAGGGGTCACCGAGCTGGCGGTTCGCATTGCCAAAAGAATGGACCTGCCCGTGGAAGAAATAGAAGGCCTCAGGGTCTGCGGTATACTCCACGATCTGGGAAAGGTCGTCATTTCCTCCGGGATTCTGAACAAGCCCGGAAAATTGTCCGACAATGAATTCGGTATCATTCGCCAACACCCGGAAACGGCTTTTCAGGCGCTTCATCGCATTCCCTTTCCCTGGCCTGTAGCTGAGGTTGTGTCCCAGCACCATGAACGTCTGGATGGAAAAGGGTATCCCCACGGGCTCAAGGAAGAGGAAATTCACCCCTGGGCGCGTATACTGGCTGTAGCTGATGTGGTGGATGCCATGATTACCCACAGGCCTTACCGAGCCGCACTCCCAAAAAAAATCGTCATTGAGGAATTGAATCGGGGCAGGGGCAGTGCCTATGACTCCCGAGTCGTGGACGAGTGTAAAGCGGTTATGCAGCAGGAGTATAATCGGGTAATGGTGGTGGATGATGAACCGACGCTGGTGAACATCATGTTGAGATTCCTTGAAAATATGAACTTGGATTGCGAAGGATTCGTTGACCCGTACACTGCTCTGGAGGCTTTCAGGAAAAGACCCTTCCCCCTGCTGATAACCGATATTAACATGCCCGGCATGAGTGGATTGGAATTGTTAGCGGCAGTTCACGAGATCGATCCTGCCTGCAAGGCCATTATTGTCACGGGCTATGGCGAAAAGGAGTACGTTCTGGAAGCCATGCGTCTTGGCGCATCTGATTTTCTGGAAAAACCCCTGGGAATAAAGACCTTCAGATCTGCGGTGGAACGGCTTTTGAAGATATTTTCCTGAGGTGATATATCTACACGGTGTGTTTCTTATGCTTTAATGAAATACTGGAAAAGGTTGGTTCCTACGGGTAAAACCTTATTTCCAATTGAGAAAGATGAGGATCCATGGAAGAGAAAGTGTTTCTGAAATTATTCGTGGCGGGTAAGACGCCCAGGTCCAGAAAAGCCATCGCCGGTGTAACGGTGGTTTTCGATACGTATCTGAAAGATAAAGGGACTCTTGAGATTATTGATGTCCTGAAGGAACCGGAACTGGCCGTAGAAACAAATGTGTTGGTAACACCGACCTTGATCCGGATGTTGCCTGAGCCTGTGCGCCGTCTGATCGGTGATTTTTCCGACGGAAAAAGAGCCTTTGATCTTCTGGATTTGACTGGGGAAGCGCTATGAACGGAGCTGTAGCGAAATTGCATCCCGTGAGTCCAAAACGTCAAAAAGTTCTTGTGATCGATGACGATCTCGTAATCTGCAAGTTCATGGAACGGATCATCTCCGATGCCGGTCATGAGGTTCGGACGGTTCGTGATGGCCTCTCCGCGCTGGATGTTCTTCATTTTTACCGTCCCCATATCATTTTTCTGGACCTTGTTCTGCCGGATGTGGACGGCAGAACCCTATGCCGGATGATTCGTGAGAAAAATGAACTGAAGTGCATTTATATTGCCATATTTTCAGGTATTCTACTGGAAGAAAACCCTGATATTTCGCAATTGGGTGCGGATGCACTGGTGGCCAAGGGCCCCATATCTCAAATGGATGAAAGTGTTCGGCAGGTCCTGATTGATCCGGAAGGGGTCAGAGAAAGATGTCGTTCGGGAGAAATTGTCGGGACCGAAAATATTCACCCAAGAAAAATGACCACTGAACTTTTGTCTTCCAACCAGCGTTTTAACCTGGTTCTCGATAACATGGGGCAGGGCATTCTGGAGCTCAGTTCCGATGGTCGAATTCTGTTTGTCAATAAGGCAGCGGCTTCATTTTTCAAGAAAGCGGATGTGGAATTGCTGGCCACCACGTTTACCTCTCTGATTGATCAAAAGGACCGACATCGTGTTGCCGAACTCATAAAGCATCAAGGCGAAATATTTTCAATTCCCGTGAATGCCCCGCTGGCCTTGCACGACCGGCTTTTTTCCATGGAAATTCTTCCATACACCTCCAAAAAGGGCCATATCAGCCTGATTATGACCGATGTCACTCGGATCAATCGTGAATCCGATTCCTTGAAAACAGAAGAAGAACGCCTCCGGCGGATCATCAATCATTTAAGTGATGCTGTGATCCTTGCTAACGCCCAAGGGTTTGTTCAATTGGTGAATCCGGCTGCCGAAAAACTCTTTGGCCGGAAGATGGATGCCTTCATTGGGTCATCCTTCGGGTTCCCCATGTTGACCGATGAACCCTCAGAGTTGGACATCATCAACACCGATGGCACCCTGAAGGTGGGAGAGATGCGAAGTGTCGAAATCTATTGGAAAGGGGAAAAGGCGTGTCTTGCCGCCATTCGAGACATTACCGCACGCAAACAGATGGAAGAGGACCTGAAAAACGCCAATGAAAAGATTCTGGCACAACAGGAACGGATCATTGAGGAAGAACGTTTAAAGGTGCTGCTCCAGATGGCCGGGGCAACAGCCCACGAAATAAACCAACCCCTCAGCGTTTTACTGGGTAACGTGGAACTGCTTGAAATGGACAGCGACGATCCGGAGGCATTTGCTGAAAGTTTGCGGGAAATTAAGATGGCGGGAAAAAGAATCGCTGATATCGGAAAAAAAGTCCAGAATATCCACTATTATGACTCAAAGCCATACGATACGGGGGCTACCATTGTCAATATTGATCAAGATATCCAGATCCTTTCCATCGAGGATTCGGACGGTTATTTTGAAACCATCAAAACTGTCTTTGAAGGAATGGATCATGTAAGTCTGATTGGGACCAAAACCATTGAGGGCGCCCTGACGGTGCTGATCGATGATGAAATCGATCTGATTTTGCTGGACTACGCACTGCCTGATGGAAATGGCTTTGATTTTTTGGAAAAGGCTCGGAAAGAGGGCATAGAGACCCCGGTCGTGATTCTGACCGGAAAGGGGGGTGAGATGATCGCCTCCCGACTGATTCGTGAAGGGGCCAGCGATTATTTGACCAAAACGGCTTTCGATCGGGAGACCATTTCCCGAATCATATGGCACGTTTTGGAAAAGACCCGTCTCAAAAGGGAAGTTGGCCTTGCCCAGGTCAAGCTGGCTCAGATGGCCACCAGGGACGTTCTCACGGGCCTGCATAATCGTCGGTATTTTTTCGAGGCTTTGGAACGGGAAAAGGCAAGGGCCGAAAGGTATGGCACGGAT
Organism: uncultured Desulfobacteraceae bacterium; assembly: GCA_964407525.1. Lineage (GTDB taxonomy): Bacteria > Desulfobacterota > DSM-4660 > Desulfatiglandales > Desulfatiglandaceae > DUZB01. Next base: position 41,496 of record CAYOWC010000002.1, on the reverse strand, counting down.
TTGGTGGTCTGCATGATCGATCTGGATCATTTCAAACGGATCAACGACTCCCACGGTCATCCTGCCGGTGATGCTGTCCTCTCAGGAATCGGCAAACTAATCCGCCAATGGGCGCGGGAGACCGATCTCCCAGGCCGGTACGGCGGTGAGGAATTTGCAGTTGTCCTGCCTGAAACCAACCCCGAAGGGGGCCTTATTGCGTGTGAACGACTGAGGCGTATGGTGGCTGAACATCGGTTTGAGCATGAGAATCTGAGGCTCAACGTGACCATCAGCATCGGAATGGCGCATTGTAACAAAACAGCCCAGCAGACTGTCTTTGACCTGATGAACAAAGCGGATGAAGCTCTCTACCGGGCCAAGAACAAAGGCCGGAACCGGGTGGTGGGATAGGAATGGAGAGCGATTTGTGACATTCGGAATGCTTGAAGGAGCCCAGCCGGTGAATACATTATGGAAAAGGAAAGGTCAATCAAAGATTTGGCCCCCTGTTTCAAAAGGGGCGCAATGTTATCTGTGAAATCTTTTTTAATTCTATCTGTCCTTATCTTATTACCGGTTACAATTTCAGCAGATACAATTTTACTTACCTCGGATACGTGGTGCCCCTATAATTGTGCCGTGGATGCTAAACTGCCTGGGTATACCATCGAGGTATCAAAGAGAATTTTCGAGAAAGCCGGGCATACACTCAAATATGAAATTGCTCCCTGGTCGCGGTCGCTGAAACTTGTTAAAGAGGGACATATTACGGCAATAGTAGGGGTAACCAGGAATGAAGCTCCTGATCTTATTTTTCCTGAACAGGAATTTGGAATTTCAGTCATTCATTTTTTTAAAAGAAAGAATTTTACCTGGAATTTCACAGGAACACAGTCTCTTAAAAGCATAAGAATCGGTATTATGGCTGACTATGAGTATGGCTCTGAACTTGATGAGTATTTCGAAAAAAATCGAAATACAATAAAGGTTCAAATGATCAAGGCTGAAAAACCTCTGGTCTTGAACATTAGAAAGCTGTTGAAAAAGAGAATCGATGTGATTCCTGAAGACAAATCGGTTTTCATGAATGCTTCCCATTCTATGGGGGTTTCCGATAAAATTGAAGATGCTGGGATTGATCCCGTCACTTCAAAAGAGGGGTTGGATGAATCAAAATTATATATGGCATTTTCTCCCAAAAACCCTAAATCAGAAGAATATGCCAAATTGATCAGCGATGGGATAGAACAGATGAGATTGTCCGGAGAGTTGAGCCAAATCCTGGCCAAGTATAATTTAATGGATTGGAGAGAAGACTTTAAGGACGTCATTGAGAAATACCAAAAGTGATAGTTTCGTAAAAAGTCCTTAAACGCGTCACCCCCGCGAAGGCGGGGGTCCATATTTTGCCTCATAGTGGTCGTCCTGATATTTACAATCCCGTAGAATATGTGATAAACAACCTTTGCGAAAGAACCGTTTTCATGACAGAGTAATGCAGAGGCTCTGAAACTTTTGATTTCGATATTTACGGAACCGGCTGGTTCTTGCTTCTCCAAGGGAGTTTTTTATGGCGACAATCACTTACTACAGCACAAACAATAAATCAGAGAAAGTCAATTTCGAGACAGCGCTCATGAATGGTCTGGCCTCTAATTACGGACTTTATATGATTTCCAGAAACGATGTCCCACTGATTTCTCCGGAATCCATGAAGGCCATGAAGGGAATGTCCTACGCGCGGATTGCCTATGAAGTCCTCTGCCCTTTTCTTGAAGGAGAGGTGGACAATGCTGACTTAAGATCCATGCTTGATAATGCCTATGAAGATAAAGTTATTCCCACCAGAATGCAGCATATAACCGGGAAAACCCATATTATGTGGCTGACCGGAGGCCCGACATATTCTTTCAAAGACTATGCAGCCAGGTTTTTTGGAAGAACGCTGAACTATTTTCTGAAAAAATCAGGGTTGAAAAGGGTCGTGGCCGTGGCCACGAGCGGGGACACGGGAGGCGCAGTTGCCGATGCCCTTCACGGTTTGGAAAGCGTAGATAACGTGGTTTTTTTTCCGAAAGGGTCTGTTACCGAAAGGCAGCGCAGGCAAATGACGACCCTCGGCGATAATGTCTACGCCTTTGAGGTGAATGGGGACTTTGACGTGTGTCAGGCCCTCGCGAAACGCTTGCTCGGAGACAAACGCTTTGCAGAGGAACTGTTTCACGATGCGGATCGATTTACCTCCGCCAACAGCATCAGCGTGGGGAGACTCTTGCCCCAGTCTGTTTACCCGTTTTTTGCCTATTCCCGGGTTGCGGAATATGATGAACCGATGATTGCGAGCGTTCCGTCCGGCAATTTTGGTGATATGATGGGTACGGTCCTTGCCAGGGAAATGGGACTTCCCATAGAAAGGATTATCTGTGGCGTCAATGAGAACGATGAATTCCCTGAATTTTTGAATACGGAAAATTATCACGTGAAACCATCGAGGAAATCTCCTTCATCGGCGATGATTGTTTCCAATCCCAGCAACTTTGCTAGGCTCATAGACCTGTATGGTGGGCATGTGTACGACGAGAGGGACCCTCAAGGCAAAGTTATTAGGGAAGGTGTGCTGGACGTCCCCCCCGACTTTAAAGCCATGAGGAACGATTTCTGGTCCATAAGCGTCAAAAACGAAGACCATTACACGGCTATACGGGAAGTCTACGAACGGTACGGAATCATGATGGAGCCCCACGGAGCGGTTGGGTGGCGGGCCCTCGATACCCTGCTTGAAGGCGAACACGACCGTTTGTCCGTTATCTATGAAACCGCTGATCCCGGAAAGTTCCCCGATGATGTACAAAAAGCCATCGGCGTTATCCCGGATGTTCCCGAAAGGATAGAGAAGCAATCCATGCTGCAGGAGCGGATCTACACTATTGACGAGGCACCTTTTACCCGAAAAGACGGTTCACTGGTTTTGAGCGACCTGCAATACGAAAAGGCGAAAGAGATCATTCGTAGTATTTTCGAATAAGGGCCAAATCCTACCTTTTAGCGCCAGCGAATGAAACTCTTCGAAATCCCGCATTTGCAGGGGAGATCTGTCTCTCCCATACGTTTCCGCCATCCGTGGTATGAAATATAATGGAATGTTCATCCCCTATGGGGTTTGTTCCCACGACCCAGGCCCTTTTTTCGTCCATGGCGGTCACTCCGAGGAGTGCGGAGGACAGGGTGGGTGCCTCTGATGCCTCTGAAACGGCAGGGGCCACTTGATGGGTCCAGGTATTGCCCCCGTCATCGGTATAACAAAAGTTGTTGCTGTCAGAAACCACCCATCCTGCCAATTCCGTCAGGAGGCAGACGCCGTTATTATCGAGAAAATTGACACACGCGGGAGTCATATTGGTCCAGTTTAGACCACCGTCAGTAGTCATAAATGCGCTGCTTCTGGAGCCCACCGCCCATGCGGTCTTTGCATCAATGGCGTGTACGTCAATGAGGGCGTAGTAATTTTCCGGGTCAGGGGGGATGTCGTTTTCTCCCTGGCGGACCCAGGTTCCACCGCCGTCGGTTGTGTGAATGATCACCGCGGTAGTGCCATTATCAGACCCAACGGCCCAGACAACGTTTTTGTCAACGGCATAAACCATCTGGAAATTTCCATTAGGAAGCATATCCCGGGCTTGCTGGACCCATGTGAGGCCTCCATCAGTGGTGTTCAAGACAGCACCATTTGTACCGACAGCCCAAGCCACGTCACTATTCACGGCGCTGACACCCGCAAAGCCTACGTTCGGGGTACTCTCAGTTGACCCCTGCCGGGTCCAGGTTTGCCCGCCGTCCCTGGTGCGAAGAATCGTTCCGTACGGTTCGTCGTCATCGGCACTGCTTTCGCCCACGACCCATGCATTCAAGAAATCTACCGCGGATACGTCGTTGTAGAATACATTGGGTATTTGGTCCTCACCCTGCTGCACCCACGTTTGTCCCCCATTCCGGGTATAGATGATGGCCTCGCCGACGGCCCAACCTGCTACATAGGTTACTCCATCCGAATCATCGTCGCTACAGCCGCCGACAGAAAGAATAAGAAACAAGAAAAACACACATCTGGAGACAAAAAATATATGTTTCATGATTTCCTCCTTTTTGAGATATGTTCTAAAGCAGCAATTAGTTTTTAAGCTATTAGCCATTCGCTTAATCATATAAATGATTGCAGCTTTTACTTATTACTTTTTTTTCGGAGCTCTCTCTTCATGTTCTTCATGGTAGATCCATTAATCATACCTATCTTTTTTCAAACCCCGCATCAAAAACCTTCAGATTGTTTTCCCTGAAATGTTCAGGGCTGACGGCGATGACGGTGTTTCTCAATTCGTCATGGGTAAAAGGCTCGTTTTCAAAGGCGGAAAAGAACCCCATCAGGGCCAGGTTGGTGGACATGGGGTTGCCCAGACCCATGGCTGTTTCCTGGGCAGGGAACGCATGGGTCACGATTCCCTGCTTTTCCAGGTATAGAGCGACTTCCTTTCTCGGAAAAGCGTCTTCTTCGGCATTTACATAGATGCTGCCGCCGGGAGCAAGAAAAGGAAGATTCCGATACGCTTCGTTTTCCTCCAGCGCAAGTATGAACCGTGCCGTCTGGTTTCTTACCAGGCTGTTCTCCATTCGACCCAGTTTGAGGTGGGATACCACTGATCCGCCTCTCTGGGCCATACCGTGGGTCTCAGCGCCGAGGGTTTGAAGCCCTTTATCAAGAGCAGCCCGCGCGAATATTTTTGTCATGAAAAGGATTCCCTGTCCACCCAGGCCGCAAAAAATCATACTCGTGTTTTCCATTCTGTTCCTCTTCTACATATCTTATTAAGTGGCGTTTTTGTACTCTCTTGAATGGCTGCGTCGTTTTTTTTACCCGACCACTAAACCACTCAACGACTCAACTCTGGGTTCTCTACTATCGCTCCCGAGGGGCAGACCTGCAGGCACACGCCGCACTGGACGCACAATGCCTGATTGATTGTCGTTCTACCCAGGGTTTCATCGCGATACAAAGCGGGGCATTCAAAGCGGTCAAGACAGAAATTGCATTCGGTACAGTCATCCGTGATCATTACCGGAATGGGGTTCGGGACGGCCTCTCCCTTGTAGGCGATGACACAGGGGTGACGTGCAATAAGCACCGCGATACCCCCATCAGGGGATTCCACATATTGGGCGGCCTCTTTCATCAGGGCCTTCATGGCTTTGGTGTCGTATGGGTCTACGGTTTCGATGAAGTCGATACCACACCCTTTCACAACCCGTTCAAGCGGAATGGCGTTTCCTTTGCTGCCATCCGCTCGAATGCCGATGCCCGGGGTGGGTTGCATACCGGTCATGGCGGTGATTTGGTTGTCGAGGATGACCAGGATGAATCGGGCGTCATTATACACGGCATTCAAAAGGCCTGCCGTACCGGAGTGAAAAAAAGTAGAATCTCCGATGGTGGCTACGATGGGTTGATCCAGGCCATCTTGCTTAAATGCATGATAAAAACCGGAGGCCATGGTAATCCCTGCGCCCATATCCACTACCGTGTCCACGGCGCCCAGGTTGAGGCCAAGGGTGTAACATCCTATGTCCGAGGTGAAGATGGCCTTTGGTTGGGCTTTCCTGATGGTAAAAAAGGAAGCGCGGTGTGGACAACCGGGACAAAGGGTTGGTTTTCGGATCGGCAGTTCAAGGCTGTTGACGAGATCTGCAACCCCAAAATCGTCTTTCTTGTCAAAAGAGGCCAGTCCCAGCTCACTGAGCACACGGTTGGCCACGTTGTAAATAACCTGAGGGACCAGTTCTCCCTGGGATGGTACATGGCCGGAGATACGTCCCAGTACTTTATCCCTGCTTCCAAGAAGATATTCAATGAGGGTGTCGGTTTCTTCAAGCACCAGTACCTTCTCACAGGCTTCCATGAAGGTGTCAGTGAGCGCTTTGGGAAGAGGGTAGGGCGCTCCCAATTTCAATAATGGGATATCCACTCTGTTTTCGTCCTGCAAAATATCATGTATAACCGCAAAGGGTACGCCTCCGGCTACAATACCCAGCGGGTATCTCTTTCCGGCTTCCAAATTGTGATGATTTATACTGGAAAGCGTTGAAAATCTCTCTGAGATTTTTTCGAGTTTTTTGTTCAACTCGCCATGAAGCAGAAACCTAAAACGGGGTGTGGCTGCCCATCTGCCGGGGTTCCTTTCAAAGGAGGCCTTCTTAGAGTTGCTTTTAATGGGTTCCCATGAAATATTCTGCCTTGCGTGACAGACCCGGATAGCCGGTCGAAGGATAAAAGGGATACGAAATTCTTCCGAGAGTTCCATTGCCAGTTTGGCCATTTCCCTGGCTTCTGCCGGTGTCGTCGGATCGAGAACAGGGACTTTTGCCAGGCGGGCCATAAGGCGGGTGTCCTGTTCCGTCTGGGATGAATGGGGGCCGGGATCATCACAGGAAATGATGACGAGGCCTCCCACCGTTCCCATGTATACGGCGCTCATCAACGTGTCGGCTGCCACATTAAGTCCTACCTGTTTCATGCAGCAGGCTGCTCTTTTTCCCGAAATGGCTGCGGCAAAGGCATTGTCAAGGGCTACCTTTTCGTTGGTAGACCATTCCACGTAGGTGTTTAACTTCTCCGATTTGACCAGGCGGATCACCTCCGGCAAGATCTCAGAACTCGGTGTGCCGGGATAAGACGTTGCTACCTGGCAGCCGGATTCCATCAAACCCAGGGCTATAGCCCCGTTTCCCAGAAAAATCTCCTCTTTCATGTTAACTCCTCTCTTTGCTATATGGAAATCGTCTTCAACTTTTCGGCAATCCAGATTTTAATAATGGATTGTCGAGGTACGCCAAGTCTTTTGGCTTCTTTATCTAAACTATGGATCATCCATACAGGAAAGTCTACATTGACTCTCTTTAGGTTTTGCCCAGGTTTTTTGGCGTTTGAAATATCAAGGAATTCGGTAATATCCTGTCCGGAATCAAATTTTTCATCCAAGTCTTTAGCTTTCATAAATCTTCATCTCCTCTTTTCGAGATCGGCGTACTGAAATAATCCTGATCCGTGTACGCCGGTAGGTGATGATGGCTGACCAGTGCTTATCCAGAATTTTACCGATTATCAGGAACCTCTCTTCATCAGAGGTTTTTGCTGGGATTTCAATTCGATCCGAATCGATCCATAAAGCCTGCGCTTCAGTAAAATCAATCCCGTGTTTTTCCTTATTGGTTTGATTTTTTCGCTTGTCAAATTCAAATTCCATAATGGTATATAAAATATGCTATAATTATACCTCAAGTCAAGGGGGGATGTATTAACATGGAATAGAATAAGAAATAACTCTGTAGTTGGATTAAAAGGAATGGCATGCTCTTTCTGGGCAAAAAAAAAGGGAATCCACAGATGTGGATTCCCCATATGAAAACGTATTCTTAAGCAGCGTCCAGTTCCTCCCGCAACCAGTCTTTCAATTCGCCTTCCAGGCCATAGACGCCTTTTCCATCCCTGTACTCATATTTAATTTTTTCTTCGAGCATTTCGGGTACATCTATTTCAGCCAGTTCAGTTGCTCCGTCTGAATTGCGTCGGATAAAAAATATTACAGGTTCCTCCCCCCAGGTGTTGAGGACGAAGTAATGGGATACATCATTTTTTGATTTTACGAATTTTCTGTCGTGAGACCAATTGTTTCCCCATTCCAAATAGAGGGTAACCGCCTCTTCAGGGGTCATATCCCAGTCGATGTCATTAACGAGGTCCAGATCCATTCTAATATCTTCTATTTTCATAGTCTCCACCTCCATGGCGAACATATTATGTTGGTAACTTCACAAGACGAGGAAGGATATCCGTAGCATTTTGAACATCTTGTGCTTCTGCCTATATTATATCAAGATCCGTGCCAAAATGCTCACATCTCTTCGCAAAGTGAATTCCATTGGGAGTCCAGGTATTTACCCTGTTGTCCTAAGTTGTACATGTCGCAGGATGGAGGATTCGCCGCATTTGTCTCAATGAAATGAATGGGACAAATATGTATCGTGATACAGGTTTAAGCCTATTTTCTATTTCCTATTGGACACTATCCCATGAATTGTGTTACTTTCCAAAATTATTGGCTCAATGCACAAATCGAAAAACAAGGAATCTTTACTTGTATGAAATCGAACGGAATTTTTGAAGTTGACCTTTTTCCACCGGAAGTGGACAGTCTGGATCACCCTTTTGTAACCCAATTCAGGGAGATCCTGGACGAGCTGTCCGTCCAGTACAACGCCAGTGTGACCGTATTTACCGTTGATAAGGGCACCGTCAGTTTTTCTTTTGACAATGACGAGATTACGGCTGAAATTGTGAACATACTTAAAACCTAAAAGCTGCAATTAGCGGTTAGCCGTTAGCTATTAGCCACACAATATCAGCTATTTACGATGCAATTGCTAAGCATCAAAAAGTGAAACCCCAAATAAAGTGAAAAGTCATGCAAATGATTGGGATCTTTAAGCTAACGGCTAATAGCTAATAGCTAATTGCATCTTTCAGGTAAAAATGAAAAGTGAAGTTAATCTGGGGCATATCGCCATCGTACTGGTCCAGCCGCAGATTCCGGAAAATATCGGGGCAGTTGCCCGGGCAATGAACAACATGGGCCTGGGCAGATTGATTTTGGTGCAACCGAAGAACTGCGATCCTGGCCGTATGCGGAAAACAGCAACAGGAAACTCAGTAGGTTTGCTTGAAAAAATGGAGATCTACGAAGATCTCCTGGAGGCCTTGGCGCCTTTCCATCATGTGGTAGGAACAACGGCCCGCACCGGTTCCATGCGACCCTCCATGACGAGACCCAGATCCCTTGCACAATCTCTCATCCCCATTTCGAAAAATAACCTTGTAGCTGTAATGTTCGGCCCGGAAGACAGGGGACTGTCCAACGAGGACCTGTACCACTGCCATACTCTGACCACCATTCCCACAGCCGCGTTTTCTTCTCTGAATCTCGCCCACGCTGTCCTGGTGGTATCGTACGAGCTATTTCTGGCTTCGGCAAAGGAAACCAGGGAGACGTTACCGCGTCTTGCTAACGGTTTTGAACTGGAGGGGATGTATGAACATCTTCAGGAAGTTCTTTTAACAATAGGATTTCTGAATCCCCAGAACCCGGAACACTGGATCAGGAATATCCGCAGGTTCCTTTCCAGATTTCCTCTGCGAGCAAGAGAAGTCAGAGTCGTCAGGGGAATTTGCCGACAAATTGACTGGTATACATCCCAGATAGAGAAACTCAAAAAGGATTCACCCTAAAAGCGGCAATTAGCGATGAGCCGTTAGCTATTAGCCATACAATGTCAGCCATTTACAATGCAATAGGTAAGCATCGAAAAGTGAATTCTCAAATAAAGGGAAAAGTCATGCAAACGATTGGGATCTTTAAGCTAACGGCTAATAGCTAAACGCTAATTGCAGCTTTTACGTTCAAATTAAAGCAACGCCTTCCAATCCATGATTTTAAAGGTTTCGTGAAGGGAGTGATCGTCCGGGACGACATTGAACGACAGGTTTTGAAAGAACTCTTTGGCAAGCCGCTGAACATCAGCCAGAGGAATGACTTCGTCTCTGTTCCCATGATAGATTTGAACCGGTGTAGATATGGCCCTGATTTTCGTGGGCGCATCTTTGATGATGTGGATCGCAGGCGCCAGGAGAATCAATTTCCTGACGAGAGAAGGGTGTTCCATGGCAAAGATGGTGGCCATAAGACCCCCGAAACTGGAACCAACCATGGTGATTTCCGATTTTCCCCGCAGGATTTCACGTAACTTCTCCATGCGGATCACGAGATCGCCGATAAAGGTGGGGACGATCATATGGGGGAAATTCTCCCGGAAAAAAACTGCTTTTACACCCCTGTTGCTGCTCTCAAGTCCGTGAAGAAATATTCGTACAGGGTTTTGAGATCCGGTCTTGTTTTCCATCTAAGCTCCCCGATCATCCACAGCCGATATCTCTTTTTGCCTGCATTTCATAGGCTGCCTTTATTTCCTCAGTAGTTGACTTTCTGACAGAGACCACCTCCACTTCGATTGTGACCGATATCCCCGCCATCGGTCTATTAAAATCGACCAATACGGTATCCTGCCTTATTTCGAGGACTTTGAAAGAAACCAGGGAACCCATTTTCATCTGCCTGTAGAGTTTTCCTTCCTTTACCCGTTGTTTAATCAGACCTTTTTTCGGGATCTCCCTGATGAGGGATGGATCATGTTCGCCATAAACCTCTGAAGAAGGGATGCTCAAGGACAGTCTGTCGCCTGCCTGTGCGCCCTCCAGGGCCTTTTCAAGGCTCTCCGCCTGAGGATTAATACCAAAAATGAAAGAAGTTTCTTCTTCCGGGCGTTCCTCAAACTCCCCGTCCGGTATTTTGGTTTTCATTATGAACTTGATGGTTACGCTGCTATCCTGCTCTATTTTTTCCATGGCAAAATCCTCAACTGATTTCCAGTATTTCAAACTCCTGGATGCCTCCTGGAGTCTTTATTTTTACTTCATCGCCAATTTCCTGTCCAATCAGTCCTTGACCAAGGGGAGATTTGACGGAGATCTTTCCATTCTCCGGAGAAGATTCATAGGGACCCACAAGCTGATAACTGATCTCTTCTTCCGTATTTAGATCATAGAGTAAAACCGTTCGGCCAAAAACCACCCTGTCGGTTGGACCAGTGTTCACGTCTATGACTTCCGCACAGCTTACGGCGGTTTTTAACTCATTCATTTTGCCTTCGAGAAAAGATTGCCTTTCTTTTGCCGCATGATATTCTGCGTTTTCGCTTAAATCTCCATGAGCGCGGGCCTCCGAAATGGCCCGAATATTGTCAGGCCTTTCCACCCTCTGGAGGTGGGTCAGTTGGATGTTCAGGCTTTCTAGTCCTTCTTTGGTTATAGGAATCTTTTGCATACGTTCTATCTCCACGAATTTATGGACAAGATGGACCGATTTCCACCTTCTGCCGTTTAGAAAAAAGGGGCTTGGTTCTAACTTCAGACCTCGTCAAATAGGTAAGTGGTCGAGTTGTTGAGTTAGAAAATAAGCACGTGGAATCAACACATTGCCTATTCAAATCCATCGGGTGTCCAATTTTGAGGTGAAAGGAATAACTTCAAATAATAATAACCACTTAACTACTAATCTACTCGACCACTTAACGAGGTCTGACTTTAGGACCAAGCCCGAAAAAAGGATGATCAGATTTTCCTTACCCTGTACCGAGGCCCAGTAGAATTCCCACCTGTCTGATAACAAAGGCTGCTGCATAGGCGATCGTCAGATTGAAAAGAATGGAGAATCCAGCCCATCCCATGGAGCTCTCTTTCCTGATGCTTATCACGGTGGCGATGCATGGGACATAGAGCATAGTGAAGACGATCAACGTAAAAGCCTGCAGGGGATTCCAGCCAGGGGCGTTCCTGAGTTTTTCGGAAAGAGACCCCGTATCTTCCGGATCCACCTCTCCGAGAGAATAGGCGGTTCCGAGGGTAGAAACGACTACCTCTTTTGCCGCAAAACCGGCAACAAGCGCAATATTGGTTCGATATTCAAACCCTAAAGGCTTGGTGATTACCTCCAGCTTCAGCCCCAGCCATCCGGCAATTGTCCTTTTCATGGCCGCCTGATGTTTTTGCATATCGATCATTCTCAACTGTTCCCTGAGATTCAAATACAGGGTTCCTGCCTTTACATATTTTGAATCAGTCTTGTCAAGGTTTCTTTCATCGGCATTTTCTAAATGGATTGCAGTGTGTGCCATATCCTTTAAATGTGGAGGGATATGATTGTTTTCGGGGGTTGCAGTTGCACCTTTCATAGAAAGAAAAATGTTGTCCAGAGTGGTCAAATCTTCCCGGTTTTTTAGCAATCCACGAATATCCGGAGCGTCAAGAAAGGTTTGAATCAGTGCATTTTCCCTGATCTCAAAGTCCTTTGTCTGTTCTTCTGAAAGGCCGGGAAAGGTCATCATTGCCCAAAGGACAACGGAAAAAGCCAGAATTACCGTGCCTGCTTTCTTGATATATTGCCAGGTCCTCTCCCAGGAATGGATCAGAAGCCCTTTGATGGTAGGCGCTCTGTAGGGGGGCAGCTCCATAACGAACGGGGTTTTGGGACCTTTCAAAACGGTAGACCGGAGAATCTTTGCCGCAAACAGGGCGAAGGCCCAGGAAAGAAGGGTCAGAAAGAACATGATCCGGGCCTTATCTTTTGAAAAAAAGGCCGTGATAAGCATGGCGTAAACCGGTAGTTTGGCGCCGCAATTCATGAATGGAACGACCAGAAGGGTTGCGATCCTTTCTTTTGGATCTTTCAATATCCTGGTTGCAAGCACACCGGGAACAGCGCATCCCCCGGAAATCCCGCCGCTTACGACCATGGCCATGACGGAATTGCCATGGAGCCCGAACCAGCGTAAAATCCGGTCAAGCATGTAGGCAACTCTTGCCATATATCCGGAATCTTCCATAAAGGCAATGGCGAAGAACATGAACAGGATCAAAGGGACAAAGCCCAGGACACCACCTACGCCATCGATGACGCCTGAGATCAGCAGAGATCTTATGATCCCTTCCGGGACTAAAAATACAACGGCATCTCTCAGAAAATCGAAAAATTTATCAAACCATAGTATGGGGATTTCACTGGCCCAGAAAGTGAAGGAATAGACGCCATATAATATGAGGATCATGCACAGGGGGCCGATGATTCGATTGGTGAGGACTTTGTCGATTTTGTCTGAGGCATTGATGCGAAACTCGATCTGTCGCTTGACGACCTTCTTGGTAATCCCCGCAATGAAGCCATATCTATGATCCGCTATGATAGACTCCGGGTCTTCCTCCAGAGTGGCCATGGTATGCCTGATGATATTGTCGCAGATTTCTTCAATTTCAGGTCCGCATATGGGGTCGCGTTTCAACAGCCCTAAAATCTGGTTATCACCTTCAAGGCATTTGAGCGCTCTCCATCTTGCCGGATATTTTTTGTCATAGGTGTTGGATTTTTCGATGATGGCGGATATTTCATCGAGGGCCCGGTCGATATCCAGGCCGTAAGATATGGCCGGTGGTTTCCAGGGAGGGCTTTTTTCAAAGGTGTCAACAACCGTATCCAGAAGTTCCGAGATCCCTTTTCCGGATCTTGCCACCATGGGAACTACCGGAGCATCAAAGTCAGTGGAGAGACGCCCATAGTCGATCTTAATTCCTCTGGCTTCCGCCACATCAACCATGTTGAGCGCGAGAATCAGGGGAACACCCAGTTCCTTGAATTGGGTGGCTAAATAGAAATGCCGGTCCAGGTTAGAGGCGTCTACTATATCTACGACCAGGTCAGGTCGTTCATTGATAACAAAATCCCTCGCCACAATTTCTTCCAGCGAGTAAGCTGTCAGAGAATAGGTTCCAGGCAGGTCAACAATCTCGATTTCATACCCTTTGTGGAAAACAATTCCCGATTTTTTCTCTACGGTGACGCCGGGATAATTGGCAATATGCTGCCTTGCACCGGTAATGGCATTAAACGCGGTTGTTTTTCCCGCATTGGGATTTCCCGAGAGGGCAATGACAATTTTTTTTTTCATAAACGTTGGTCATTATCGGGCAGATCCACTTCAATAAAAATACTGTCTGCCTCATTGTTTCGTAAAGTCAGGACAAAATCTCTTATCTTGATGGCCACTGGGTCCTTTAGAGGAGCTCTTCCCTGTATCTGGATGGATGCTCCTGGAAACAGTCCCATCTCTCGAATTCTTCTGCCCATGTCTCCCATGGCTGATATTTTTTTAAGAATACCCTTTTCGTGTTTCAGCATCTCGCGCATTCTAATTACTTTCTTCATGGAGAGACCGTCCTCAGGCAATCGTGAATGTTTTGGAAATTATCTGGGCTGACTGCGAGAAGAGGTTCCTCAATTTGTCTTCCATCAAGATACTCATTCAAAAAGAATTCACCGCCATCCATCCGATACAACTTGATTCCCGCTGCCTCAATGATGACGCGCGTTGCTGCTAAATTTTGATAGGTTTCTCCAGTAAAGACCGCCGCTTCGGCCCGACCGGCGGCGACATAACAAATGTGGGCTGCCGTGCAGCCAAAACTGCGAACTTTCCCGGGGAAATTGCAATCGTAGTGGTTGTGAAACCTCGCATAGGTCAATAGGACGCTCTCATCATTGATTTCGGCAGGATGACCGCCCTTGATTTCTCTGTTCCCCCACAGAGCCTCTTTATCCGCCTGGGCATGAAAGATGTCGCCTGTGGCAGGCATGAAGAAAACGCCGAAAACCGGCCAGAAATTTTCGAGAAGCGCAAGGGACATTCCCCAAACCGGGATGCCGGCCTGGAAATTAGCAACACCGTCAAGGGCATCAAAGACCCAGAGATAGCGCTTTTTTTCGTGGGTGTAATCTATGCTTTCATGGTTATTCAGGAATATCTGGTGTTCGGGAAAATGGGCATTGAGACTGTTCTGGAAAAATTCGGATAGTCGCAATTCGACTTCAGTTACCAGTTCCTCGTCAAATTTAAAATCGATACTTCCTTTCCCGTAGTAGGGAAGGGCTTCCCGCCCGGCGTTCTTGATTACTTCTATTGCAAAATCAGCCAGATTTTTATACTCATTTTCTTCCGATATTGCCATCATTCCCCCTTGCGAATAGGTTTAAAGGAACCCCCCCAAACATTCTCTAAACAATCTATAATGTAGTACGTTAAATCAAATGAGTCAAGAGGCCAGGACAGCAATATCTTTTCCTCCGGAAAATGAAAAGAGACCATTTTCAGACAACAATCTTCCTGGCCGGAGTGATCATCGTCCGGCCGGAAGAGTTGAATAAAGGGCGTGTTTAGCCAGGAAAAAAATGCATAAAGAAAACATACGGAAAGGGAGATACGGTTGGAACATCCGGTGACTCGACTATGTAACGGCACCTGAAATGCGAGATAGTTTCAGACATCTATTTTGCGACGCTCTTTTTCAGTCCGGCGCCAACGGAAAATTTGACGCCTTTAGACGCCTTAATCTGGATTTTTTCTCCGGTGCTTGGATTCCGGCCTTCGCGGGCTGCGCGTTCTACGACTTTAAAACTTCCAAAACCCGTTATGGATATGGCATCGCCTTTTTCTAACGAAGAAGTTATGCCTTCAAATACCGCATTGACCGCATCATTGGCCGCCTTCTTTGTAATGTCCGCTTTTTCTGCAACAAATGTTACTAATTCCTCTTTTTTCATCTCTCTCCTCCTAAGATTAAGATAATGTGGTTAATAGGAATGCCTAAATTTAGCAAACCCTTGGCGGAATGGAATAGCCTTGAAACCTGCAAAGGTCAAGGAAAAACTCTTTTTGAAGTCGAATATGGGGCAAATATCTAGTTTTGCGGGCAGATAGTGCCATCCACCTATATTATCACTGTAACCGTATGGATGGAAATCAAGTATTGGCGTTCATGAGGCTCCCATGTTTTCAGGCACTATGGTGAACACAAGCTTCTCCGTTATCATTTTACCATTTTGAGTGACAACAAGGTAAATGCCGTTTTCTCCCTGGGGCATGGGACCCGGATATATGCCTGGACCTCCATCCCTCAGCGTATCGTCTTGAATAGGAGCGAAGGCAACCAGTTTCACGGGAAAGATTAGTTTTTCAAAGCGACTTCCTCCTGGAATAATATCGGGAGGGATGTTGTCTTTGATTGTTCTCGGGTCGATACCTTTAAACCAAAAACGGCCGTTTGGTTTGCCGTTGAGGAGGTATCTGGTCTGGTTCCAGTCAATTTTCACCGGGTCGCCTGTTTTATTGACTAGAATCAAACGAAAAGAAACAAATGTTCTCTTACCTTCTTTTCCGGGTTCCAGTTGGGCCTTGAAAATGTCGTTTTCCGCGGTTCGGGATACCGGGTTGCTTACCCATTCTTTCGTTGTTGTGGCGCAGCCCATAAAAATGGAAGCAACGAGAATTAAAGCAAGGCATAGAATTCTCTTCATCGACGTACCTCCTTTTATCGAAAGAAAAGAGCGCATTCTCTGGAAAAACTTTCATGAGGATGCGCTCTGGGGGTTCTGTCACACTTGAATGGTTGCCAGACTAGACGACAGGTCTTGGTAGCATTCCAGCCCTTTCTGCGATCTCCGGGACCTTGTGTTCCCATTCGATAGCCATGAGATGCACACCAGCTACGCCTTCCATTTCCCTGAATTCCTCTATCTGTTCAAGGGCATATTTAATACCTTCTTCTGCAACTTTCCCTTTGCCGGCGCCCTTCAAACGTTTGATAAGGGAATCGGGAACATCCATTCCCGGCACGGATTTGCCCATATACCTTGCCATACCCACGCTCTTCATGGGGGTGACCCCTGCGAGAATGTAGCATTTTTCATGGAGGCCCATATCCACTGCCATTTTCATGAAACGTCTGAATCTATCCATGTTGTAGATACACTGGGTCTGGATGAAATCAGCTCCGGCAGCTATCTTTTTTGCCAGGCGGTGAACGCGAAAATCAAACGGTTCTGCAAAGGGATTGGAAGCAGCACCGATAAAAAGTTTGGGCGGTACGTCCACATCCTGACCGTTTAGGAATTTTCCTTCATCCCGCATCGTCTTGACCGTATAAATCAACTGCGTGGAATCAATGTCAAAGACATTCTTTGCTTCGGGATGATTTCCAAATTTTTGATGGTCTCCTGAGAGGCAGAGCATATTTCGTATACCGTGAGAAGATACGCCCAGGATATCGCTCTGAATGGCCAGACGATTACGATCGCGACATACCATCTGAAAGTTGGGTTCAATTCCATCCTGCAGGAGAATAAGGGAAGCAGCCCAGCTCGACATACGTACTACAGCGGTCTGATTGTCCGTGACATTGACCGCATCCACACAGCCTTTCAGGTGACCGGCCTTTTCCCGCAGGTGTTCCACGTTGGCGCCCGTCGGGGGTCCGCACTCACCGGTAAAAGCGAAATGTCCGGCCTTTAATACCTTTTCCAGATTACTTCCTGATTTGTATTCGCTCATTTTACCAGTTCCTCCCTGATCATTTTTCTCGGCCCGCCATCCCTGGCGGTTGTCCAGCTCTTTGGTGGTTTAAACTCAAGGAGTTCATCCATGCGGTCCTGTTCCATCATCTTTCTCACGATAATATCCCAAACGCAGTCCACGTCTTTAGAGATCTCGCATTTTCCATGATCAGATCCACCGCACGGTCCATTCAGAAGGCTCTTGGAGCATCTGGCTATGGGACAGACTCCGCCAAAGAGATGTATTACGCACTGTCCGCATCCGGCACATCTCTCGGACCAGACGCCGTGTTCCACGGCGCCTCCCATAAATTGCGTATTCACTCCTGGAAATATCCGTGTCTCAGGATATCTTTCCGAGAGGAATTGTGGACCAACGCCGCAGGCTATGGATATGACCGAATCGTACTGTCCTATGATTTCTTTTACTTCGTCAATATATTCGGGGTCGCACTGTCTTTCCAGGAGAAATTCATCTACTTCAATGGGGATTCCAAGTTTCTTCCTGGCTATTCTAATGGTAGATGCAAGAACCCCAACTTCCTTTGCGCCGCCCACGTTACATACGGTGACGCAACCTTTGCACCCTATAGTCAGGACTTTTTTTGAATCCTGAACCATTTCAAGTATTTCTTTGACTGGTTTTGGTTCTGCAACAATCATTGCCTATACCTCGCAGGACGTCTAAAGTTTTTCGCTTACAAGATCGGCCCTAATGCTTCAAGCCTTTCCGTCATTTCATATGCCACATCAACAAACCTTCCACCTCTGCTTGCGGAAAGTTCAAAAACCTCTATCCGTTCAGGGTCAATATCAATCTCCTGAAGGACTTTTTTTACGTGGGCCACTCTCTTGGAGGCCTTGCTGATTCCTTCCATATACTGGCAACTGTCTCCCTGACAGCCTGCCACGTAAACACCGTCTGCACCTTCTTCAAAAGGTTTCAAAAGGTGGAGGATCTCTATTCGTCCTGTACACGGAACCTGAATGACTTTTACATTTTCAGGCAATACTTTTTTCATACCTTGTGCTACGTTTGCTGCGGATGACGCACAATTCGAGCAGCAAAAGGCAACAATCTGAGGTTTGGAATTGCTCATATTCCCATCTCCTTTACCCATGGACGATTGCCGCGGTATTGCGCGGCAACCCGTAATCTCTTGACTTAATTTCCGAGAAGAACAGAAGGGGCTTCTGTCAACATCTGATCACTGCATGTGAACATGACAATGGCCTTTCCAGGACATTCCGCAACACACATACCGCATCCCCGGCAAAGGCTGGGGTCAATAAAGGCCGCCCCTGTCTCACGGTTGATATGCGGCACGTTGAAAGGGCATGTTCTCACGCACGTGCAGCAGACGGCGCACATGTCAGGCATGACTTCAGCAACCAGTCCACCCACTTCAATAGTATCCTTCTGCAATATCTCCATGGCCCTGGCAGCGGCCGCCTTGCCTTGCGTAATGGTTTCTCCCAGATCTTTCGGATAGGCTGCAAGGCCTGCCATGAAAATTCCCTCAATAGTTGTATCCATCGGTCGCATTTTCTCAGGGGACTCGGCGAGAAATCCGTTGGAATCCAGCTTTACATTGAAAAGGGATGACAATTCTTCATTGCCTGGGGCCGTAATGGCAGACTGAAGAGAAAGGAAATCTGCTTCAATGGCCACCGGTCTTTCAAGGACAGGCTCATAAACGGTCACTTTTACGCCGGCGCCATTCTCTGATTTCTCCACCTGCGGTTTGTTTTCCAAATCGTAGCGGATAAAGATGATCCCTTTTTCCCTTGCTTCCCGGTAGATATCTTCTCTCTCCCCGAAGGTCCTCATATCCCTGTAAAGTATATATAGATCCATATCCGGGTTCACGGCCTTTATATCGAGAGCCGCTCTGACTGCTGAAGAACAGCAGAAATTACTGCAGTAAGGACGGTCGGAATCCCTCGAACCCACACATTGAATAAAAACGCCGGAACTGCCTTTTTCGAAGAAAGTAGGCGTGTCCACCAACTTGCTGTTAAGTTCAGACCACAGATACACGTTTGGATTTGTTCCGTAGAGGTATTCATCGGTCTGTAAAGGACTCCCACCTGTGCTTAGGATAGTAGTGCCGTGAGAAATATGGGTTTGCTTTCCTGCCTGGTCCAAAACCGTCTGAAAGGAACCTGCGGACCCCTCGTTGCGCGTGACAGTGGTTTGGGTCATTACCGTGATCTGTTTGTCCTGCTCAACGGAAGCAGTCAGTTCTTTGAGATACGCCTGTACGTCGGCCCCGTCCCAAGTGGACTTTAGGTGACGGCTATGCCCGCCCAATTCATTCTCTTTCTCAATGAGGTGTACCGGATACCCTTTTCGTGAAAGCGCCAGTGCCGATTCCATGCCGGAGACCCCGGCTCCGACGACCAAAGCACTTTTTAAAACAGGAAGGGTTTTCAGAGCCGTGGGGGCCAGAAGCATGACACGGGCAGCTCCCATTCTCATTCTGTCTTTGAGTTGCATTCCGGGAGATTCCAGATCAAGAACCCTCAGATCGACGGTTTCGTATAAATATGGATTGAGGCCGGACAATCTCAGGGCTTCTTCGATGAGACCCTGGTGTATATTCGGTGAACAGCTTGCAAAAACTACCCTGTTGGCGCCTGTTTCTTTCAAGCTGCTCGTCAGGGATGTGAGGATATCCCCATCGAGGGCTTTCGTTGCGGCAATGCCGGGGAGTTGTTTTGCATAAGCTGCCATTTCATCGCCCAGATTTCCATCCATTCCCGGGCAGAGGTGGTAGCAGAGAAGGGCTTTTGGATCCTCTGTGTTTTCCACCGGTACGGGATATTCTCTGGCTGGTGCAAAGGCTTCTGCTTCGAGGATAGAACCAACTTCTGCGAGGGTTGCGGTTGCCTGGGTAATGGACTGCCCAATATCGAGAGGCCCGCTCAGGCCACCGCATACAAAAATTCCAGGCAGATTAGTGGATACAGGTTGAAACGCCTCCGAGCCCACAAATTGGCCTGGACTCAGGTTTAGCCCTATCTTTTCGGCGGTTTCAATGGCTTGCTTGGATGGGCGCAGACCCACGGAGAGAACTACCATATCAAACGTTTCTTTTTGGAGCTCCCCATTTTCACCCCGATAGGTGATGAGAAGATCGTCTGATCCCTCCACGCAATCGATGGTATGAATCCTGCTTCTTACGAGGCGAACATCCCTTTCAACGGCACTGTTCAGGTATTCTTCATAGCCTTTGCCGTGTGTTCTCATGTCCATATAGAAGATGGTTGTATCGATGTCTTCATCCACGTCTTTTGTGGTGACGGCCTCTTTGAGGGCATACATGCAGCATACGGAAGAACAGTAGGAAGCATCGCATCGATTTATATCGCGGGATCCGACGCACTGAAGCCAGGCGATCTTTTTCGGAGTCTTTCCATCGGAAGGCCTTTGAATGGCTCCAGCAAGAGGGCCAATCGGTTTCTGGCTCTGTTCGTATTCGACGCTTGTCAGCACGTTGGGAAATTTGCCGTACCCATACAAGTCCATGGAAGAGGGGTCGAATGCTTCAACACCGGCTGCCAGCACAACCGCTCCGGCTGCAAGTTTTTCGTCGGCGCCGTCCTGGACAACGGAAATCGTGAAATCGCCGGGCTTCCCTTTGATTTCTTCAAGGGTTGCGTTCAGTAGAACGCGAATATTCGGATGTTGTTCACAGGCTGCGATTTTTGGATTCAACTTGCAACAGGTGCAGA
This sequence comes from uncultured Desulfobacteraceae bacterium, assembly GCA_964407525.1. Lineage (GTDB taxonomy): Bacteria > Desulfobacterota > DSM-4660 > Desulfatiglandales > Desulfatiglandaceae > DUZB01. The sequence goes on along the minus strand of CAYOWC010000002.1, from coordinate 20,683 downwards.
GCGGATAGATCCTGTGTAAATTGGGGATCATCCCTCCCAGTGTGCTGGAACGTTCCAGTAGATAAACCCCATAGCCCGCCTCGGCTATACTCAGGGCCGCCTGAATTCCGGAAATCCCTCCTCCCAGAATTAATACAGGACCGCTTGGTTTTTCTTTACTCATCATCTTTGTCTCCTGCGTATTGAGCGTTTGATAACCTGAAATTTTTCCTAATTATAAAACCATGCTCGCCATAAATAAAGGCCTGAAAAAAATGAAGCACCGGAAAAAACGATCAGCCTTGTTCCACATACCTATCTTGTAAAATATTTTTCATGCCATAACCACGCTTTGGGTGTCAAGGAAAATAACGGGTTTTAGAGCGATTTTGAGTGGATTGTGAGCTTGAGAGCATTAAAATTGTGAGAAAATAGGACAGGGAATTCATTTGTTGTATGTTCACTCAATTCCCATGCCTCTATTTCGGATCAAAAAATGTTCGAGGGTAAATAGCAGGATCATGTTTCGAATATTTTGACCTTCGATTCATGAATGGGACGGATCGGAAAATAGGGACGGTAGAGGTCAACATAAATTATACCATTTCGTGAACCTCTATGATATGATCATATATCAGGGTTAAAGAAGAGAAAAGCCCTGTGAACTTGGATGTAAAATAATTAGGATAAGATCAACGACAGACTCGATGGACATAAAAAAATCCTTTCAAATACTTGACGTCAGGGAAGGGGCTTCTGAAAAGGAAGTTCGGCAGGCCTATAGAGATATGGTGAGTGTCTGGCATCCTGACAGGTTTTCCGGTAAGCCGAGACTGAAAAAAAAGGCGGAAGAAAAGCTCAAAGAAACCAATGTCGCCTATGAAACGTTGAGAGCTTTTTTTAGTTCAGGCGCAGCAGGCTCCGGTTCCACTGAAATGCCGAAAGGAAAAACCGCCCAATCCGCTCGAAGAGAAGATGAAAAAGGCCGGAAAGTGTCTCGAACGGAACTCTTTGCCGAGACGGGTACGGAGGTTGTTTTATCATTGTGGGCACATCTTTCAAAAAAAATTGGACAGGCTGTTTCAGATAACCGGAAAAGGGAATAGGGTGCAGTTTGGCATTTATACACAAAGAGATGAAGCGCCTGATGGGGAAGGCCATTCACAACAGGGGAATGGTTGAAGATGGAGATCATGTCCTGGTTGCGGTTTCAGGGGGAAAAGACAGCCTGTCTCTTCTTCATCTGTTGAGAGAAAGAATCAGGCGTATTCCTATTGATTATTCCATTACGGCTGTTCATGTGGATCCCGGATTCGGAGCGGACTCCGCGGCAAAAATGGAAGACTTTTTCCGTTTAAACGATTTTGAATACAGGGTGCTTCGAACAGACATAGGAGTCAGGGCTCACTCAGAAGAAAATCGGGAGAACCCCTGCTTTCTCTGTTCCCGTCTAAGACGAAAACTTCTCTTTGAACTGGCAGATGAACTTAAGTGCAATAAAATTGCTATGGGACATCATAAGGACGATGTTATCGAGACGTTCTTTCTGAATATGTTTTACGGCGCTTCTCTGAATACCATGCTTCCTGTACAGGAACTTTTTGAAGGAAAGTTGACGATTATCCGGCCCCTTTATCTTATTGACGAAGACCTGGTGCGACGTTTTGCAGTAAAGATGGCCTGGGAAGACATCGATTTGGGCTGTCCCACGGCGGGTGCCTCAAAGAGGCAGGACATCAAGGAAATGCTTCTTGGCTTTTATAAATCCAACCGTAAAATCAAGGGAAATATTTTCCACGCGCTCAAAAAGCCGAAACCCGAATATCTTTTTTAATCCTGGAGGAATTGTGATGGTAGATGTACCGGATGTATTATCGAGAGTTTCGCTTTTTTCGCTCATGAAAAAAAGAGATCTGAAGCGTATAGGGAAACTCTCGCATCATCATTCATTCAAAAAGGATGAAGTGATTATACGGGAGGGTACCAGAGATGGTCGCCTGTTCATCATAATCTCCGGACATGTTGAAGTGATCAAAGACCTTCATGGACCTGGGAGACAGACCCTGAGGACATTCGGGGCAAACAGTTATTTTGGAGAGATGGCGCTGATCGACGATTATATCCGAACCGCCAGTGTGGTGGCTGTAGAAGATACGGAAGCCCTGACTCTGGATCAATGGAATATTCGTGAGGAGATCAAGAAATATCCTTCCGTTGCCATAGAACTGCTCCAGACATTGGGAAGGCGAATCCGGGCATTTGAAGAGAAGTCATGAAGAGCGCCGCCTCTGGTCGAAAAAAAGCTAGTCAGATCAAGAAAGAAACTTCTTGAAAAAGTCTCGCGCAAAGACGCAAAGGCGCAAAGAAGAACAGGTTTCGGGTGTCAGGTGTCAGGTTTATGCATTCCCACGCGGGAGCATGGGAACGAGGAATATCCGGGTTGTGCCTGACTGCCTACTGCCTACCGCTTACTACCTACTGAACTTTTCACACCAGCGCCAGCCGCAACGTATTAAGCCCGATTACCGCTCCTCGTGTCTGAAGAGCAAAAAGATCCCCTCCCATTTCCCAGGAAAAAGATTTTTCGATATTTGTTCCCCATGCGGCAGCGCATCCTTTGAGCAGATATCCTTTATCGGTATTTTCCAGAAATCCCATCAGGGCCAGACCCACGTCAGCGCTGTGAGCATGTGCTGTTTTCCGCGCTGCGGAAAGACAATTTTCTGCGCACACATCCGTGTCTTTCCGTCCGAGAAACTCGGCAAATTCTGCAATGCCGGGAATTACGCGGCTGGCTAATAATTGTCTGGATGGAATAGCATGGAGTTTATGAGCCGCCATTCCCCCTGAAAAAGTCTCAAGAATAGCAAGGGACAGCCCATTAGCCTCAAGGATGGAATCTATTTTCCCTTCAAGGGTTTCCTTATCTGAACCAAAAATCTTTTTTCCGAGACGCCGGTGAAGCTCTGAGGAAACCGGGTTAATCAGGGAGAGCGCCTCTCCTTCCGTCCGTGCCTTTGCAGCGATTCGTATCTTGATTTCTCCCTGAGATGCGAGCAGGCCCACTTCAGGGTTTTCTCCCGGTCGGATCAGATCACCGATCACTTTGTCGACCGCGCTCTCCCCTATGCCCGCTACTTTCAGCACCCTGTAAATGACCGTATCATTCTCTATTTTAAAGCGTTCCCGGATCCAGGGGATTACGGAATGCTTCAGGAGGTATTTCAACTCTCTTGGTACTCCGGGAAGGCAGATAACCGGTCGTCCATCTATCTCTTTGATAAAGGCCGGTGCTGTTCCCACCGGATTCGGTATGGCCACGCCGCCTTCAGGAATAAATGCCTGTCTTCTGTTGTTTTCCGGCATACCATATCCGTAGCGGCGAAAAATCTCTTCGATCTGCTGCATCAGATCCTTTTTGAAAACCAGGGAAACGCCGGCCGTACGAGCCACTGCGTCTCTTGTAAGATCGTCAAGCGTCGGACCGAGTCCACCCGTGGTGATAACGAGCCTGCATCTTTTCACAGCGGACTGGATGACATCTGAAATTTCTTTCACTCGATCTCCCACGGACGTCTTAAATTGTACGGAGACCCCTGCAGTTGCCATTTTCTGGGCTACATAAGCGGTGTTAGTATCCACAATCTGCCCCAGGAGGAGCTCGCTCCCGATGGTAATGATTTCGCAGTCTGGCGCCTGTTCTCCATGGGGTTCAGAAGAAATGGATTGTTTTGGAGAGCCTGTACTATGGTTTTCCGGTTTAATCATGGTTACTTTTTGTATTCCAAATAGCAGCAATTAGCGGTTAGCCGTTACTTAGCCGCACGATATCGTTTTAATAGTACGATGATTTTTTCTTTCTCTGTTGTTTCCCCATGACAAGCCCGAAGAAAAATCCAAAGAGCAGTACCAATGCCCCTGTCAGAAACCATCTGTTTCGTTCAGAGGATTTCATGGCATCGTTTTCTTTTTGAAGAATACCGTTTGTCTTCTGGATTTCCTCCAGGTATACAAGCGTGGTTTCGTGTTCTTTTTTAAGTTTCAGAAATCCTGTTGATTCCTTTTTCAAGGTCTCGTAGCTTGTGCGGAGTTTTTGCAGAAGCCTGCTGGTCTCAGCAAATTTTTCTTGGCATTTATCCCTTTGAAGGACACTTTCTGCGCACTCCTTGTCCGAATTGGTGAGTTTGGTCTTAAGCCTCGAATTTTCTCCCGTCAAAGCATTTACCTGAATTTGCAGGGGGAGGCGCGTTACGAGATATCGACTCAGGACCCAGCCTTCTTTATTGCTCCTGGAAGGTTTTAGAAGGCGCACCATGGACCATCCAGATTCACTACGAAGGATTTCCAAAGGTTCATCCTGGGACAACATGGCGAGAATTTTCTTGCCTACTTGGGGTCCGGTTCGAAGCGTTACCTTTGATGTATTGAATACGTAGGCTTTTTCCGCTCTTGCCTGCATGGTCATGAGGCCTGTAATCAGAAGTGCCGCCAGCGTGATCAGAATGTTTTTTTTCATTTTTCTGCTCCCGTTCCAGGTTTCAACATTGGCTTTAGCTTTTAGCCGCAAGGGTTCGAAGTTTATATGATTGTTGATAGCTACTTGTCAACAGCTTTCTGTTCACTATTCGCCCTTTTTTTTCCAGACAACGTGGATATCCGTGATCTTTGTGTAGGGATACTGCCCATCCTGGTCCTTTTCCAAATACTTCACCACGTCCCAGAGGGTGTTCAGGGCTGCGGAGACACCCACAAGGGCTTCCATTTCCACTCCAGTACGTGCCTGTGCTTTTACAATGCAGCTTACCTGGATAGCATCCTCAAAGACGTTGAAGCTCACCTCGACTGAATCAAGTGGTATCTGGTGACAATGCGGTATGATAACGGAGGTCTGTTTTGTACTTTGCAGGGCTGCCACCTGAGCGATAAGCAGAGGGTCCCCTTTCCTGGTTGACCCTTCTTTGATTTTCACTATGGTTTCCGGTGACAGGATGATTTTTCCAACCGCTTCGGCCTGTCGCTTTATAACCGGCTTTTCGGTAATATCTACCATACTCATTTCTTAATTCTCCTTGGCAAAAATTTCTTTTTTGTTTGAAGCCTTCTTTTTCATCTGGTCGACGGTTTCTATGAGAACTGGAAATACGTGGTCTCGTGTGTCTCCTCCTACGAAGACGGCCATGATTTCATCGCCGACCTTGAGAAGACCATCTGTCGTTTCCACCAGAACTTCTATGATTCCCGGGGATGTTTTTGCTTCTTGAATAATCCCTTGAATGGCATCCTGGTCGAATGAAACTTCAATTTCATCAACCTGTCCACCTTTCAGAGAGTTTTCCCTGACAACTCCGATGTGACTGGCAACCATGCCCATTTTATGATAGTCGGAATGTTTTTTTATCGTGTCAAGCATCTTGGTGAAATCCATTGTGTTCTCCATAAATAGTTTAGAATGTTTTATTCGTGATTCTCATCAAGGTCCAGTGTGAATAATCTCCGGGTCATGTCGAGGTAGACATCAAGGGTAGCCCTGTCGGATTTGCTTTTCAAAAAGAGAATCGGGTCACTGAGCACTTTTTGAACAATCGACCTGGACATGGTTTCTATAACCTGGCGTTGGGCAGGCGTCAGATCGGAAAGGGCAGGGCTGCTTTTTTTTATTTCAGCCTGCACAATCGTTTCAGCCTTGTTTCTCAGGGAAATAATGGTCGGTACAACTTTCAAGGTCTTGATCCATTTTTCGAATTTGATTACCTCATCCTTGATAATCCGTTCAGCTTTGACCGCTTCCTGCTGTCGTTGGTGCATATTCACTTCAATGATTCCCTTGAGGTCATCGATATCGTACACATAAACATTGTTGAGATTGTTAACCTTGGGTTCCACATCTCTCGGCACGGCAATATCAATAAAGAAAAGCGGTCTGTTGCGTCTTTTCTTGAGCTGTTTTTTGACAGTGGAATGGGTGATGATGAAGTCCTGCGAGGCGGTCGATGTAATGACAATATCGGCATGGTTAAGCTGTTGAGGCATTTCGTCAAAAGAAACAGGCAGGCCCTCAAAAGCCTTTGCCACCTGGATGGCCCTCTCGAATGTCCTGTTGGCAACCGAAATGGACGCAACGCCATTGGAAATAAGGTGTTTCGCTGCCAGTTCAGCCATCTCGCCTGCGCCTATGAGAAGAACTTTTTTTCCTTCTAATCGATGAAATATCTTTTTGGCCAGTTCAACCGCCGCATAGCTGATGGAAACCGCTGAACTGCATATCCCCGTTTCCGTTCGGACCCTTTTGGCAACATGAAAAGCTTTGTGCATCAGCCTGTTTAAAATGACCCCGGAAGTCTTCTCTTTTACCGCCATTGCATAAGCGTTTTTTATCTGACCCAGTATTTGGGGCTCTCCCACCACCATGGAATCGAGGCTGGAAGCCACACTGAATATGTGTTCGACAGCGGCCGTGTCTTCATAAGTGTAGAGGTGCGGCGAGAGCTCTTTTTCAGGAATGTTTGCCAATTGTGAAAAGGCGGAAAGGATCGACGTTTTGGCCTGTCCGGGGTTTTCCGTCGTAAACAATGCCTCGACCCGGTTGCATGTGGACAGGAAAATGCCCTCACGGATGACTTCGAGATTCCGCATCCCTGCCAGGATATGACGATCGCTGTCCGCCTCGGGAGCGAGACACTCGCGTAACTCGAGGGGTGCGGTTTCGTGGTTCATCCCTATGCTGACAATCTTGACCAACGCGCTTACCGTGCTCCCATGGTGCTGAAGCTGTGATAGCCGTCGACCAGCAGGCTTGCACCTAAAAAAGTAAAAATCAATACCAGAAAACAGACGATCGACATAACCGCTGCCTTTCTCCCCTGCCATCCCGCAGCTAACCGCTCGTGGAGAAGGGCAGCGTAGAGAAACCATGAAATGAGAGACCACACTTCCTTGGGGTCCCACTGCCAGTATTTCCCCAGGGCATATTGGGCGTAAATAGAACCCGTGATCATGCCTATAGTCAGAAACGGAAAACCATATAAAATGGCGTAATGGTTGATCCTGTCAAGGGTAGCAAGAGAAGGCAGTCTTCCGTAAAAGGATCCATGGCGTTTCCTCTTTATCTGATGTTCCTGAATCAGGTACATGATTGCTGCCAGGAACGCAATGGCAAGAAATGCATTTCCAATGAATATGGTACTTACGTGGGCTGTAAGCCACAGGCTCTTAAAAATCGGCTTCACAGGACCTTCCATGGCGGGGATGGTGGAGGAGATGACCATGAGAAAAGCAGCAAAAGGAGCTACAAAGGAACCGAGGACCATAAGTTGGAATTTTGCGTTTAGAATGAGATAGACGACGATGATAGCCCAGGCGAAAAAAGAAAGTGCCGACTTGAGATCCATAACAGGAAAGGCGCCCAGGATAGAATACCGATACACAAGGAGAATAGTGTGGAAAAGAAACCCGGTTGCTAAAATCCAGTAGGAGCACCGGAAAATCCATTTCTCCTGTTTGATGATATAGATAATGAACCCGCCGGTTGCCAGCAGTTCAAAAAAGAGCGCAATGTTGAACCATATTGAGGTCATTATAGCCTTAATATCTTTTTCATATCCATGCCCGGGGGGAGAAGTTCCAAAAGTGCATTTTTGGCTCCTTCCATATCTCCACGGGTGATCATATCTAAGAGGCCGGCATCAATCACTTGCTGAAAAATAACACTGTTTTCTTTTTGGGAAAATCCCATAGGGAGCAAGTCTTTGCGGATGCGACCCATGATACCGAGGAATGTTTCATATTCCGTACCAAAACGGCATTCCAGGTCCTTCCTGATCTTCTTGGCCATGGCCGGGCTTTTTCCCGAAGTGGATATGGCAATCTGGAGATTCCCCCTGTTCACAATGGACGGAACGATGAAATTACAGTCCTCCGGCTGGTCTACCGCATTAATCAAAAGGCCTTTTGTCCGGGCGGCCTGACTTATTCTGTGGTTCAGTTCTTTGTCGTCCGTTGCGGCAATGACAAGAAAAGCCCCCTCAAGATAGCTTTCCCGGAATTCTCTCCCCAGACATTGAATCTTCCCTTTTGTGATCAATTGTTCAAGCTTCGAGCACAGCATTTTGGAAACAATACGAACAGATGCCCCATGCTCAAGGAGTGTTTCCACTTTTCGGCATGCGACGCTCCCACCGCCGACCACAAGGGCGTTTTCTCCCTCTAATTGAATGAATATAGGATAATAGCTCATGAGTAATTTACAATCTCCAGGCAGCATTTCTGCATTTCTAAATGTATCTGTCTACCATATCTGTGATAAATTGTTCGAGGCCTTCCATTCCTTCTTTTGCCTTGATATCCAGGTAGAGGTTGCTGATTTTAGTGAAGGTCTCCGGATCTGTTACGAGATCGTCTGTGGATTTGTAGGCGCCTCCACGCCTTCCAATCCGGAATATAATCCTGTCTGAATCGGAGAGGTCCTGATATTTATGGATTACAGCAAGCATCTTTTGCCGGTCTTCAGGAAGTTTTCCTGAGACTTCTTCCAGAAGGTTCATGATATGATCGCTGGTTACGGTGCTCGTGATGCCGTCCAGGGTTTCAATAAAGAGCTTTATTTCTTTAGCGACCGCATCGTCCGTCTGCATGGCGAAACTTCCTTCCTTCAGATCCTTAAAGAGAGGGATGTGCGCAGGAATCCGGAGGCTTCGAAGCCGGATGAAATGGGGATTGATCTGATTAAGGGCTTCAGCCGTTGCCGTAGCATGTTCCCTCCACATCTTTTGTCCCCCAAGTCCGGGCATGACATATTCCGAAAGTTCCATTCCGGCCTTTACGACCTTCTGGCCGGATTCTATCTGCTGGGCAGCGGTGACCCCTTTTTTCATCAACTTCAAAAGGGGATCGTAGGCTGTTTCGAGACCGATATGGATTCTGTTGAGTCCTGCTTTTCGTATGCGGGTTAAGGATTCAACCGACTTTCTTACGATGGTTCGGGATCGGGCATAGGTCGTAATACGGGTTATTTCCGGGAATTTTTCCTTCAGGAATGTCAGCGCTTCAACCAGATCATCGGCTTTCATGACCATATTGTCGGCATCCTGCAGAAAACAGGCGCCGGTTCCATAATACATCCACCCTGCAACGCTCTTGAAGCTCTCGCTGTATCCTGATTGCCCGTAAATAACACTGATGACCTGATCCGTAACCGCTCCATTTTGCCCAAGCTTCACGGAAAGAGCTTTGATATCATCGACCATGTCTCTTGCTGTCTGGATATCCCCCTTGATTTCTTCGATTTTCCTCAGGGAGAACTTCCTTTTCTTATAAACGGGGCAGAATCTGCACTGGTTCCAAGGGCAGTTTCTGGTGAACCGTAAAAGAAGACTCCTCGCCTCGCTTGGCGGCCTGATGGGGCCCTGTTCGAATTGTAGATCTTTTTTATTCATTTTTGTCTCTTTATAAATTTATCTCTTTTGACTATATGAAAGGCTTACTATATTATACTATCACTTCTACTGCGTTCTTTCAAGAGCATAGAAAAGAGGAGGGAAACTGTGCCATTTTCCAGAAGACGGGTTTTTCATATCATAGGGGGTGCTGTCGTTCTCGTATGGATCATCATGATAGGAAGTCTGATCAAACAGGTTCACTTCGATGGTTCCCATAAAGCCACAGGCACTGTTCCCAATGCCTATGCAATGACGGAAACCGAGCGCGAATGGATGGAAATCTATTTGAAGGACAAGAAAATCGGGTATTCCATGACCCAGATCGTACCCCTCGAAGCTGATTATCTCATCCAGGAAGAGATCGTTATGCGTCTTAACCTCCTCGGGCAGCCCAGTGTCATGCGCACCTTCACCCGCGCTGTGGTAGACCCTCGTTTCATATTGAAAAGTTTCAAGGTTCGAATCACTTCCGGCATCGTGAACTTCAGCATATCCGGAAAGGTGGAGAATGGAAATATCATCATGGAAACAGGCAATAAGGAGGAATCTGTTTCTCAAACGATGAAACTGTCTGGTCCGCCGGTGATCGGATCTGGATTGTCGCAAATATTCAAAAGCAAACAGCTGAAGGAGGGAGAAACGTTCGAATTCTCCCTCTTTGATCCTTCCACTATGACCCAGAAGCCGATGTCTGTGAAAGTCGCTGGAAGGGAAAACGTCTTGTTGAACGACCGGAAATATGATTCTTGGGTTCTTGAAACCAAGATGTGGGGACACGATCTGAAATTCTGGTTAGATGAAAGCGGGAACGTGTTAAAGGAACAGGGGGTTATGGGTTTGACCCTCGTTCGCGCCAATGCCGATAAGGCGCTCAGCGATCTGGAAGGGGACGACGTGTATGATTTCTACAACATGTCCTCTGTAAATGTGAAGAAGAAGCTTCGCAATGTGCAGCAGCTTTCCTTTTTGAGAATGAAAGTTGGAGGCCTCAAGGATTCTGAATTCGACCCTAACGGTCTCCATGGCGGGCGGCAGATTTTTAAAGGAGACTCTCTTGAAATCCGGAAAGAAAAACTGCCGGTAGAGATTCCCTATGTTCTACCTTTTTTCGATGAATCAGGAGAAATGAAGCCTTTTCTTCAACCTGAATTCAATATCCAGAGCGAAAACAAGACGATCAGGGACCTTGCGCGTGACATTGTGGGAAAAACCAATAACCCTTCCGTTGCAGCAAGGAAATTCCTGGAATGGGTTTACGAAAATGTGGAAAAAAAACCGGTCATCAGTGTGCCAAGTGCCCTGGAGGTCTTAAAGACAAAGGTTGGCGACTGCAACGAACATGCAGTTCTTTTTGTGGCTCTATTACGGGCTGTTGGGATTCCCGCACGCCAATGTGTCGGGTTGGTCTATGTAAACAATCGTTTTTACTACCACGCCTGGACGGAAGCTTTTTTGGGGTCCTGGATCTCTATGGATGCCACGCTCAACCAGTTGCCCGCGGATGTGACCCATATCAAATTGCTCCACGGCGGCCTTCAGGAACAGGTGGAAATCATATCACTTATCAATAAGCTGACCCTGGAAATTGAAACTTATGATTGAACTGAAAAACCTTACAAAAAAATATAAAAACATTCGCGCTGTGGACCACGTGAACCTCAGCATAGGGGAGGGGAGTCGATTCGGATTCCTGGGGCCCAACGGCGCGGGAAAAACAACGACTATCCGAATGATGGCTGGTGTCTTAAAACCAACAGAGGGGGATGTCATTATCCATGGTCACCGCCTTTCTAAGGAACCGTCGCTGGTGAAAAGACTCATCGGATTTATTCCGGACAGACCCTATATTTATGAAAAGCTGACCGGACTGGAGTTCATAACTTTTGTAGCAGGTCTCTACGGGCTGGACCCCAATGCTGATCTGACGCGAAGGATAGACAAGCTCCTCGATCTGTTTGACCTTAGGCACTGGGGGGATGAGTTGATTGAAAGTTATTCCCATGGCATGAAGCAGCGCCTCGTCATGTGCTCTGCGCTCATTCACCGGCCGAAAGTTCTCCTCGTGGATGAACCCATGGTGGGACTGGACCCGAGAGGCGCACGGCTTGTGAAAGACATTTTTCGGGAAGAATCCCTTTCCGGGACGACGCTTTTCATGTCGACGCACTCCCTAGATGTGGCTGAAGAGGTATGCGAAGAAATCGCGATCATCCAGGCAGGGCGGATTATTGCCTGCGGCAGCCCCGATATGCTGAGACAGCACGCAGGGGTGGACGGAAACCTGGAAGACCTCTTTTTGAACCTCACACAGGGAAAAAGGATTGCCCATGAAAGATCTCTTTCTTCTTCTCAGTCCCGGGCTGACCGGCATTAAGAACCGTCTGGTCAGGTCGGGAAGCTCCGGGAAAAAGAGAACCTTCTTTATCGGGTTATTAGGCATTGCGTTCTGGATCGGCATGTTCGTGGTTTCGTGTCGCGTCTTGAACTATTTCCAATCCATAGAAATGATCGGAGACCTGTTAGCTCGTTACCTCCTCACCATGCTTATCCTGACGATTTTTTCCCTGCTCATATTCAGCGGGGTGATTTCAGCCCTGTCCAACCTCTATCTCTCCGATGACCTTGAACTCTGTCTTTCAACGCCCGTCTCCATTGAAGTGATTTTCCTGTCCCGTTCAGTCATCGCCTTTGTGAACAGTACCTGGATGATCCTTGTTTTCTCCATGCCTGTATTCTTCGCGTACGGTTATGTGTACGCCCCCGGTCCCGGTTTCTATTTTACATTCCTACACATGATTACAGCCATGGCCATGATTGCTTCGGGGATCGGAATATTCCTGACCATGGCCCTCGTTCACATTATCCCGGCCCAGCGAACCAGGGATATTATTCTACTGCTTTCTATTGTAATGGTTATCGCCCTATACTTCCTGTTCAGGTTCCTGAGGCCGGAGAGACTGGTGGACCCGGAAGCTTTTTTTTCTGTTGTTCAATACATGGGCGTGTTGAAGGCTCCTGATTCCCCCTATCTTCCCACGCGTTGGATCAGTGAGACTATCTGGGGAAGCCTCCGACCATCCATGGATGGTGGCTACCTTTTTGAAGTACTCCTTACCTGGACGACTGCGGTATCCGTGATGGTGATCAATATCTGGACGGCAAGTCTGGTCTATTTTTCCGGGTTTTCAAAATCGAGGGAAGCCAGAAAGAGACGTTCCGGAGGGAAAAGAGTGCTCGAGTTTGTGGCCCGGGCCTGCGCAAGGCCTTTCGGAAACGATGTCGGCGCAATTGTTTCCAAGGATATCAAGGTCTTTTTCAGGGATAACACCCAGTGGACGCAGCTCCTTCTTCTGGGGGCTCTCGTAGTAGTTTATGTGTATAATTTCAGTGTGCTTCCCCTTCATAAAAGCCCCATCCCTTTGGATTTTCTGCAGAACGAACTTGCTTTCCTGAATCTTGGGCTTGCGGGATTTGTCCTTTCCGCGGTCTGCTCCCGCTTTGTTTTCACCGCCGTGAGCGCGGAGGGAAGGGCATACTGGATCATTCGCACCTCTCCCCTAGGGATGAAGCGGTACCTGTGGGGGAAATACCTCCTTTTTCTTCCGCCCATGCTTATTCTTGGAGAAGCACTGGTTATTCTCACGAACTATTTCCTGAATGTCACCACGTCCATGATGATCCTGTCCGCCGGCACCATGCTTTTTTTAACCTTCAGTATCGTTGCGCTGGCCATGGGCTTCGGCGCTGTCTACCCCAGATTTAAACATGAAAACATCGCACAGGTTTCCATGGGGTTTGGTGGTCTGTCCTATATGATTGCGAGCGCTGTTTTGACAGGGGTTATTATTCTCATTGAGGCGTGGCCGGTCTACGTGATCTTCATGGCGCAGAAGAAAGGGGTGGGGATTTCCTGGGGACAGTGGGTTTTTATTATGGCATCCTTTACCGGGGTAATAGCCATCCTGTGCGCAACGGTATTTAAATCGATGAGAAAAGGTTTTGAGTCTCTTGAAAACTATGAAGTATAATCCACCATTCTTGCTCTTCCTGCCCTTCATGGTTAAATTTACACTGACGTTGTTTTTAGTTGGTATTTTCCTTATGAGCCGCACCTCTGATCGGGAAAGATGGTCAGTCTGATCGAGAAAGAAACTATGCATTCCCACGCTGGAGCATGGGAACGAGGGAACCAGCAACGAGTAACAAGCAACCAGGGTAGTTTCATATGAGCGGGGGCGCCAGCTGGAAAAAAGCCATTTGGTGTCCATCCATTTATTCAATTTGGAAACCCACAGCGCCCAAAACTACATTAATGGATCGTCACTAGTTAAGTGGTCGAGTAGTTGAGATAGAGGAAATACACCACTTTACGAAGACGGGACACAACCAGATTTTTAAAAATAGCGTGAAAGAAATCTTGCGTTACCGAATCGGGAACGCTATGATAATTAAAGGAGATAAAATAGCCATGGTTAAACCGATTCGAGATGAAAAAACTTATGATGAGGCATTGAAACGTATTGATGTGATTTGGGGGGCGGAAATTGGTACGCCAGATGGCGACGAACTGGATGTGTTGATGATTTTGGTGAAGGCTTACGAAGATAAATATTACCCGATGCCGCCTTCTGATCCAGTGGAGGCCATTCTTTTCAGGATGGAACAGATGGATTTCAGGAGAAAAGATCTTGAACAATTTATTGGCCCTAAGAGTCGGGTAAGCGAAGTGCTGAATCGCAAAAGGACTCTTTCGTTGAAACAAATTGTTAAATTGCATCACGGTATGGACATTCCTTATGAGAGTTTGATCCATGAAAACCTGATCACCTGAGTGCCAAACCGCCGCAAGACGCAAAAAAGTTCAGGAATGGTGCCATAATGGGAGACAACTGGAAAGAATACAAGTCCTTTAAGATGAACAGCAGGCTGACAGCGGCCTATTATGAGTTGGTCGGTGGTATCATAAGGGATCTCTCCCGTGAAAAAGGGATAGAAATGCATGAAGGCCATGCAATGCCTGACACACAAACCTCTCAATCTTCTGATTTTGGAAGGAGGTTACTGCAGGGCGTCATTTGTACCTTCACTAGTTTTATACTATCCTCCTCGCATTGACAGGGCAGTTTGATGTCATCCGGTTCGCTGTTCCATTCATCGAACAGGAACCACTCGTCTTGCTGGGGATCAGGGCCAACGCCATCGCCATATTGCAGCCATCTATTCCATGGGTACGAGCGCCCCGGTGGCACATAAATATCAGAAAATACATTGAAACCTATAAAAAGTGGAAAGTACAATGGTGGTGGTCCAACAATCCCGGCTTTGGACAGGCAGGTAGTGCGGAAATGATTCATGGGTTTCCAGCCAATTATTTCGGGGCCCACTAACCGTGAGCTATCCAGGAGGGCATTCAAACCGTCAACGGTTATTGGCAGAGGGTTGGCCGGATCAGCGGCGTTGTACAGCATGTTTTCAAAGCATTTTCCGATAATATCCTTTGCGCCATCCGTATGCCACTTATGAGTGATCGTATAGAGCTTGTCCTGTAGATCAGGTTCTCCATCCAAAGATCTTCGCTTTACTCGTTTCCTTGCTCCATGTATACATTGAAATACCCATGGGAACTTCTTAAGGCCTAATTCAGACACCTGCTCCCGAAGTTTTGAGAAATGATCGACAGGTCTGGGTCGCTGGTCAGTCCATCAAAGTTGAAGTCGTAGACACTCGATTGCCCCCAATCTTCGGCAAGTATTTCCCAATTCTGGATATCTTTTATATTGACGAATTTATCGAGGTTGCCGTCTCCCGGACAATCAGGCTCTGAGTTCAGGATCTCGTTCATTTCAGAAAAAAGAGCTTCGAAGTGACGTCTCTCATTCTCGTTGAGTAAGCTCAACCCTTCGAGCCCCTTGCCGTCAAGCAGATCGTGCTGATCCAGCATAGGGTCTGTCGGCAGTTCGTTGATCATGTAAAATTCCCTAGACGTGTGCGTCTCCGGGCAAAGCTGAAGTTCCCTTACGACCAGTTTGAAATCCTCATCGCGAATGGCATTCTGGTAAAGGGGCAGGATCTCGAGATCTTCCTGGGTAAAGAGCTGGACGCATGTTTTGAACTCTTCGATTACACAGGGTGGAATAACAGTGCCTGTAGCGCGGATGTTGTCGGATGTCTGGGTGAAATTGCTGGTGCGAATGCTTTCTTGATCAGGATTGGTCAGATATGGCAGCACGGGCTCCGAGTCGAGAATGTGAGAACTCGGCACTTCTTTACGTACATCCAATCCAGCAATCTCGCCAAACAACTGGAAAAGGTCCACGACGTTGATCATGTGGCTGACGACCCGATTCGGTGAGTTAGCCAGCCTCCCTGCTTCGTGGTTAAGGAGAAAGGCTTGGATGCTACAATTTGGTTTTAATGAGAATTGCTGCTTGACTTTAAAAAGGGGGTTCTTCTATCCTGACTACTACGATTGAGTGAAGCCCCGGAAACTAGCAAACCACATAGAGATGAGGATAGCATATGGGCCGAAATATCATACCGCATATTGATCGGTTGATTTTACAGAGACCTGCTTCTAAAGCCGCCCTGGCCCCTTTTCGAGAACTGGCCCTTCTCATGGATCAGGAAACGCCCTGTATCAAGCCGATTCAAGTTGGAAAAGAGGCAAGAAACACCCAGCAGAAGGAAGGGTTTCCGATCTTTTCCAGAGAGGATTTACCTATCGATTTTATTACTGCGTCCGGTCTCCTAAAAAAAATCCTGGTACATCTGGGCCAAACGGACAGAAATGATGCGGAGGGGCTGAAAATGGCGCTCAAAGCTGCAGAGGCTGACAGCGAATGGACCGGGCGTCTATTCAGGGGTATTTTGAGGCAGGATGACAAGTCGCTATCACAGATTGCAGAAGGGGTTGACCTGGGTGCAAAGGCACTCCTTTTTCTCGGACAAATTGCTTTGAGGCCTTCAATGCATCTTCTTCGTGATACATTGAAAGGAGACATAGTCAAAACGGGATGGGACCACGGCTATTGTCCCCTGTGCGGCTCGCAGCCGGACATGGCCTATTTTGCAAAGACCGGCAAGAGATATCTCCACTGCGAACTTTGTGGCGAGGAATGGCCCTATTCACGGATCAAGTGCCCTTTCTGCAACACGCTGAATCAGGAACAACTGGGTTACTTTGAGGCTGAAGAGAAAGAAGGGCTTCGGGTCTATTTCTGCCGGGAATGTATGAGATATCTCAAGACAATCGACAAAAAAACTTTTGAAGAAATCGCGCCCCTGGAACTGGAGAATCTGGCTACAATTTATTTAGATCTGCTGGCCCTTGAGAATGGGTTTAAGTAGCGAAAAGAAAGGAGGAGGTATGAACGTTACGCGTCGTGATTTCTTTAAAATCACAGGGACTTCTGCTGCAGGCGCTGCGATTCTCGGGTTGGGCCTTAATTTGAAGCCAATCAAATCGCATGCGCAGACATTGAAACTTCGCTTTGCGAAAGAGACCACCAGCATATGCTGTTATTGTGCAGTTGGCTGCGGCGTCATCTGCAGCACGGGAGAATCAGGAGCAGGAAAAATTATCAATATTGAGGGAGACCCTGATCATCCCGTGAATGAAGGGAGCCTCTGTGCCAAGGGAGCAGCCCTGAGTCAATTGGTCAACAATGACAGGAGACTGACTACTCCACTGTATCGGGCTCCTTACAGTGACAAATGGCAAAAAGTATCCTGGGATTGGGCGCTCTCGACCATCGCAAAAAGGGTCAAAAAGAGCCGGGATGCCAGTTTTGAACACAAAAACGCCAAGGGGCAGGTGGTCAACCGCACAAACGGGATTGCCAGTGTTGGAAGCGCCGCCCTTGACAACGAGGAGTGTTGGATGATTCAGGCCCTGATGCGGTCCCTCGGCCTGGTTTATATTGAGCACCAGGCCCGTATCTGACACAGCGCTACTGTTGCGGCTCTGGCAGAGTCGTTCGGACGTGGTGCAATGACCAATCACTGGATCGACATCCGGAACAGTGATTGTATCCTCATTATGGGTTCCAATCCGGCCGAAAATCATCCTGTCTCTTTCAAATGGGTGACCGAGGCCATGAAGCGGGGCGGCAAACTGCTCAGCGTTGATCCTCGCTTTACCCGCACATCATCAAAGGCGGATTTTTACACCGCCCTCAGGTCAGGGACAGATATCGCCTTCCTTGGAGGAATGATTAAATACATTCTCGATAACCACAAATACTTTAAAGAGTATGTGGCGGAGTATACCAATGCGGCATTCCTTGTAACCGACAGTTATGACTTTAAAGATGGCTTGTTTTCCGGTTACGATCCAGATAAAAAGGAATACGACAAGAGTCAATGGGCCTTTTCCAAAGACGCAAATGGGGTATCGAAAAGAGATCGCACGTTACAGGACCCCCGTTGTGTTTTTCAACTGATCAAAAAACACTATAGCCGTTATGATCTGGAAACAGTTTCAAGCATAACAGGAACTCCGCGGGAAGACCTCCAGAAGGTATACAAAATGTATTCCGCCACAGGCCGGCAGGGAAAGGCCGGGACTATCATGTATGCGATGGGCTGGACCCAGCATACGGTAGGCGTACAGAATATCAGGACTATGGCCATTATCCAGTTGCTCTTGGGGAATATGGGTGTGGCCGGTGGCGGGGTTAACGCACTGAGGGGTGAATCCAATGTGCAGGGGTCCACCGATCATTGTATTCTTTACCACATCTGGCCAGGATATTTGAAAACCCCCAATGCCTCCCTCCAAACCCTGGCTGCCTACAACGAGAAATTCACACCAAAAACCAACGATCCTTTGAGTGCCAACTGGTGGGGAAATTATCCCAAATACAGTGTCAGCCTGCTTAAGTCGTTTTTTGGAAGCAAGGCTACAAAAGCCAATGATTTCGGGTACGACTGGCTTCCCAAACTGGAGGATGGAAAGACCTATTCATGGCTTGATCTTTTTGATGCCATGTACAGAGGACAATTTACCGGCTTCTTTTCCTGGGGTCAGAACCCCGCTGCCTCCGGGGCCAATGCCAACAAAACGAGGGTCGGGCTTGCAAAATTGGACTGGATGGTCAATGTCAATATTTTTGACAATGAGACCGGTTCTTTCTGGAAAGGGCCGGGCATGGATCCCAAAAAAATAAGGACAGAGGTTTTCATGCTCCCGTGTGCAACTTCAGTGGAAAAGGAAGGGTCCATTACCAACAGCGGGCGGTGGATGCAGTGGCGTTACAAAGCCGCCAATCCTCCTGCACAGGCTTGGCCTGATGGACAGATTTTGATGAAATTGGGGGAGGAGCTGCAATATCTCTACAAAGAAAAAGAGAAGGAGGTTTACCCGGATCCTATTGTCAACCTGAAGTGGGATTACGCCACACATGGCGAGTTTGATTCACATAAGATGGCAAAGGAGATCAACGGGTATTTTCTGCGGGATATCAGTGTAAAAGGGAAGCATTTTAAGAAGGGAGATCTTGTACCGAGTTTTGCCTATCTTCAGGCCGATGGTTCTACCAGCAGTGCCAACTGGCTGTATTGCAACTCCTATACGAACAAAGGAAATATGGCAGCGAGACGCAAAAAGGAAAAGTCGGGTATAGGGCTAAACCTCGGATGGGCCTGGTGCTGGCCGGTCAACCGGCGAATTATCTACAACCGTGCGTCCGTGGACAAATACGGAAAGCCCTGGGACAAAGAGCATCCGGTCATTGCCTGGGACCCGAATGCAAAGGGGGGAAAAGGAGGTTGGGTTGGTGATGTTCCGGATGGTGGATGGCCTCCTATGCTCAATGCGGATGGTACCCCCAACCCCAAGACCAAGTATCCTTTTATCATGAAACCGGAAGGGCATGCCCACGTCTTTGGACCGGGAAGGGCGGACGGGCCTTTCTCAGAACACTATGAGCCAATCGAGTGTCCTGTGAACAAAAACCCTTTTTCCAACCAGCTTGTCAGTCCTGTGGCCGTCATTTACAGCACAAACATGGATATTTACAAGTCCTGCGATCCAAAATATCCTTTTGTAGGGTCAACGTACAGGGTGTGCGAACACTGGCAGACCGGCGTTATGACCCGATGGCAGCCGTGGCTGTTAGAGGCTGAACCCCAGCTCTTTGTGGAAATGAGCAAAGAATTGGGCAAGTTGAAAGGGATCAATAATGGGGACAAGGTCGTTGTAGAATCGGCCCGTGGCAAGGTGGAAGCCGTCGCAGTGGTGACCATCCGTCTGAGGCCATTTCAGGTCCAGGGCAGTACCGTCCATCAGGTAGGGCTACCATACCATTATGGATGGGTATATCCCAAAGATGGCGGTGATTCCGCCAACCTGTTGACACCATCAGCGGGCGATCCCAATACCAGGATTCCTGAAACCAAGGCCTTCATGGTCAATGTGAGAAAGGGATAAAGGAGGTGATCTGATGAGCGGAAAAGCTTTTTTTATTGATACTACGGTGTGCACCGCATGTAGAGGTTGTCAGATTGCCTGCAAGCAATGGAATCAATTGCCTGCTACGAAGACCCAGAACTGGGGAAGTATGCAGAACCCCAGGGATCTATCATTTGACACCTATAAAGTGGTCCGTTTCGAAGAGCATATGGCTCCAAACGGTAAACCGGTGTGGTATTTCTTTCCAGACCAGTGCAGACATTGTGTGGAACCTCCCTGCAAAGAGACAGCAGATGACGAAGCTCCGGGTGGCATTATCATAGACAGCCAGTCCGGTGCCGTCTTGTACACAGATAAGCTCAAAAAGATGAAGGCGGAGACAGTGATTGAAGCATGTCCTTTCAACATACCGCGGGCTCAGGAGGGGGCAGGGTATCTCTCCAAGTGCACCATGTGTGTTGACAGGGTTCATAACGGGCTTTTGCCGGCCTGCGTCAAGACCTGCCCTACAGGGGCCATGAACTTTGGAGACAGGAACAAGATGGTTGCCCTGAGCAAGAAACGGTTGGACGAGGTCAATTCCAGATTTCCCAAGGCCACGCTCACCGGCCTTGAAGACCTCAGGGTCTTTTATCTGTTGGCCTCCGAACCCAAGGATTACTATATCTATGCCAAAGCAGACGCTTTGCAGAGTGGTATGAACAGGAAAATGGCCCTTAAGAAGATCGGAAGATCTCTCAAGGATCTTTCCACGGAATGGGGTTCTATCAGCAAGCTGGCCAGTTAGTTTCCATCCATAAATGACCCTTTTCCGCAATCTCGGCGTCAAACTGCGGGTTTCCTTGTGCGACGTACTATC
>CAYOWC010000001.1:0-76720 GCA_964407525.1 uncultured Desulfobacteraceae bacterium | reverse complement strand
CCCCAGCAACGGGACAAGCGGGCGGTAAATAATCTTGTGCAAGTTTCTTTATCGATCTGATTGGCTTCTTTTCAGCTGGCTGCTCCGCTCGTGTGTGAAAACCCTGGGTTCCCGGTTACAAGTTACCACCTACTGCTTACTTCCTACTCCCTACTCTCCTTACTCCTTATTTCCTACTACCTACCGCCTACTACTTACTCCCTACTCCTTACTTCCTACTGCCTACTCTCATTCAAGCTCAACTCAATCGGCTCCATCCCCGGGGCAAGGATTCCCCGCCGTACAAGCAGGGAGCCTTCCACAAGATAGAACAGGGTGAGTGATTTGATATGGTCAATATGCGCTCGAACTTCTGAAATCTGGCTATCCACCAAATCACGCTGCGCCTGGGAAACCCTGAACATGGTTGATTTCCCCAGCCTGTATTTGTCAATTTCGGCCTGTAGTTTTTTTTCCTGGTATTTTCTGGTAGACGTTGAAGCAACAACCTGATCTCCGCTTCGGTCTACCTCAATGGCTGCTGAAAGGACATCTTGTTCCACAAGTTGGGACATATTCCTCAGAGCTTCCATATTCTGAAGAAGATCCAACTTTGACCGTTTGTAAAGGGCGCTGCGCGCCCTGTTGCCAATAGGAAATTCAAACCTGAGGCCTGCATAGAGATCGATACCCCCATCCCCTTTTCCAATATCCTCCACAGAACCTCCGAAAGAATCGGCGTATCCGGTCCTTCCCAGTCTAACGAAAAGGTCCAACTTGGGGAGCAGCCCGTTTTTTGTTTTGACGATCTCCAGTTCATCATTTTCGACCGCAAGCTTCGCCTGGTTGAGATCGGGGCGCATGAGCAGCGCCAGCTTAATATGCTCCTCCATATCCTTAAAATGGACCGTCGGTTCCACAGGCGACGTCAAGAGATCTATTTCCCTATCCCATAGATCCTTCCCGGGGGGATTGACAATTCTCAACAACCTGAGTCGGGATGTGCTTCTGAAACTCCGCGCATTGATCAGTTCCTGAACACGAATGGCGGCTTCCGCCTCCGCAGAATAGATTTCGGACTCGGCGATCTGCCCTGCGGCAATCCGTTCTCTTGTTTCCTCCACAAGACGATCTGCCAGTTCCAGGGAAGATTTGAAAATTCGAACCTCTTCTTTTGCCAGCGTATAATCCCAGTAAGTATTCTCCGTCTCAGCGAGCAGGGACTGGGCCAAACCCCGCAGTTGGTATTCAGACGCCTTTGTGTCGAGTTTTGCCTGGGTGAGAGAAGCCAGATTCGCTTCAAGTCCCATCCCGCGCAGAAGTGCCTGGGTTACCGTCAGCCCGACAAAATTCCGGTATTCTTCGTCGGGATCTCCCCTGGGATCTTTTCGCTCCAGATCCGTTTCATAAGCCAGATCAATCCATGTCCCCGTGGGAAGAAATTCTGAAATACCAACGCTGGCATCAAAACCGCTCGTGGTACTATAAACCTTATCCCTTTCCTGTCCCACTCCCCCTTCGGCGCTAATGACCGGGTCAAATACGGCCCTTTCCGTTTCCTCATAGGTCTGCATGATAGCCGGAGCAATTTCTTCCACACGGAATTGACGGTTATTTTCAAGGGCCAACATGGTTGCTTTCGTTATGCTGAGTTTAAGCGAACCTTTTGAAACAGCCATAGAAAACTGTTCATCTCTTTCCTTGGCAATCTTTTCCTCATTCTTTTCAGGGGGCGTCTCTTTTGCAACCCTTTCTTCATTTTTATCAGCGGGCGGCTCTTTTTTCGACATGTCAGCATCAACTGCCGGCTGAGGATAAACAGGCCGTCTGGTAGATTTATCAGCATTGCAGGAAAAGATGGTGAACAGTAAGATTAAAGCAAAGCAATATTGGAAAGGATTCATCTTCATATGAGGGGATAGGTAATGACAAATGTTAAATTTATTTTTGCAGGTTGCCTGAGGTTCCTTTCTTTACATAATAGGCGAAATATACTAAAAAGAGCAAGTATTCTTTTATTGTCCATGCTTCATCAAAGGTGTTGGATTCAAAATGGAAGCAGAACTTTCCCATACCACTCTTATTTTATGGGCCATTGGCATCCAGGCTATTCTGCTCGTTTTGATCCTTGTATTCTGGCTGTCTCGACGCACGGTCCAGGAAAAAAATGCCAAAGTTCACCGTGAGTCCTTTTTCATTCGAAACAGAAAGGTCTTTTCCGTAGGCGGGTCAGTGCTGCTTGCAATTACCATTGTAATTACCACTGCTTACTTTTTTCTGTTTCCCGATGAAGAAAAACATTTTCCGTCGAATGTTCGCGGCCTCGAAATGAGAGGGTCTTCTGATTCATCCCAATCTGAAAGTGAGAATCCCCCAGGTTACGGGGAAACGGCAGGCTCAGGAGGATGGATAGCCCCGCCTCTGGGAGAAAGGGGATCTCGTATTCGAGAAGCTGTTCGAAAATCCATGAGGGGAAAGAACCTTTCTGAAACCAAGGGAAGAATCCCTGGAGATCCGGTTCTGCACTCCTATCTGAGCCTTATAAACATCTGGGTTGCAGATCAAGATATTTTCGGGGATAATCTGGGAAAAACATCGGCATTATTTTTCGATGTACTTGTAAACGATTACGGTTTTACAGGAAAAAAATCTGATGTGGAAGAGGCGATTAGCCAGGCCCTTTTCCTTAAAAAAGACAAGGGGATTTCTTACCTGAATTGTGGGCGGAAGGCCAAGGCAATCTGGGGGCAAAACACGGCCCGCATTGACGGAACCAGACAAACCTTGAATTGTTTCACCATACAATCCAGCTGGTCCGGTAGGTATTTTGTCCATTGTTCTCCTCAAGGACAGGCGGCATCCTTTCTTGAGGCCCACAAGGCAGTCTTTCTGTTTTTCGGAGGTGTTTTTGAAACTATTTTTTATAAAAACATAACCAACCAGCATCTGAAAGACGTACTTCAAGCGGAAGGATTGACGCAAAAGGTCTTTGAACAATTCTGTCTCGACTGCGGATTTACGCCCGAATGCCCTGACAACCATCAGATTCCCAGCAAAGAAATATTTTCGAACATTCCCGATGATCTATTTCCTAAGACCATAACTTCAGATTTACAGGCCACAACCCTCAGAGGACTGAACAAAAATCTTCAAAAAGCATGTGACCTTGCCGGAAAAGATCTATTTCCAGACAGCAAACAAACAGTTAATGAACGATTCGAACAGGAAAAGATATGCCTTATACCGTTTCACTGACCTGTAACAAGGCTATCCGGAAATTCGTCCCCATTCTTTTTGCTTTACACGATTGCCCATCAAGGGGAATCTTAAACTATGGAAAGGATTACAAAAAGATTGACTTTTCAAGGAAAATTAGGTAGTTCTAATTCACTCTCGGCCTGCCCCATTCGCCTTTTTATAACAGGCTCTAAGAGGGTGCGATGAAAGGAAGATCCGGATGGAATTGAGTTCGGAGCATGTGGGAGATATCTGTATATTGACTATCCCAGATGAAACTCTGACTGCCGATAACGTGAAAAGCTTCAGGACGGAAATGGACCAGTTTCTGATTCCGAATGCCAGAATCCTTCTGGATTTGGGTCAGCTCCGCTTCGTAGACAGTTCCGGAATCGGCTCTATTATTTCCGTCATGAAGAAAATAAAGTCATCAGGAGGCGAACTGAAACTCTGTTCGGTTTCAAAAACCGTGAATTCAGTGTTTGAACTTGTTAAGATCAACCTGCTGGTTGATGTCTGCGAAACGAGAGAGGATGCTTTAGAATCGTTTGGTTAACATTCCGGGAGTGATACCTATGACCCCTTGTGTCGTGATGCGTTCGTACAATGACATGCCTCTTATCACAGAAACCCTGTCCATGACCTCGAGGCAGAAGAGCCCCTTCACACTCATTTCCCTCGACAATGAATCTACGGATGGAACCCTGCAGGAGATCGAAAAATACACGGATAAGACCTATAATGTTCCCAAAGGGAAATATATCCCCGGAAGGGTATTAAACCAGGGAATGGAGGTTTCTCAAGGGGATTTCGTTGTTTTCCTGAATTCCGATTGCACCCCCCAGAACGAAAAATGGCTTGAAAACCTTCTTAAGGGTTTTGACCACGAAAATGTGGCCGCCGTGTTCGGACGTCAAATTCCGCGACCGGACTGCCAACCACTGTTAGTCAAAGACACGGAGGACACCTATGGAGACGGCTCAAGACAGCAGTACTGGCGGCACTGTTTTTCCATGGCTTCATCAGCAATCAGGCGGTCCGTGTGGGAAAAAATGAACTTTGATGAACAGATCCAGTATTCTGAGGATATTGACTGGACATGGAGGGCCCGGAAAAAGGGGTATGAGATACGATATGTCCCGGATTCCGTTGTCATGCACTCCCATAATTATTCCCTCAAACAGTTTCATAAAAGACATTACGGGGAAGGCCGGGCGGAATCGGTAATATTTGACTGGACTCCCTGGGAAAAGACCTTTTTCAGGTATTCTCTGCTTCCTTATATTCGCCAGGTAATGGGCGATGAAAAATATTCCCTGTCTCACATGTTGCTTCGATCCGCACTGTATTCGCCCGTGATGCGTTTCGCACAATTCTTGGGAAGACGGGCAGGCTTCAAGGACGGAGTAAAGGAGGGGCCAAGATGAATCCCATTTATGCAGATCACGGTTCAGATGGATTCAATGTCCGCATGCACGACGTTTCCACGCGAATCGGAGACGCTGTGGAGCGCGCACTTGGTGATAATTTCGTAGCCCTCCTTCTTGGTGGAGGGTACGGACGAGGCGAAGGCGGGGTGGTCCGCATCTCCGATGTAGAGCAACCATACAACGACTTGGATTACACCCTGATTGTGAAACAGAAGAACCGGGTTCCATGGGACAAACTGAACCATATCAGTGAGGAATTCGAAGAAGAGATTCATATCGATGTGGATTTCAGCAGGCCCCTGACTCTTCAGGACATCAGAAACTGGCCCCACTGGCTCATGTGGTACGATCTTTTGAACGGCCACATTGTAACAAAAGGAGATGGTGACGTTCTCACCGCCAATGCCCCTGCAGCACTCAAATCCCCGTTACGACCAATTGAAGCAACCAGACTGGTGTTGAACAGAGGCGCGGGGCTTCTTTGGGCGCTTCGTGTCGTTAGGGGAACTGAGCCTGAACCGGACAAGGATTTCATACGCAGAAATTATTACAAATGCATTCTTGCCATGGGGGATGGGCTTCTCATAGCACACGGAAGGTTCGCGACCCCGTACCGAGGACGGGATGACCGTATTTTCAAGCTCGAGAAAGACTCCTCCGCAGTAACCCAATTTCAGTTGGGGGCACTTTACGAAGAGGCCCTGCGTTTCAAATTCCAGCCGGATGCCTTGCCGGGTTCGCAATTCACCGAAACGGATCTGATCGATCTTTCAAAGCGATGGGGGGCGGTTTTTCTCCATGTGGAGGAAGTACGCACCGGTCGGAAGTGGTCTTCCCTCACCGAGTATGTAAAATGGGGAGGTCTGCGTGAAATCGAACAGCATTCCTTGAAAAAGATCCCCAGAAATCTGGTAAGGAACAAACAGCAGGGAATATGGTCATGGCGGTATCCAAGGGAAAGGCTGTACAGGCAGCTGCCGGTTCTCCTCGGCCTGACAGACAGTCGCGCACAGAACTGGCCCGCGGAATCGGCCCGTTTTCTTGAGATATGGGACAAGTTTAACTGAGACCTAAAAGCTGCAATTAGCGGTTAGCCGTTAGCTATTAGCCCCACGATATCGATTATTTACGGTCGCAATAGGTT
The DNA here is from genome assembly GCA_964407525.1 of uncultured Desulfobacteraceae bacterium. GTDB lineage: Bacteria > Desulfobacterota > DSM-4660 > Desulfatiglandales > Desulfatiglandaceae > DUZB01. Next base: position 70,930 of record CAYOWC010000001.1, on the reverse strand, counting down.
GACATCAAAAAATGAAAGCTTCAATAGAGCTAAAAAACATTCAAATGTTTGAATTCTTTAAGCTAACGGCCAATAGCTAAAAGCTAATTGCAGCTTTTAACTGAGAGGAATCATGGAGAACCTCATACTGGAATATTCCCGGGATCTGGATATGGAGCTTTCCTCCCTGCACCTCATCCAGGAAAACAAGTACTGCGGCATTTATCGTTCGGAGGTTCACGGGCAACCGTTTATTATCAAAAAATACAAGGGAGAAGATTCATCCCTCATCGAAAAAGAGGCAAAGGCTCTCGATTTTTACCATGAAATCGCTCGAGAAGATCCTGATCTGATCGATTCGAGAGCCATAAAACTCAATGCAGACAGAAACATTCTATGCATCGGATTTGTGGAAGGAGAATGTTTTTCCGACCTGTTGTACCAGGCAAAACGCGATGTACAAAAGCAAGAACAGTGCGTGAAAATCATGGCGATCCTGGGGAGACTGATGAACGGCCTTTATGGCATGACCCACACTCCCGGAGAAGAAACTTCGCCGTTTATCTTTGAATATCTCGAATACAGTTCCGGCTGGCTGGAAGACACGGCCTTCCTCGGGAGCTTGCTGTTTAAAGGAATGCGATCCGGCGCAAAAATCCTTGCCGAATCCCTGCGGGAGAGCCATATTGCCCCGTCGTTCATCCACGGCGATTTTGTTTTCAGGAATATGCATGTTCAGGAAAAACGGATAGGGCTGATAGATTTTGCCAACACCATTCAGAGAAGTCATGTTCTGAACGATGTCTACAACCTTAGACTGGCATTACATAATATGATTCTGCCCGGCAACTTCAAGATGGAACTTTGGTCATCCTTTGCCCGGGGACTGAATTCCCTTTCCTTTCCGGAAACCGCCCATCGTTTTTATTACGAATATCACCGCAGGCGGTGGCTCATGCTAAAAATAAAAAGCCGAAATCCCAAGGATAAGATGCAGGCTGTCCGAGGCCTTCTGGGTTTTGCCAGGGCATTCAGACCGGAGTTTATAGCCCTATGACCGCTGCCTCATTCATGGGCATTGCTGTTTTTCTTGTAGGGGTCCCTATCATAACCGGCGTGCTGTACGCCATGCCCCATCTAAGAAGAATCATGATGACGCTCATGATCTTCTCCATCTGTCACATCAAAAAACCGTTTTATATGGAGGTATTTTTTGAACCTTATCGAGGCGTTGACCGAGGGTTCGGGGTAACGATTCCAGACCTTTTTTTCTTCGCTTTTTTTTTCTGGCTGTTGATGGGAGGATCGGGAAAAAAACTGATTATGCTGCCTTCAGGAACGGCTCTGTGGCTGATGATCATATTCGTATCCGCGATCTCCCTGGTCAATTGTCCCGTAGCCTACTACGGTTTATTTACTTTGCACAAATTTGTTCGCGCGCTGATCCTTCTCTGGGTCATGGTCAACCTTGTAAGGGACAGAAAGGATGTGGAAGCGGTCGTTAACGGGTTGATGGCCGGGGTTATTTTTCAGGGAGCAGAGGTCTTTTTTCAAAAATATGTGACCAAATCCGTGGTAAACCGCTCTGTGGGAAGTTTCCCCCATCCGAACAGCCTGGCCATGTATGTGGACCTGATAATTCCCTCACTTCTCGCGCTGATTCTGGCGGATGGTTTTTCAAAAAAAGGGAATCGGCTGGCCATAGCGGCTGTGTTTGCGGGAATATTGTGCGTGGTTTTCACAAAATCCAGGGCTGCCCTGGTTATCATGATCGGCGCTTTAGGATCGGTCACCGCCATATCTATTCTCATGAAACCAACGGCCCGCAAAATCGGGATCGTATTCATCGGGTTTCTCATGGTGGATATGATCGGTGTTGCCGTAGCGCCCAAAGTAATCAAACGGTTTCAAACCGCACCGAAGGCCTCTGAAATGACCAGAGAATATTTCAACGACGCCGCAAAAGTCATGGCCAATGACCATCTTTTCGGAACGGGACTCAATTCCTACTCATGGATGTTAGGCCACACCGAATACTATTGGTATGTTTATCCCGACAAAGTGGATGAGGTAGAAGACCCGGAAGCATTCAGGGAGAGTAAACAAGGGATGAGCCGCCTGGGAACGGCCCATCACATCTACCTGCTAACCGCTGCGGAAACAGGGTGGATCGGGATGTGGCTCTTCATCCTCTTCCTGTTGCGGCTATACGTGAAAAATATTGTCCTTCTTCTAAAAACCCATGATGAATATTTTCAAGCTGTTTTTCTGGGGTTGTTTATAGGTTTCAGCACACTGCACCTTCAGGGGCTTCTGGAGTGGATTTTCCGACAAACCCAAGTTTTTTATCTCTTTTTTGCATTAACAGGACTCATGACGGCAATGGGCAACATTATGAAAAAAGAAGCGTATGGACTAAAAAGGATCTGATCATTGAGTGACACAACGAAAAAAAATCGATCCCGATATATCCTGATAAATACCCTCTCGAGCTATGGGAGAGACATTGTCGATACCATCACCTTTCTGATACTGATTCCCTTTATCATACGGATTTTAGGGAGCGACAATTTTGGTTTATGGTCTCTCATCTGGTCGTTCCTGGCCGTATTTGAACTGGCAGATCTGGGATTCGGGGCATCCGTAGTAAAGTATGTGGCGGACTCAAGAGGCCGGAACGATATGGGCCGTCAAAGGGCCATTGTATGCACCCTTTTCTGGATTTACATGGCCCTGGGAATAATTGTCATGGGGGGGGTAGCCATCAGCCTCCTCTTTTTCAACCAGATCTTTGACATCCCCCAGGATCTGGCTTCATCAGCCCACGCCGTACTCCTGATCATCGGTGCTCGATCAGCCCTGTATATGCCCCTTGGCATGTTCCGGGGAGTCCTGGTGGGTTACCAGAAAATGAAAATAACGAATATCTATAAGATTTTCGGGGGTCTGGCCTATTTTGTAAGCGTACTGATCGTATTGAGCCGGATTCCGGATCTTCGGGTGCTTGCCGTGCTCAACGCCGTGTTAGGCGTCCTTCCCATGTTCGCCATGATGATCCATGTAAAAAGCACCCTCCCCGAAATAAAACTACACCCCCGTTATTTTGATAAATCGCTCATAAAGGAATTAACGTCCTTCTCCCTCTATTTTTCCCTGATCCAGGTTTCCGGATTGATCGCCACCAGGGTAGATGCCGTAGTGGTCAAGTTGTTTCTCCCTCTTCAGATGGTAGCCATTTATTCCATTGGGATCAGGCTCTCCGGCAAAGCGGAACAATTCTGTTCCCATCTGACAAAAGCCCTGACCCCGGTCATTGCCGAATTGCACGGGGCGGATGAGCAACAGAACATCAGAGCCGTCTGGTATAGAGGAAGCAAGCTGACCATCGCCTTTGCCACACCACTTCTCCTGGGTCTGGCCCTGCTTGCCGAACCGCTCATTATTGCCTGGACAGGCCCTGAATTCAAGATGGCTGTTCCTGTCTGCCAATGGCTTGTGGCGGCCGCCATGATAGGAATTATTCACGGCAATACCACAAACATTCTGAGCATGGGGGGGTACCAGAGATTTCTCTCTTTCTCTCTTCTCGGCTGCCAATTGCTGAATCTTGCACTTACGATTATTTTCATCCAGTTCTACGGCATTTCCGGTGTTGCCATGGCTACGTTTATCGCCTATCTCCCCATATACATCGGATTGATCCAGACCCGCGCCGGGAAGATTCACAGCAGGTCGCACTGGGATTTCTACAAAAATACGGTCTTTCCAAGCGTTATTCCAGGCGTGTTCATGGCAGGAGTTCTTCTGGGAATCATGCATCTAAGGCCACTGACGACCCTGATTGAAGTAGCCATCCTTGAAATCCTTGGATCTGCGGTTTTCGGGGGAACATTCTGGGTCATCGGGTTCAACAGAGAGGAACGGGCCTATTTCAAGAAGAAGATTTTTTCGCAAATCCTGAAACAAAAAAAGAGAAACACCAATGCCGGAAACTGAAAATCAAGCCCCCCAGGAAGCTGCAGGCGGACTCCCCTTTGAACCGCTGACTCTGATCATAGGGCTTTTACGTCGTTGGAAGATCATGGTCATTTTTTTCGTAGTCTCTCTGACCCTGGGGGTATTTGCAGGAGTCAAATTCGGGACGCGAATTTTTGAAGCACAGTCCGTAATGCTCTATACGCCCAAAGAGGGCAAAGAACAGGGGCAAGGCCGAACCCCGCCCCTTTCCACCCAGATTCATATGGTGAAGATCAACGCCAACCTTGCGAAGGTGAGGGAAAAACTTCAACTGCCGGCTTCCCTGAAAGCCCTGGGGAAGGCCTGCAACGTGTATGTGGAAAAAAAGACAGCGCTCGTATTCATCAAAGCCAAATGGGACAACCCAAGAACCGTAGCGGATATTGTCAATACCTTAAGGGATGTCTTTATCCAGGACCAGCTCAATCTGGCGAAAAAAGATGCAGGCGCAGAATTGCATGGTCTGGAAAACAGATTCAATACCGTTTCGAAGGGACTTAAAAAGGCGGATGACAATCTCCAGAGTTTTATTTCGAAAAATAAAATTGTTGACCTGGACATGGAAATCAGGTGGAACCTGGAACAGATGACCTCCCTTGAACTTCTCCTTTCCAATGCACGGGTTGACAGTGAAACCCTTGGGCTTCAAAGGATCGATCTCAAGTCCAGGATAGAGGCCCTGAAAGTCAAGGCACAGGAAGAAACAGAAAGCCATGTGCAAACCGACGGTTTGGCAGACCTGAACATACGCATTGAAAGGATTCGAAGGGCAATCCATGACGATAAGACCCAGAGAAGCAGTAACACTCTACTGATCAAATACAAACTTGCCTATGAACGCGCCCAGAAACTGTATGAAAAAGGTCTGATTTCAAAAGCCGAATACGAAGAAATCAGGGCCGATTTTGAAAAAGCAGAAGTAGATGCCCTGGATACCGAACAGATCCACGAGTGGAAAAGACAGTTGAAACAATTGGAGAAGCAGGTTATCCCGGAAAAGGCAAATTTCCAGTCTCCCACGGGTCAGATGGTACAGAACCTGGAGCTCAGGGAACTTTCCATGGATCTTGAAGGCGTTTCTCTGCGCCAGAAGGTCATCCACCTTGAACGTGAAAAAAAACGGGTGAATGCCAGACTTGATGTGCTGACAGACCTGCAGCGAAAATACGCAGAGTTGCACAGAGAAGTCGTTTCCCGCGAGGGTGAAAAGCAATCCCTTGAGAAAAAACTGGCAAGGGTCCGAATGGACTATGAGTCCGATGTCCCTGAATTCAATGTGATTTCTGAAGCCTCACCCCCGCTTTTCAGCGTGAAATCCAACCGGAAAATGATCATGATTGCCATCATTTTCCTGGGAAATATGATTGGATTCACGCTTATTCTAGGCCTTGAATTAATGGATACAACCATTAAATCCGGCGCTGAACTGACGCAAAAGTTTTCACTGCCCGTCCTCGGCGTAATCCCGAAAATTAAAGATGACAACCTCCTGTTTCCCGATGGCACCAGTTTTCCCCTTGTAGAGGAATTCAGGATTATTGTCCGCCGCCTTCGACATATTGTGCCTAAACGGGGTGCGAGGATCATGATTGTCAGCATCAATCCGGGAGAGGGACGAACCATGGTCACGGCAAACCTTGCTGCGGCGTTGGGCAGGCAGGATGAAAGGGTGCTGATCCTGGATGCACAGGTCCGTCCCGATGAAAGCGAGCGTACTTTGAGCTATCTCATTGCAGAAAAAGACAAGCCAATTCTCGGAATCGGTGAATACCTCTCTTTTCAGGCGGAGGATGCGGAGGAAATTATCTGGCCCACCACACTTCCGGGTGTTGAATGTATTCCCCATGTAGGAGAAGCGGTTATTCCCGATGTCCTTGCTTCCAACCGGATGAAGGACATGCTTGAAGAGATGTCGAAAGATTTTTCTATAGTCCTCATCGACTCACCCTCTGCAGATCCTTACGTGGATGCAGAACTGATAGCCGAGATGTCCGACGCGATTTTATTTGTTGTAAGAAGCCGAGCCTGCCCGAGTTCGGCCTTGAAACATGGAATTGAACGCTTTAAGGAATCGGACATCCCTGTCATTGGATTTATTTTGAACGATGTGGACAGGCTTTATATAAACAGGATTTAAGAGTCTCAACGGGGGTCTGATTCATGAACATTGTTCAATTACCACGTCGTTTTGTTCGAAGCCATTGGGGCGGCACTGAGACCGTCATTCTCGAAACATGTAAACGGCTGCTCGGATTGGGACACCATACGGAAATTATCTGCCCCAATGCCCTTGCAAAGACCGATAAAGAAAATATTGGCGGCGTGAATGTTCGAAGAGTATCCTATTTCTACCCATACCTGGGCCTTTCAAAAGAAGCTAAAGCCCTGCTGGATAGAAAAGGAGGAAACCTCTTCTCTTTCTCTCTGATGAAAGTACTGCAGACCTATCCTGAACTGGATATCATCCACCTTCACACCGCCAAACGGCCCGGCGGCATCGGGAGATATATCGCGAAAAGGCGGGGGATTCCCTATGTGGTATCCCTACATGGGGGGATGTTCGATGTCCCGGCCGAGGAAGCCGAAACATGGACGGCGCCCACCGAAGGCACTTTTGAGTGGGGAAAGATTTTGGGGTGGTGGGTTGGATCACGGAGCGTTATGGATGACGCAGCAGCCATCATCTGCGTCGGGCAGGAAGAACAGCGAAAAACCCAGGAACGATTTCCCAACAAGAACGTTCTTCACCTGGCAAACGGGGTTGATCCGGAACACTTTCAACAAGGAAACGGTCCCGAATTCAGAAAGAAATACCACATCCCACAGGAAGCGTATGTGATCGTAACGGTAGGAAGAATCGACCCCCAGAAAAACCAGCTTTTCCAGATTAACACCCTCCCCGAACTGATCAAAATCAACCCACGGGTCCACCTGCTGATCATCGGGTCTGTTACCAACGAAAGCTACCATTCCCGATTGATGGAAGCCATTCAGGGATCAGGGCTGGAAAATCATGTCACAGTAATAAAAGGGCTTGATGCCGGCGGACAGGACCTGGTGGATGCCTATCATGCGTCAGACCTGTTCCTTCTCCCATCCGTTCACGAACCCTTTGGTATCGTGATCCTGGAGGCATGGGCTGCCGGTCTGCCTGTAATGGCAAGCCGGATAGGAGGCATTCCCTCTTTTGTTGAGGACGGTAAAGACGGGTTGCTTTTTAAAAAGAACAACACAGGGGAATTTCTTACGGCCTTTGAGACACTGACCAAATCCCCTGAAAAAGCCCTCCAACTTTCCAATTCAGGAAACATCAAGGCGTGTGGGATGTACAGTTGGGACCAAATAACACGAGATCTTATCCGGATCTATGAGGAGGCGATCCGTGAGAATCCTTTTCGTAAATGAGAAATGCGGATATTTTGGAGGGGTAGAGCAGAATATTGCAGATTCGGTGGCAGGACTGAATTCCAGGGGAATCACTTCCCTCCTGGCCTACGGGGAAAAAACCCAACGCGGTCTTGACAGCTATGAAGATCTCTTTGCACGCACCTATCCCTGCAGGGATTTAGGCAGTTTTTTGGAAAACGACCATCCCCATTCGTTCCGGGAAATATTCAGGAATGCATCCCCTGATGTGGTCTACTTCCATAAAGTCCCTGATGTAACTTTCTGCCTCCAGCTCCTGGACCGTGTTCGTTCGGTCAGGATGGTCCATGATCATGATCTATGCTGTCCCCGACGTCACAAATATTACCTCACCAACAACAGGGTTTGTCACCACAAGTTGGACTGGCGCTGCTGGCTGGACGGGGCTTTCATTTCCAGAAATAACCAGACTCGAACCGGCTTTGGTTATGTAAATATAGGGCTCAAATTAAAAGAAATGCGCCAAAACTACCTGTTAGATACCCTGCTGGTTGGAAGCCGGTTCATGCGAGAAGAACTTCTTCAAAACGGGTTTTCAAAAGAAAAGGTTCACATTCTCCCTCCGGTTGTTCGCATGGAGACACACGAACCGGTTCCACCGTCGGAAACCCCGGCTATTTTGTATGTGGGCCAGCTCATTCGAGGAAAAGGGGTTGATCTACTGTTACAGGCGCTGAAGAAAATCCGAGGTCATTTCACCGCAGATATCATTGGAACAGGAAATGCAGAGAATAAATTAAAGGAACAGGCAAAAGAACTGGGGCTGGAACAAAAGGTAACATTTCACGGATGGATCAACAATGAAGACCTGGGTCGCTTTTATTCCCGGGCTAGGGTTGTAGCGGTTCCTTCCCGGTGGCCTGAACCGTTTGGAATGATAGGGCTTGAAGCGATGCATCACGGCAAACCAATAGTTGCATTTGACGTGGGAGGCATCCCGGACTGGCTTGAGCACGGAAAAACAGGTTTTCTAGCTCCCGAACAGGATATAGATACTTTTGCACAGGCCCTTGAGAGGATTCTGACTGAGAAAGGTCTGGCGGAAAACCTTGGAGAAAACGGGCTTCGCAGAGTGAAAGAACATTTTTCTTTTGAAATGTATCTTGATAAGCTGATATCTTATCTGTCAGAGTAAATAAGGAACGTGGACGTAACAACTTTCGCAAGTAGGCGCATAGATTTGGATCAGGTTTGTTCGATATGGAATCACAAAAGCTGACGTAATAGCGAGCTATTTCAATGTTTTTGTGATTTCATATCGGGCGAAAATGGTCTGAAGCTATGATGTATAGTTGGGGAAGTTATTGCGTCCACGTTCCTAAACAACAGGGTTTCCATGATTGGGAAAAAATTCAACGACCCATTCACGTATCATGTGATGGAGAGCATCAACCCAGAGATACGTGCCTCTTTTACCCCCCGTCAGTTAGAGGCTGTAGAGGAGGCTATTTCTACCGGCGGCCGGGAAAAAGACCTCTCTATCAACCTCAGGGGAACCATCCCTCTTATTTTCGCACGTTACCATGTGATCATGTTGATGGTTAGAGATCGTCGCTGTGGAGTCACACGGAAAGAAAAAAAGATCAAGAAAAAGATGACGGCAGCAAGGGCACTGTTGCTTTCTTTTTTCCTATGTTGGCCCATTCTTCTGGTACTATTCCTGATAATCTATTTCTTAAAGAGACATGTAGGCATCGATTTTATGCCTGGCAAACATCTATTCGAAATGTTAGGTCTGTAGTGGCTTCTGTTGAAGGGGCAAAAGGAGGAACCTGATGAAAGTTGGCATTACAACCTTTGGGGGCGACGGCGGAAAATCAGGAATCAGCCAGTATATTATTAATCTCTTGCGGGAATTTTCTACTCTTGACAATGAAATGGAATTCGAAGTCATTGTTTATGAAGATGAAAAGGACCTGTTCGTTCCTGATCCGGATTGCATGAACACCCTCTCTTTCGGAGATTCCCTCAGAAGCCCTCTGGCCAATATCGCATGGCACCAGGTAAGCCTTCCTAAACTGGTTCGAAAGAGAGGATACGACGTCCTGTTTCTGCCAGCCGGCAACCGAAGGGTTCCCTATTCCGTTCCTTGTCCCACGGTTGGGACGGTTCATGACTTTTCCAGTATTCACGTGGAGGGAAAATATGATTCTTCAAGGATGTTCTACATCAAAAAAGTCCTTCCATTTCTGGTACGCAGACTGACCCGTGTACTAACCGTCAGCGAAAGCAGCAAGAAAGATATCGTAGAATTTGCCCGCGTTCCGGAACCGCTTGTTACCGTCACCCACATTGCAGCCGATTATAATGTCTACTTCCCCAGAGACAAATCCGAGACCATCAAGGAGATCTGCCCAAAGTACGGAATTCAAGCCCCCTATATCCTGTATATTTCCAGAATAGAACACCCGGGGAAAAACCATGCCCGATTGATTAAAGCATTCGATCTTTTGAAAAAATCCACCGGTATCCCCCATCAGCTTGTTCTTGCAGGAAGCGACTGGGACAGGGCGGAGGAAGTCCATCGGGTTGCCAACGAATCACCTTATTCTAAAGAAGTCATTTTCACGGGCTTTGCTCCCGGGGAAGATATCCCTTCGCTGTATTGCGGAGCAGATCTTTTTGTGTTCCCATCCCTGTACGAAGGGTTTGGCATGCCGGTTCTCGAAGCCATGGCCTGCGGAATTCCCGTAGCCTGTTCAGATATTTCATCTATTCCCGAAGTAATCGGCGACACGGGAGTGCTTTTTGACCCTTACCAGGTGGAATCGATCGCAGGCGCCATGGCCGAATTGCTGAAGAATCCTGATCGGATGGAGGACTGCCGGGCCCGCGGGCTTGAAAGAGCGAAGAAATTTACGTGGTCGGCTACTGCAGCCCTTACTTTGAAGATCATCCGGGAAGCTGCGGAAACAGGAATCTGATAGGAATTTGTTATGCAGGACAAACATATTATCGTCGGTATAGCAGGGCCTTCCTGTTCAGGAAAGAGCGTCCTCGCCCGCCGTCTCATCGAGCATCTGGACGCGAAATCGCCCGTCGTTCTTTCCCTTGACAGTTATTACCACGATCTTTCCCATCTTGCACCACACGATCGGGAAAAGCATAATTTTGATGTTCCGGAAGCCCTCGACAGCGAACTTCTCCGTAACCATTTGCACGAAATGACACAGGGCCTTCTTATTGAAATTCCAGCATACGATTTTGTTACACACACACGCTTAGAGGAATCCATCCCGGTTGAGCCAGGCGATCTGATTATTATAGAAGGATTGTTTGTCCTGTATTGGGAAAAAATACGATCCCTTCTGGACCTGGGTGTCTTTGTGATGGTAGATGACCAACTCGGCCTGGCACGGCGTCTTGAAAGGGACATGAGGGAAAGAGGAAGAACCCGGGAATCTGTTCTGGGACAATACGCAACAACCGTTCGTCCCATGAATGAACAATATATACTTCCCACAAGAGGTTTTGCCGACAAAGTGGTTAACGGTGAAAATCCGGTGGATCAGTCTGCAAAAGCAATCGCAGCCCATCTGTCCGAACTTTCCCAACGCAATCCGGAACCTGACAGGTCTCGCACCCCGGTGAAACAACGGCAAAAAAGTTTCACTGGGCAGGCAGAAACGCACAGAGGTTAAAGAAATGGAACTTTCAGATAAATCCCCATTGCGAGATGGCCGCCAAAGGGTTGTTCTCACGGAAGAACTGTATAAACGCTATGGATCAGCTTCTACGGGGGCGGGGGGGATCGCCCTTAAATTGCGCTATTGGAGAAAAAAATATGCATGGATTATCGTGGTGGGGGGCGCCAAAGTACTGAAACGAATCATCGATATTTCAGGATCTTCCCTCCTGCTTTTATGTCTATGGCCCCTGCTCCTCGTTCTGGTATTGTGCATCAAACTGACTGACGGAGGGCCCGTCCTGTTCTGGCAGACCAGGATAGGGCTCTGGGGAAGGGAGTTCCCGTTCCCCAAATTCAGATCGATGGTTGTCAATGCAGAACAGCTCAAAGACGACCTGCTGGAACAAAGCGACCACGATGACAGCATCACCTTCAAAATGAAAAAAGACCCCAGGGTAACATGGATTGGACGTTTTATTCGCAAATTGAGCTTGGATGAATTGCCCCAGTTGTGGTGTGTATTGAAAGGGGATATGTCTCTGGTGGGGCCCAGGCCTCCTGTCCCGAGAGAAGTGGCGGAATACACTCTGGCAGACCGCCGGAGGCTTGATGCCATTCCCGGCCTTACCTGTATCTGGCAGGTAAGTGGGCGGGGAGATATTCCTTTCGATCAACAGGTGGAACTGGATGTGCAGTATATTGAAAGCCGGAGCTTCTGGATGGATATCAAACTCCTATTCAGCACAATTCCCGCCGTTCTGCTGGGAAAAGGAGCATATTAGTTACTCGTTAATTAGAAAAATGAACGGAACCCTTGATGCAAACAGAAAAAAACACCAATAAAGACCGGGAACGGGTGAGGGACGAACTCTATAGCCGCTTTTCAAAGCGAGGTCAGTGGCGTTTACGGGTAAAGCGGTTTATTGGGGGCCTTACATGGATTCTTGTGGTACAGTGCCTGTCCGGTGCGAAACGGACCCTGGATTTCTCCGTAGCGCTTCTCCTGCTCTTGGGTCTTTCACCCCTGTTTCTTGCGGCAACTCTCCTTTCCAGAGGCAGATTTGAACGGTCGCCAAGGGTGGGACGATGGTGTGCAACATTTGACCGGCTTTCTTTAGCTGCCAGGTCCGGTTTCGGAGGCAGCCTGGTAAGATTCATGCACATGCGTGGATGGCCCGTACTAATCAATATTGTAAGGGGAGACATGTCTTTTATCGGCCCCCGAGCCGTAGTACCGGGGGATCTGGGCCCGAGAGAAAGGGAGGTACGAAGACGTTATCAGGTCAGACCGGGCCTCCTATCCCTTTGGTGGATCAAGAAAAGGGGGAATGTCGACTACGCCACCGAGTTTGAAGTGGACGCGGATTATGTGGAATCTCAGAGCATCTGGGGAGACGTTGGAATCGCCCTGAGGTCCATACCGGCGGTCCTTTACGGGAACGGTGTAGCAACAGCCCCGGATGAAATAACCATCCTCGGCATCCCGGTGGACAACCTTACCATGAGCGATACCATCGAAGAGATCATGACCTGCCTGGAAAGCACGTCATCTCGTCAGGTCTGTTTCCTGAATGCAGATTGTGCCAATATAGCCTACCGTGACGAGAACTATATGAACGTATTAAAAAACTCCGATATCTGTCTCGCCGATGGGATAGGCCTTAAAATTGCGGGAAAGCTCCTCAAAAAAGAAATTAAACAAAATGTCAACGGCACCGATCTTTTTCCATTTCTATGCGAAGCATTGTCCGGTTCGGGCAAGAAAATATTTCTTCTTGGTGCACGCCCGGGAATTGTGGCCGGTGTAGCCGACTGGATCGGGGAAAACCATCCAGATGTCATAGTAGCTGGTTGTCATGACGGATATTTTTCTCCTGAAGAAGAGCCAGCGGTCATAAACCAGATCAAGAAATCCGATGCCGATCTCTTGTTGGTGGCATTCGGCGCCCCAAGACAGGACACGTGGATATCCGAACATATCCATGAAACAGGGGTTAAAGTTGGTATTGGTGTGGGGGGGCTTTTTGACTTCTTTTCAGGCCGAATTGAACGAGCACCTTTGTGGATGCGGGAGATCGGAATGGAATGGCTTTACAGATTTATCCAGGAACCGGGAAGATTGTGGAAGAGGTATTTTATCGGTAACGGGGTTTTCCTTTATCGGGTCATGGTTGAAAAAATTACCGGGAAAATAGGAAGCTCATAATCTAATCGAAATTGGAACCAAGGAGATAGTGCCATGATGGCCGTTATCATTGCGCCTGGAATCAGCGCAGGCATGGAACCTTTAAATGAAAATTATCCGACCTCCATGCTGCCCCTCGTAGACCGTCCTTTCATACAACATGTGGTTGAATACCTTGTAGAACAGGGGATTCTCAGGCTGGAGTTTGTTTTCAGTCATCTTCCCGAAAAACTTGAAAGGTTCCTCGGAAATGGTTCCAGATGGGGATGCTCTTTTGGTTTCCACCTGGCACGTGATCCGTCGCATCCTTACGACGTTTTAAAAACGATCGCGTATGGAAAAGAAGGCGATGCTGTCCTCGTAGGCCATGCGGACATCCTTCCCCAGATGCGCATAAGGGAAACCAGGCCGGAAAAAGTTTCAGAAAAACCAGTTCTCTTCGTACATTCGACCAGCTCCCCGGAAAAGGGGGAGCAGCCGGATTGGACAGGGTGGGGATGGCTTTCCGGAGAGCTTCTGAAACAGATCCCGGAGAATCTTGATAAAAAGGGATTTGAATCCCACCTTCGCACCCTTGCAGGGGATGGTCCCAATATAGAGGCGGGAGAAATTCTGAATATGCAGTCGTACCGTCAGGTCCTCTCCTCCCATAAAAAAATCTTGAGAAAGGATTTTTCGGGCATTTTCATCAAGGGAAAAGAAGCGGATGAGGGGATCTGGCTTTCGAGAAATGTAAGTCTTCATCCAACTGCCAGTATCGAAACTCCGGTTTTTATCGGGGAGAACTGCCGCATTGGAAAAGGAACACATCTTGGACCGGATGCCGTCATTGGAAACAACTGCGTATTAGACGCAGACTGTACGGTCACGGGTTCGATTGTTTTTCCGGGAAGTTATGTGGGTGAAGGCCTTGAACTCAATGAAGTTATCATAGACAGGAGCAGACTGATCAGCATAAAATTAGGCGCTGCCGTGTCCATTCCGGATAATTTCATTTTGGGCGGCATGACAAGAACCAAAATGCGACAACTTTTTTCCAGGCTTATCTCCAGAGCAGCAGCCTGTGCCCTGCTGATCCTTCTCTTTCCAATCATCCTTTTCACCATGCTCGTACTCAAACTGGTGAGACGGGGCCCCGTCCTATACAGAAAAGAGGCCATACAACTGCCGGCGACAGAGGATAAAACCAGCTGGCGTACATTCCATTTACTGAGTTTTGAGGAAATATCCGATGAACGTGCCGCCTCTTCCAGCGCTGGAAGCCGTGGTTTGAAACACCTCTTTTTAGAGTTTTTGCCCGCCATCATCAATATCATGAAAGGGGAACTCTGTTTTGTTGGGGTACCTCCCCGATCGAAAGAAGAAATAGAGGCTCTGGATCCCAACTGGCAGGCCATTTACCTGAAAGCCAAACCGGGCATCGTAACCGAGGCGTTTGTGAATTATGGAGCTTCGCCCACTGAAGATGAGCTGTACACATCGGAGGCCTTTTATTCCGTAACCACCGGAATAGGCCACGATTTCAAACTTTTTTTCGGTTACTTTGACCGTTTAATCAGAGGGGCATAGAAAAATATAACTTTACTTAAGGAGAAAACCATGATGAGAGGAAAACTAACAATCATTTTATTGATCGTTTTTTTTGCAGGTCCACTGGCAGCTCAAGAACGCACAAAAACCCTTCAACAGATTAAAAAATCAGGTCAAATCAGAATCGGCTATCGTGTCTCTAACCCACCCATGTCATTTTCGGACAAAAATGGCAACCCGGCTGGTTATTCCATCGATCTCTGCAAATGTATCGCAGATGAAGTTGAAAAAAAAATCGGCGCGCACGTGAAGGTTGAATATGTTCCCGTAACAGCTGAAGGGAGATTTAAAGCCCTGGTCGATAACAAAATTGACATACTATGCGGCGCAACGACTAAAACGCTTTCCCGCAGTGAAGTCGTTGACTTTACGGAACTGACATTTGTTACCGGCGCTTCACTGATGACCTTAAGAAATAGTAAGGGTCGTAATTCTGCCGGTTTTGATGGAAAGAAAATTGGCGTGGCGAAAGACACAACAACCGCCGTCGTATTGAAAGGACTCATTCAAGAAACATCAACGGATGCTAAAGTTGTCTTATTCAAATCAGCAAAAGAAGGTGTTGATGCGCTGCGGAAAAAGGAAATCGATGCCTTTTCTTCCGACCAGGTCGTGCTTATTGGTATTGCTTCAAAAGCGAAGAACCAAATGGAATTTGTGATTGACCCCAACGTGTTCTCCTTTGAACCTTTTGCACTTGCCATAAGGCGAAATGATTCCGACTTTCGTCTCGCTGCAAATCGCGTGATATCTGATCTTTGCCGATCAAAAAAGATACTTTCAATTTACGACAAATGGATTGGCGAGGTTACCGGACAAAGGCTGCCCATATTCGATATAATGGTCCAGCTTAATGCAACACCGGAATGAGAAAGCCATTGCTGAAAACGGCCAGACTACCATACGATGACCCTTACGGGAGTAAGGGGAATGGTTTGTCGTCAGTGCGGTTCCGATATTGCCAGGGGGAGTGCCATTAAAAATGAAAGAGGATGGGGTCTGGCAGCAAGCCTCGGATGTGTGCTGGCGATTCTATGTCTTTGGTTTACCCCGGTTTCAGGAGCGACCCTTAAAGAGGCGAAACGGTTAAACGCCCAGGTGGCGGCATTCTATAAGCAAGGCCGTTATACAGAAGCGATCGCTTCTGCTGAGAAGGCCTTGAAAATCGTGAAGGAGGTTTTGGGCGAAAAGCATCTGGGAACGGCCGCAAGTTACAACAACCTTGGGGTGATTTATATATCCATGGGCAATTACCGTAAGGCTCTGCCTATGTGCAACAAAGCCCTGCTGATAAAAAAAGAGGTTTTGGGCGAAAAACACCCTTCGACGGCTACAAGCTACAGCAACCTGGGAAAGCTTTATGAATCCATGAACGATTACGGTAAAGCAGAGCCCCTTCTCCAGAAAGCTTTGGCAATCCACAAAGAGACTTTGGGTGAAAAGCACCCTTCGACTGCCACAAGCTACAGCAACCTGGGGACGCTTTATAAATCCATGAGCGACTACGGCAAGGCCGAACCCCTTCTCCAGAAAGCCCTGGTGATCAAAAAGAAAACTCTGGACGAAAAGCACCCCTCAACAGCTACAAGTTACAGCAACCTGGGACTACTCTACGAGTCCATGGGTGATTACAGTAAGGCCGAGTCCCTTCTCCGGAAGTCCCTTGCGATCAAGAAAGAGGCCCTGGGTGAAACGCACCCTTCGACAGTTACAAACTACAACAACCTGGGGGAAATCTATTTAGCCATGGGTAAGGTTGATGCGGCCCTGAATATCTTCAAAAAGACCGACTCGCCCACCGGTGTGGGCCGTTGTTATCTTGCCCGAGACGACTACAAGGAGGCACTTTCCCAGTTTGAAAAATCTCTGTCAAATATACGGAAACCCACTCGAAAAGGATTGATAATCGCAGACCATATCGGCCTTGGCCTTTCTTACGAAGGACTGGGGGAGTACACCAAGGCCGGGAAGCAGTTTGAGAAAGCCATCAAGATCATAGAGGACCAGTCGCTCACCCTGCCTTTTGCATTCAAAAAGAATTTTCTGGAGGGAAAGTCGGGTGGATTTTCGCGTCTAAATGCCTATGAGGGCCTGTTGCGGGTAATCAACAAAGAGAAGAAGGAGGGGTATGAAAAAGAAGCCCTTTTGGTTGCAGAACAGGTAAAGTCAATCACCCGCCTGGAATTGCCCACCACCAGGAACACCATAGATAGAAACAAGGATGAAGGAAAATCCCTGGCCTTTGCCGATCCTGAGAGCAATTCGGTCCCCAAGAAATCTGCAGAAAAGGCGGTAAAAAGCGTTGAAGGACTCCTTCCCAAAAAACATACGGAAGAAGTAAAGTATCCCCATGAAAGCAGTACGACACGGAAGAAATATCGAATACAGGTTATTTCTGTTCCAGCGAGTTCTTCAGAGACCATCATCGGTTTTGCCAAAGAGATCCAGATGAAGCTCCAACTGGACGTTTTTCTTATCCGTAAAGATGGGAGAACAAAAGTTCATCTTGGTAGTTATGATACGCGGAAAGAAGCAATAGGCAAGCTAACAGAAATCAGAAAGATTGTCCGCGATGCCTATGTTGTAGAGTCTCATGATAAACACATAATAAAACATCTTCCCAGGCAGCAAAGATAGTTAATTTGTATCCTATTCGATAATCCGACTTGAAATGGGAACATCAAGAAGTTTTTTTGCATGCCTTTTGGGATGAAGGAAATTCGCGATGAAAATATTGCTTACAGGGGGAACAGGGCAGTTAGGCAGAGACTGCAAAAAAGTTCTCGGTAATCGTTTCCAGGTATTTTCCCTGGGATCAAAAGACCTCGATATAACGGATGAAGCGGCGGTGGGCCAAATGATGGCCCATGTCAATCCGGATATCGTTTTAAATTGCGCAGCCTTTACAAAGGTGGATGACTGTGAAACAAAAAAGAAGCTGGCATGGAAAGTGAACGTGGAAGGACCGAAGTACCTTGCGAAAATCTCCCGGAATTATGATGCAAAAATAATACACATTTCTACCGATTATGTATTTGACGGCCTCAGAATGGTCCCTGACCCTTACGTGGAAACAGATGAAACAAGCCCCCTTTCCCAGTATGGACTGACTAAACTGGAAGGGGAAAAGGCTATTCGCCGCGCCACGGAAAATCATGTAATCTTGCGAACAGCATGGGTATATGGAATAAACGGAAAGAATTTTTTAAAAACCATGCTGAGAATCGCCATAAAAGATCCCGGGAAAGAAATAAAGGTGGTCAATGATCAGTTTGGTTCTCCTACGTGGTCATTTCGACTGGCAAAGCAAATCGAGAAGGTCATTGACGGAAACGGCCAGGGCACTTACCATGCAACATCGGAAGGGTATTGCACCTGGTACAAACTGGCAACTCACTTCCTTGAAGAAATGAAAATCCCCCATTCTCTTCTTCCGTGTACAACCGAAGAATTTCCCACACCCGCGAGAAGGCCGCTAAACTCCATTCTGGAGAATGCGCGTATCAAGGAATCAGGGTTACAGTTGATGCAGGCATGGAAAGAAGACCTGGATCAATTTGTATCTCTTTTCAAAGAACGTCTGCTTGATGAACTGAAAGAAGAAACTGAAAAATAGACATTCTCCGCCAATAGCGGACCAGAGGGCTTTTTGCCAAAATGTGATCTTTAAAACCATGGTTTGAAACCTATATTATTCTATAAGTGTACGGTTCAATGGCGAATTAATTGAGGATAAGAAAATAATGGCCATAAAAGAAAATAAAAACAAAATATTTCCTGTAGTCAGGCTCAGCTACAAAAAGGGAGATCTGATTATCAAGGAAGGGGATTACGGGATTTCGATTTATAGAATCGTTGAGGGAAAGGTCGCTGTAACCAAAGAAGCGGAAGGAAAAGAGGTCTTCCTGGTGGACCTGGAACCCGGAGAAATTTTTGGAGAAATGACGTTTTTGGGAAGAACGGAAGAGCCCCGGAATGCTTCGGTCCGGGCGCGAGAAGATTCCGTTTTGGAGGTCTGGCACCCTTCCAGACTTCTGAATGAATATGCGAAAATGCCCCCCATTATTAAATTCATGACAGACCAGACGCTTTCGAGGCTTCTTCGAATGAACAAGCTCATTGTCGAGCTCACTACACGAGAACAAAAAATAAGAAAAGAGATGAGGAAGAAAGACCCGCTGACTTCTCAAAGACGATACTTTCGAAAAAAAGTGGACCTTGTATGCCATTATAGACCGGCCAGATCATCAGAAAAAGTACGACTGCCCGGACACATTATGGATATGGGCCTCGGTGGCATAGGCCTTGAGGCCTCGGTCAAGAACGCCGAGATGTACTCTCATGTAAAAGGCGACCTGTTTATAGTGGATATTGTCTTGCCTGACAGGAAAATCCTGGAAATGAGATGCAACATCCAAGAAATAACTAAAAATGTTCGCTCTGGAAACATGCTTGTGGGCATGTCAATCAACGCCATATCACCCGGCGCCAGGAAATTACTCGGTTTTTTTCTGATGCCTTGATAGGAGGACTTCATTGATGGAAAAAGATGACCTGTTGCATGCCTATCTGGCAAGCGAAGAAAACTATGCCCCCGGCGAAGTGATTATCCAGGAGGGAACCAAGGGGGATTGGGTATATCTGCTTATGGAAGGAAATGCAAGAGTAACCAAGCAAACGAGTTCAGGTTCGGTACTGGTAGAGAAACTGAAAAAAGGTGCTATTTTTGGTGAAGTCGCTCTACTTGGAAATATGCGAGATTTGCGATGTGCATCGGTTATCGCAGGAGATGTTCCAGTCAAAGTCGGAATACTGGACGGACAACAGATGCTGCGGGATTACGAAAGCCTCTCTCCTGAATTAAGACTGCTGTTTAAGGCACTTGCCAAAAGACTCCGAACAGCGAATGACAAAGCGGCTGCTCTGGTCGTGGCTGTGAACCGGGCGGAAAACATGGATTATTAGAAAGGCCACGAAGTCTCCAAGACCGCTGCAATGGCACCAACGATCTTCTACCAGCAGATGCACGACATCTTCCGCCTCTTCCTGACATTACTCCAGACCTCGTTAAGTGGTCGCGTAGATTAGTAGTTAAGTGGTTATTATTATTTGAAGTTATCCCTTTCACTTCAAAATTGGACACCCGTTGGATTTGAATAGGCAATGTGTTGATTTCACGTGCTTATTTCCAACTCAACAACTCGACCACTTAACTATTTGACGAGGTCTGTACTCTATCAGGTAAAACGGTTTGTGCCTAAGACACTCCCATTTCCGCAAATGATAATTGGCGCCAAAAGTTGTTTTTTATTGAAAAAGATCTGTTTTTGTGGCCTACTATGGGACTAAATGGAATTATCGTCTATATTTCTTTGCATCTCCGACACCCGAGGCAAAACTGTGCTTGATTTTTCAAGCATTTCTGGTAGATTGACAAAGATAAATAATGATAAAGAATCCGATCCTGAATTGTAATCTCAAAATGGCTACTGATGACACCACACATGGAAGCAGCATATAAGACCTGGTTTAAGCGAACAATGTGGTGCTCCCGTTACTCCATTATTCTGATAACAATTCTCTCTCTATATGCATGCAATTTTTTTCATTCAAATGCTGATAATGCAATTATTGTTGTTGGTTCCACACATCTTGATTCAGATACCCTGAAAAAAGATGTGAGATTTATCTGCTCTGAATCACCACTTCCTTTCCAGGGAGAACCCAGAATAAAAGAAAAATTGATAGAGCGGGTCATTGATCACTATCTTGTCCTGGAATTTGGAAAAAAGAACGGGATCGTCATCTCACAAAAGGAATTTGAGGAAAATCTGGGGGAAATCAAAAAACAATACAACGATGAAACGTTCAGGGAGGCAATGCTGCAAGCGTATGTAAGTGAAGAGCAATGGGAACTGCGTTTCAAGGAAAGCCTTTTGATCCGCAAAATAAATATCGAATTCATGAAAAAAGTTCCCCCCCCAACTTATGAAGAAGCAAAACAGTTTTTCGAGAAAAATCAGGACAGATTCACGAACGATGGGAAGCTTGAGGACGTTTACCCCGAAGTAACAACCATACTCACCCGTAAAAAACGGTATCGGTTTTATACAAATTGGTTAAAAGAACTCCGATCGCAGTTTCAGATCAGGGTAAATCAGGAATTACTAAAACAGGTGGAGTTTTCATAAGATGAAAGGATGTAAGGCCTATCGCTCGTTCATTTTGTCTCTCGTGCTGGCTCTGACGGCATCTGCCGTTCTGAAGGCGCCGGCATCGGCAGAGGTTCGCAACAGGGTGGTGGCCATTGTCAACAACGAGCTTGTTACGCTCTACGAGTTGAATATAAAGATCAAAGAACTAACAGGGATAGAACCGAAACAAATAAGGGCACAATCCGAAAAGGATTTCATTCAGACGCGTCGCGACGTGCTCGATCTCCTGATCAATGAAAAAATTGCCCAGGAGAAGGCAAAAGAGCTTGAAATCAGTGTCTCAGATGAAGAAGTGGATCAAGCGATAGAAAAAGTCAAGCAGGACAACCAGCTCACGGAAGAAGATCTCATCGACAAGATGAAAGAACGAGGGATGACTCTTGAAGCTTACAAGAAAACTATCAAAAACGAATTAGAGAGGATACGCCTGGTCAACTACGAGGTCAAATCAAAAATCATTCTCAGAGAAGAAGAAATCAGAGA
Organism: uncultured Desulfobacteraceae bacterium; assembly: GCA_964407525.1. Lineage (GTDB taxonomy): Bacteria > Desulfobacterota > DSM-4660 > Desulfatiglandales > Desulfatiglandaceae > DUZB01. The sequence goes on along the minus strand of CAYOWC010000001.1, from coordinate 49,407 downwards.
ATATTATGATACACATAAGGACGAATTCACAAGCAGGGGAAAACTGAGACTCTCAATGATTCTTCTTAAGCAAGAAGATCCTGCCAGTCGTGCCGAAACGGAAGCCATCAGGAAAAAAGGCGACCTTATCATGCAGAAGATAAAAGACGGCGAAGATTTCGGCCAATTGGCAAAAAAATACTCCCAGGGCCCGGGCGCAAGCGAAGGGGGAGATCTCGGCCTTTTTAATGAATCCGACCTCAACGAAGAAATGCTGGAGACCGTGAAAGATCTGCCCGCCGGGGGTGTAAGCCCACAAATCATTACGCCCACCGGTATTCGAATCATGAAAATAACAGAGAAAGACCCAAGCGGCGTAAAATCTTTTGAACAGGCTGCAAGTGCCATACGTACAATCCTCTACCGAAAAGAACTGGACAGCAAATATGCAGCGTGGATAAAAGAACTGAGAAAAAAAGCATATACAAAAATCATTTTTTAAGTCACTATTCTTGATACTATGAATTCATACAGAGATCAGCTACTGACTGTGGAAGATGCTAATTCCGTCGACCGCGTCCCTGACATGGGACCCGGGGCCCTTTTGAAGAAGAAGAGGGAGGAAATGAGCCTCAGTTATGATCAGATCGCGCAGACAACCAAGATAAGGCCTCATATTCTTCAGGCACTTGAAGAGGAAGATTGGAATTCTCTCCCCTCTTCCCCTTTTGTAAGGGGATTTATCCGCTCATATGCCCGTTCTTTGGGCCTGAATGAAGATGTAGTGGCAGATGCCTATCGGGAAATCAGCGAAGAGATGGTGGTTCCAACGGAAGTCGAGAGAAAACCAGCCCGCAGGAAAAAGGGAAAGGCCTTGTATATTTTTTCAGTACTCATTCTCCTGGCCGGCCTTTTCTTCCTGTTTACTAATGGGGAACAGATATGGGAGGGGATTTCAAACACAGCCGGAAAAGAAGCGGAGCGGATTTCCCCCGATATACAACCCCGGAAAGTCGAAGACCTTCATGAAGGTGAAAACCCGGCCTCCACTGATAGTCAGGTAGCTGCACCGATCAAGCCTACGGCCTCCTCTAAAGACAGCTCCCCACAAAGCAGTTCTGAGCTTGAGATAAAGGAAGGCAAAACTGAACAGCCGGAAGAATCCCCTACAGCCCCAGCTGAAACAGTACCGCTTTCAGAGGCAGCGCCCCTGCCTGATGAAGCAGTAGTTATGAATGAAGAAACGACCCGGCCCGCAACCGAAACCTCTTCTCTCACTCCTACCCTTTCAACCGTGCCTTCAGAAAAAGGCCTGGTGCTGAAAGCGAACGTAAAGGAAAGAACCTGGATTAGAGTTTTTGTAGATAAGATGAAACCAAAAGACTATGTTTTTAGCCCTGGGAGCAAACCCGAATGGACAGCTGAAAAAGGATTTGAGCTGCTTATAGGCAATGCCGGAGGTATCGAGCTTGGATTTGAAGGGGCACCCATGAAAACGCCTGGGAAAAAAGGGCAGGTAATCAGATTGAGCATACCAGAAGGATATGAGAGGAGTAAAAATAATTAAAGTGGAAAACGTTTACACGATTTTTGAGGAAAGGGGTTTTGTTGAACAGGTCACGGACAAAGAGCAGGTCGTACGGTTGCTTGAAACGCCCACTACCTGCTATATCGGATTTGATCCAACAGCCAGCAGCCTGCACGTGGGAAGCCTGGTTCCAATAATGTCCCTGGCACATATGCAAAAAGCAGGACACAAGCCGATTGCCTTGATCGGAGGCGGAACGGGACTTGTAGGAGACCCGAGCGGAAAAACTGAAATGCGGCAGATCCTTTCCCGCGAACGGATTGACGAAAACGCCATGGGACTCAAGAAACAATTATCCCGATTCATCAACTTTGAGGAAAACAAAGCCCTCATGTTAAACAATGCCGACTGGCTCACCAGTCTGGGGTATATCGATTTTCTCAGAGACATTGGTCGGCATTTCAGTGTAAACAGGATGTTAACGGCAGAGAGTTATCGCGCACGACTGGAAAAAGGCCTTAATTTCATTGAGTTCAATTATATGCTTCTCCAAGCTTACGATTTCTGGCACCTTTTCAAAAACCATGACTGCCGACTCCAAATGGGAGGAAACGATCAGTGGGGCAATATCATTGCCGGTGCCGATCTCACACGGCGTATGGACGGAGGGATGGTTCATGGCCTGACCTTTCCACTCCTGACAACCTCCTCTGGAATCAAAATGGGGAAAACCCACAAAGGCGCAGTGTGGCTCGATGCAGAACTGACAACCCCCTATGAATATTACCAATACTGGATCAACCAGGACGATCGTGATGTGGAACGTTTTCTCGCACTGTTCACTTTCCTTCCAATGAGTCGAATTGACGAATTATGCAAAGCGGCCGATTCAGATATCAGAAAAGCGAAAGAAACCCTTGCCTATGAAGCCACCTGCCTGTGTCATGGAAAAGCCGAGGCGGATCTGGCTCAAAATGCAGCCAGGCAACTCTTTGGTTCGGGTAAATCATCAACCGCCGAATCAATTCCGTCCCACACCATTCCTAAAACAGAGCTGAAGGCGGGAATACCAGCCTTCATTCTTTTTGAAACTTGCGGCCTCTGTAACAGTCGAGGTGCAGCGCGGCGACTCATATCCCAAGGCGGGGGATATGTGAACGGGCATAAAGTAGAAGTTTTCGACCAAATCATTGATACACAGAACCTGGAAAACGACATCCTGATGTTGAGAGCCGGCAAGAAACGACATATGAAGATTGTAGTGGATAAATGACAAAAAAGAAAAGCATACCCAAAAAAAGAAAAGCCAAACGAAGCCATGACGGCGCTGTTTCAATATCGGACAAGTCGTACCTTGCGCCCGCATCGGCCCCCAGAGAAAGATCCCTGGTTCCCTACGACCCTCTTCAGCTTTATCTCCTCGAAATAAAAAGATATAATCTTCTTACAAGAGATGAAGAAAAAGAACTTGCCATCAAGGCCAGAGAGGAAAACGATGAAAAAGCCGCCTTCACGCTCATCACCTCCAACTTGAGGCTGGTTGTAAAAATCGCAATGGATTTCCACCGGTATTGGACAAAAAACCTTCTGGACCTTATCCAGGAAGGGAACTTGGGACTATTGCAGGCAGTCAAGAAATTCGATCCTTATCGTGGGATTAAATTCTCTTATTATGCATCATTCTGGATCAAAGCCTATATCCTCAAGTTCATCATGGATAATTGGAAATTGGTCAAGATTGGGACAACCCAGAGTCAGCGTAAGCTTTTCTTCAATCTCGCAAAGGAGAGAGACCGGCTGATTGCCCAGGGTTTCGCACCCGAACCAAAGCTGCTGGCAGAGAGACTTGATGTGAAGGAGGAAGAAGTCATCGAGATGAGTCAGCGATTGGGAGGATGGGAGGTCTCCCTGAGCGCTCCTGTTGGAGATGACTCAAAAGAGGCCTTTGATTCTTTTCTGCCTGATCCGGGAACCCCAGTCGATGAACAGTTGTCTGAAAATCAAAGCCGGAATCTCTTGAAGGACAGTCTCTTAGAATTTCGAAAAACACTCACGGGAAAAGAAGCGGATATTTTCGACAATCGCATCATGGCGGACAAGCCGTTGACCTTACAGGATCTTGGCGATAGGTACAGTATTTCAAGGGAGAGGATACGGCAAATCCAGGAAAAAATAACGAAGAATATCACCAAATGGCTAAAAGATAACATTCCCGGTTTCGAAGAACAGTACTCCGATTTTCTGAAATAACTGGAGAACCCTTGGAAAAAAAGACCATAGAGCTCAACTATCCATCCGAAATTTTAACTCATAGGGCGGAATATCAAGAGTTGGCAAGTTTCGCCATTCTTTTTATCTTCTTTCTTCTGATCTTTTTGCCGGCTTGTTCATCACTCAAATCACCGGCACCCACTAAAGAAGCAGTGTTGGTTGAAAAAACGGCCATCTCCAACGAATATGCCAGGGATAATTTACAGAAGGCCTATAATGATTTCACCCTTGCCTCGCTGGCCATCGTAAAAGGAAATTATCGGGAAGGACAAACATACCTCAAATCCGCCATTGAAAATGACCCCAAATCCGCTTTTCTGAATATTAAGATGGCTATTCTGCTTAAAAACTTGAAAAAATATGGTGACGCGCTGGGGTATGCCAAAAAAGCAGTCAGTTTAAGTCCAAAAGATCCCGATGCCGTAACCGTTTTGGCCGATCTGTACGTACTTAACGGAAATGATGACCAAGCCGTTGAGCAATACAGAAAAATCCTCCAGGAAGATCCTGAAAACCAGAGGATAAGGCTCCTTCTTGCGACCATACTCGTCAGAAAAGGACTGCTCACAGAAGCTCTTGATTCATTGAACGTCCTTTTAGAACAAAATCCCAAGTTGGTGATAGCCCACTACTATAAGGGAAGGATTTACCTTGAATTAAGTCGATTTAAAGAGGCTGAAAAATCCTTTGATGCCGCCCTTGAACTCAACAGGACTTTGGAGCCCGCCCTTTTTGATAAGGGAACCCTGTACCTGATGACAAATCAATACAAGAAAGCTGCCGGTACCTATAAATCACTGCTGAACTTTTACCCGGACAACCATCAGGCGCGGGAACGTCTAATAGAAACCTACTTTAAAATGGGAAACGACGAAGAGGCCGCTAAGGAAATTAAAGACATTAAAAAGCAATCCAATCCTGGGGCGCCTGAAAGACAGACCCTGGGCCTGATCTATCTGAGACAAGGAAAACTGGATGAATCCATTGAGGAGCTCAAACTGATTGTCTCTGCCTGGCCCAATGATAATAAATCCCGATTCTATCTTGCCACGGCATACGAAGAAAAAGGAGACTTGGATAAAGCCCTGATCGAATTCAGCAAAATCAAACCGAAAACGGACTATTTTGTTGAGGCCAGAATACACATGGCACACATTTTCAATCTCCAGGAGAAATATGATGAAGCCATAAAAACCCTTGAAGACGCCATTGCTTTCTCGGAAAGAAAAGCAGAACTCTATCTGATGCTTGCTTCGGTCTACGAAAGCATGGAAAACTATGACAAGGCTGTCAGCATAATAAAGGAAGGCCTTAAAATTGATAGCCAAAATGTGGGGCTTCTTTTTCGCCAGGCCATCCTGCTAGATAAAATGGGCGACAAGGAAGGCTGCATCAGGAAAATGTATGAAGTACTCGAATTGGAACCGGATAATGCAGATGCCCTCAACTATATTGGCTATACCTATGCTGAACAGGGAACCAAGTTGGATAAGGCCATGCAGATGGTCCAAAAGGCGTTAAAATTAAAACCCGAAAGCGGGTACATCATAGACAGCCTGGGCTGGATCTATTTTCAAAAAGGTGATTACGACAAGGCGCTGAAGCATCTTCAAAAGGCGGTCAAACTGACAGGAGACGACCCCACTATTTCGGAACACCTTGGCGATGTGTATGCAAAAAAAAAGAAATACGGAAAGGCTCTCAAGTCGTACGAAAAAGCCCTCTCCCTCAAACATCCCGATGAGAACAGGTTGAAAAACAAGATCAAGGCGTTAAACCTGCATTTAAAGAAAACAAATTGAAGGATAGCAAATCAGAACGGATTACAAAAACCATCGTACTGGTTACCACCCTTATTTTTTTTCACTCCTGCTCACTCATCCCCGGACCATCACAGCCCAAAATTTTTGACCGCGATGCCATCGAAAATATCAAACAGGCCATGGACCAACAGGAAAAAGCTGTCCAAACCGTGGTTTCTTCAGGAAATGTTTCCTCAGGAGATTGGGATGGAGGGGCTGAACTGGGCGCGCTGATCGTAGGAACCCGGGATCCATTCAGAGTAAAGATAGAAATCACCCATCCCTGGGGACGTCCTCTTCTTCATATTCTCGTGACGGAATCCATGATAAAGATTTTGTCGTTTTCAGAGAAGAAGCTCTATCTGGCGGAAACAAGAAATGGGGAAACACTCGAAATCCTCGGAATCCCAATGGATACCGCAATTATCTGGTCCTTTGTTCGCGCATTTCCTGCGCTACTTCCCCATTCTGGTACAAAGGCAACAACGGGGGAGCAATTTACCCTTACAAACGACAAGAAAGAAAACATTCAGACCATAGACTTATATCCGAAGCATGCGTTCCCCCGCTCTAGCTTTTTTGTAAAAGCGGATACCGAATTGTTTTTTTCAGATTATGATGAAAAAGGAACCATCCTTTATGCCAGGAAGATCATTATAAATAAACCGAGAAAAGAAACCAGGCTGGTGTTTATTTTTGATCGAACGACGGTCAACAAACCTGTTCCGGATGAAATCTTCGATATGAACATACCAGCCCAATTCCAGACAGTTCCCCTCGAAGAAGAACGTATCGCACCAATAGGAAACCCTGCGAATGCAAAATAACCAGAAGGCAGGCGTGCCCATCTCCATTGCCATTATCACCAAGAATGAGGAAGACCGAATCAGCGCGTGCATTGAAAGTCTTTCTTTTGCAGATGAAATAGTAGTCGTCGATTCCGGAAGCATGGACGATACGGTTCACATAGCGCGATCCGCCGGTTGCAGGGTCATCATTGAAAAATGGCGGGGATATGCCGGGCAGAAACAATTCGCGGTAGATCAATGCCGTAACGACTGGGTCTTCGTACTTGATGCTGACGAACAGATTCCTCGGGAAACAGCAGAAAAACTTTCTGAGATGCCATTACATTCAATTCAATCCGTAACAGCTTACAGCTTTCTTCGAAAAAATTATTTTCATCACCGCTGGATCAGGCATTGTGGATGGTGGCCGGACAGAATCGTGCGGCTTGTAAACCGAAATCAGGGAAATTTCAACAACAGGTTGGTTCATGAGCGTTGGATATCCAGTGGAACCATCACGGATCTGGACCTGACTATAGATCATCGTAGTTTTAGAGATTATTCCGATCTGATAAACAAAATGCAAACCTATTCCACCCTGTCAGCCAAGGACATGTTTACCCATGGAAAGCACGCGGGATGGTGGACGCCGCTTACCCATGGCCTCTGGATGTTCCTGAGGACGTATATTTTCGAAATGGGTTTTCTAGAAGGGTTTGACGGCTTCATGATTTCCGCGCTGAACGCGGGGGGATCTTTCATGAAATATGCCAAATTGAAAGAGTTGCACACAACCTCGCACAAGAACCCGAAGATATGAAGAAATCAGATAGCCCCACCTTTCAAAGAAACGGAATCAACAATATTTTACTCGTTCAATTAGGCGATATAGGAGATGTAGTCCTGACCTTTCCCTGCATCAGGGCTCTGCGCGAGAACTTTCCTGAAGCTCAGATTGCGGTTGCCGTCAGAGAAAAGGCCAGGGAATTGATCGATGATTGTACGTGGGCAGACGTCACGATTTTCGTTGACCAGAAAAAAAGAGGAGTGTTAGAACAGTTCCTGTACCAAGTGCGTTTCTTACGGAAATTGCGTAGTTTCCAATTTGATTTGTGCATCGACATGAGAACCGGGGACCGGGGTGCCATTTTGGCGCTTCTTTCCGGCGCCTCTTTGAGAATTGGCTATTACGAAGAAAATGGAAACTGCTGGCGGAATAAGGTTTTCACCCATCTGTCCCACATAGGGTACACTCCTGACCAGTATGTGGGGGATTACCTCTTGAGCCTCCTCGTAGCCTATGGCTTTGGAACCGAAAACATACAACCTGAAATGAAGGTGACATACCATAGGGAAAAGGAAGCAGAAAGTCTTCTCACCACGGAAATGTTGCAGCCGCATGACCCTTTTGTGGCACTGCAACCTTTCTCCCTCTGGGAATATAAAGAATGGGGCACTGAAAAATTCGCCAGGCTGATAGACTGGATCCAGGAAAGGTATCACCTGCCGGTCGTTCTCATAGGCACCGCCTTTGAGAAGGAAAGATCCTTTGAAATCACGGAAAAATGCACCCACCCAGCGGTGAACCTCATGGGAAAAACAAGCATAGGCGCACTCAGCGCAGTCATTAAACAGGCAAAGCTTTTTATAGGAGTAGACAGTGTCGGGGTTCACATGGCAGGGGCGGTAGGAACCCCCTCGGTAACCATATTTGGTCCCTCTTCCCCCGTTTCCTGGGCGCCCAGAGGCCCCAAACATCTGGTTATTCAAAAAGATATGCCTTGCGTTCCCTGCAGGCAAAAGGGGTGTGAGGGCAGTGAAATCAGCCACTGCCTGATCGATTTGCAGGTAGAGGAGGTCGCACAGGCCGTTGAGCAACAGTTGGAAACACATCTTACTCGCGCCCCTGTGAAACAACAGCAAAAAGGTTTCACTGGTCAGGCGGAGACGCAGAGGATGAAGGGCACATTTCCCCAATGACGGATTCATACCCCAATCCTAGTGAAAGCACACCTTTTCTGGAGAACAAGTCTGTATTGCTCCAGATTTCCCTGGTATTCCTGCTTGGTCTTGCCATCCGGATCTTTGCATTCCACAATACCCATATCATTAATTCAGACGGCGTACTGTATATTCATCAGGCAAGGGCTCTATACTATGGAAACCGGGATGCCCTCGTTTCATGCTATGTGTCCTATATTTCCGTCCTTCCTTTTTTCATCGCAGGAGCATATACCCTTGTCCATGACTGGCTGATAGCCGGGAAAATAGTATCGCTGTTTTTTGGTTTTTCCACACTGTTTCCAATTTTCTTCCTTTTGAGACGCTTTCTAAAAGAACCGTATACCATACTTGGAACACTTATTTTCGCGCTCATCCCGGTATTCGTAGACAAGAGTGCAGACGTACTCAAAGACCCCGTTTGCTGGTTTTTTTTAGCCATGGGGTTGCTTCTTTTCGTACAAGAAATGGATAGTAAGAAAAGCCGTTTTTTCCTCATACTGAGCTGCTTCTTTTTTCTTATGGCTGGGTGGGCAAGAATCGAATCCATTTTTTTCATCGCAGTTTCCGCAGGCGCCATTCTCTTTTCAAAACAAAACAATAAATTCAGCCGCCTTGCCTTTTTCTGTCTGCCGCTTGTACTTCTGATGCTCCTGCTCATTCCCGTACTAATCTACCTGAACCTGCCTCTCAAGACAATTCTGCGATCCGGCGAGATGGTAGACAAGCTTCATGCCCCATTCCTCACCTATGCCGGACTCAGAGAACAATTATCGCAACTGATCAATCAACCGGAACCGTTCATCTTTGAGTTTTTTCTTCAGAGGGCAAGGCGTCTGGTCTGGTTCATCGCACTCGGAGTCATTCTCACATCGCTCGTGAAAGCATTATTCTATCCATTTTTCTTCGTATTTTTAGCAGGTTTTTCCGGTCTGAAAAATAGAATAAAACGAGATGGAAGGCTTTCCTACCTTCTCGTCTTGTGCGGCACAGCCCTTGTGGTGTTGTACTTACAGACTCTCGTGTCGTGGATCATTCCGGACCGATTTTTTGCCCTGTTCATTATCCCAGGCTCTGTGTTTCTCGGGTTCGGAATAGAAAAAATCGTGTTTACCCTGCAACACCGATTCAAATTCAGCCTGCGCACCACTCTTGCCATACTTCTCATGGTTGTTCTAGCCTTTGCCCTGCCCAAAACGCTGAAATCCCGTGAGAAAGACAAGATCGTTTTTAAGCAGATCGGTGAACTGGTTGCACAGCGGGAAGGAAATGGAAGAGCAATCAAAATCGCAGCTAATACGGACATTTTAAGATGGGTTTCTTTTTACGCCAACCTGAACTATCCGGGGGCACCATGTCCCCAACCATATAAAAAGTTTTCTCCACTGGTCGCCCGTGGGTACAATAAATCCTTAAAACTTATTAAAGAAAATGGATTTCAATACCTTCTGTGGACCGAAAAGAAATGGCCGGGAGACAGTGCCGTGTTCCTAAATAAAGCGACCGCGGCTGATTTTGTTGGAATAGGATCGTGGCATCACCCCGATACAGGGAAAATGATTCTGTTGCAATTACAATAAAGGAGCTGCTAGAAGCTTCTTTCAGGACCTTCAAACGACAAAGGGTAAATCTGGCTCATGCAACCTGAAAAGACATCTCCTTCAAATAAAGGAATTATGGTTACCAGTTCTTTTCCCCCTCCCATCGTCGAGACATAATGATGGGGTTCACGACGACCACCCCTGAAATCCTCAAAAATGTGAGCGACTGTTTCGTTGCTCTCATCCTTGTGACATTCCCGGATATTCAATCCAACCTCGCGTGGGGTTTTTGTGGCCCGTTTTGAGGCAACAGCGTTGACATAGAGGACTTTACCATCTGCATCCACACAGGTAACCGCCACCTGCATATGATCCAGAATTTTTTCAAGAAGAGCATCTCTTTCCGCGTTTAGGTGTTCCATTCTTTCTCCTTATAGAGATTTCAAAAATAGGGGATGTTCTGCCAAGTTTCTCATTACAAAATTATGCTTTTGTGGGTTACCGGTCAACTGTTTTTGTTAATACCAAAAAAATGCATTCATAGTGGCTTTCATTGCGTGCAATTGACATTTTATGGTTGACCAGAAAATTTTACTGACTATAATTGGGTTAACCTGAAAATTATCTTTTTCTTGAAAGGATACATAAATCATGGAACGTTATCTGATGCCACAGATCATAGACGATTTGCGTAAAAAGATGGTATTTGTCGGGGGGCCAAGGCAGGTGGGAAAAACAACCCTGGCACTATCTATCCTTCAGAGAGATGAAACTTATCCGGCATACCTAAACTGGGATTACTTCGAAGACAAAAAGGATATCCTCCAGGGAAAGATCCCTTCAAATCAACCGCTCATTGTTCTGGATGAAATTCATAAATACAAAGAATGGCGAAATTTGGTCAAAGGTCTTTACGACAAACGTAAATCCACTACTTCTTTCCTGGTAACCGGGTCTGCCAGGCTCGACTATTATAGAAAGGGAGGTGATTCCCTCCAGGGACGGTATCATTATTACCGACTGCATCCTTTTTCCCTGTGCGAGGTCAATACATCACCTACCAGAGAAGATCTTGATTCTCTTCTTGAATTCGGAGGCTTCCCTGAACCTTTTCTGAGCCAGTCTAAAACCGAATGGAAACGATGGCAGAAGGAACGGCTTGTGAGGGTGGTAAAGGAGGATCTCGTAACACTTGAGCAGGTAAAGGAGGTCAGCCAGCTTGAGGTACTTTCAATTCTACTGCAGGAAAAAGTGGGATCGTTATTGTCCATCAATTCGCTACGGGAGGATCTCTCCGCATCCCACGAGGCAGTGGACCGCTGGGTGAAGATCTTTTCAAATCTCTATTACTGTTTCCTGCTGACACCCTATGGCGCCAAAAGAATCCAGGCACTCAAAAAGGACAGGAAGCTTTACCTGTGGGACTGGTCTCTCTGCAGATCGCCCGGCGCCCGCTTTGAAAATCTGGTGGCCTCAAATCTTTTAAAATATTGCCATTTTATGGAAGATACCAAAGGCGACGATATGACGCTTTGTTATTTGAGGGACAAAAATAAGAGAGAGGTAGATTTTGTCGTTTTGAAGAACAGACGGCCAATTTTTGCTGTGGAAACCAAAACCGGTGACAAAAATGTCAGCAAACATATTTCCTATTTTGCTTCAAGAACGGAAATCCCCGTCTTTTTTCAGGTACATCAGGGCGTCAGAGATTATGAGGTACAAGAGAGCAGAACAAGAGTGCTTCCGTTTACAACGTTTGCAGCCGAGATTCTGAGGATTTAAAGGATGTGGGACAGGTTGTCCAACAATATTGGGATGCTATTCCTACCCAGCTTCCACTTGTTGAATTGGACAAATTCGTTGTGATGCCCAACCATGTCCACGGAATCGTGGTGATCACGGATATTGACCATACCGTAGGTTCCAATGTAGGGGCGAAAAATTTTTCGCCCCTACGGTATGCGAACCATCATATGGATACAAAGAGGAGGCATGGATGATATGTGAAAGCCTTATTGCATTTCACGTGCTGACTTCCGGATCTTCACGATAAGTGCTTTTTATCAGATTATTAATGAAGCTTTCCGTATCCGTAACCGCTTCCTGATTCAGGCTGAAGCTCTCCACATCAGACCGATCTTTCACCAGCCTCAGGCCATATTCAAGTTTTTGCGCCAGTTCAAAAGTCAAAGGCCCCGGTTCCTGGTCGGTCTTCATTGCCATACGGATAATTTCGTCAATGAACCCCTCTTCAAACGAAATTTTGATGTCTAATTTTTCTTTAAGGGATTCCTCTTCAGCTTTTACCTGTTCGACCATCGACTTGAAGTCTTCCAGAGCCGTATCGATATCACAGATATTTGCAATGTAGAGTTCTGCAATCAGATCCATTCGTTTTTCATACAGAGCCACACCTGATTTTTCAGAAAAATCAGAAGCCCTTTCGGAAATATAATTCCTGATACCGGCCCGCTCTTTTTCCTTCTGTTCTTCGAATCGGCGGTTTACTTCTTCACTGTCAAAATTTTCAAGCAGATACGCGATCTGGTCTTCCGGATTCAAAACTACTTCTTTGGAAACAAGCAATCTCTTGATCGTGGTAGAAGGGAGCTTTTTTTCAAAAGGGATCATTACTTTCTCAATGGCACTCACCAGACCCCTGGCCCCTGTTTTCTCCTCTGCGGCCTTCTCCGCAATCAATTCCAGGGCTGCATCCTCAAAAACGATGTCAATCCCGTAAGACTTGAAATCAAGTCTCTTGCTGATGATGATCGGGTTATTCGGATTTTCAAGAATTTTGACAAGATCTTCCTTTTTCAGTTCATCGAAAACCACTACTACCGGAAGCCTGCCTACAAATTCCGATTCAAAGCCGAACTCGATCAGGTCCTGGGCACGGACTTCTTTTAGAATCTCCCAAGGGACTTCCGTCGGTCTGACATCCGCTTCGAACCCGATACCTTGGCTCTGGAGTCTTTTTGTTATAATTTCAGTAAGATCCCCAAATGCACCACTCATGATAAACAGGATATTTCTGGTATTTACAACCCGTTTTTCCCTTTTTCCCGTTCGTCGATAATGCTCAATGGCCTGTATCTGGGATATGGGGTCGTGAGGGACTTTCAGATCAATATCGGTATCCTCCATCGGTTTGAGAAGCGCCCGCTGAACACCTGTACGCGAGACATCGTGACCGATCATATTTCGTGAAGAAGATATTTTATCAATTTCATCCACATAAATAATTCCATTTTCCGCAAGTGCAATATTTTCGCCTGCTTCATAGACGAGATCGCGAACCAGATCTTCCACATCACCGCCTACATACCCGGTTTCACTGAACTTAGTGGCATCCCCCTTTACAAAAGGAACACCAAGTTTCTGGGCAATCAATTTAATGATGTATGTTTTTCCTACCCCGGTAGGTCCAATAAGAAGGACATTGTTCTTTATCATTCCCACACCAACGCCTCTTTTTCCCCCAGCGCCGGTTTTTGCATTTTTCCCTCTGTTAAACTTTATTCTATTGAAATGGGTACAGATCTTGGTGGCAAGAACCGCTTTTACCTGATCCTGTTTTACAACAAAACCATCCAGATACGATTCCAGTTCTTCGGGCAACCCATCAAACAGCGGCATACCGTCCTCTTCGATTTCCCCTAATTGTTCTCGTCCACCTTCCCCGTCTTTCTTGGGTACCACAAATGGTGAGATAATCTTGACCCTGTTGCCGTACTTCTTTGAGAGATAATCACTCAGTTCCTTCTCAAGCTCTTGCTGGCTTGGAACTTTTCCGCCATCATTTTTCTCTACTTCCATGTCTTCCGTTTTTTTCATTATAAATGCTCCTTTTCCAAATGAAATCCAATGGATTCCATTCGGAAACGATACAGACTTGATGAAATCGATGACAAAATCATCAACCCTGGGATTTTGAAAAAGATATCCCCCGTTTCAGGAGACAAATTGATGTTCATTCAATATAGGCACAACCCCTTTCGATTTCAACCTTTCTTAAAAGCGAACTATTGTATTGACTCCATCTCTAAAACCCGATAGAAAATTCGAAGAACGTATTTTGCAAATGGTTTCTCTGTGTTCTCTGTGCCTTTGTGGCTTTTTTCAGAACAGGCCGGAATTTCGCAAGACCAACACCATTCAACGGGAAAAAATCTATGGCATGTAGACTTGAAATCAGATTAAAAAAGGACCTGTTTGATTCAGAAGGCACCGGAATCCTTAGAAAAGCCAAAGAATACTTCAACTTCAAGGTGATTGATATCCGGGTAATCAGAGTATTGACCATTGACGCTCACCTGGCAGGCCCCATGATGGAATCGATCAGGACCGAAATTTTCACCAACCCGGTCACGGAAGAATCCTCTTACGCCCCTTCAGCCCGCGATTTTGACTGGCTTATCTGGGTCGGGTTTCGACCCGGTGTTCGGGATACCGCGGGAAGCACTGCGAAAGAAGCCTTGGAAGATCTGCTGGGAGTCTCTCTGAAAAAGGGAGAGGCCATGTATACTTCAAAACTTTATGAAATCCGAGGCGAACTTACCAGAGAAGAAGCGTACCGAATTGCCTCCGACCTGCTGGCAAACGATGTCATTCAACAATGGAAAATATTTTCACGTGACGACTGGGATCAGGAATCAGGGATCGGATTTCCAACACCGAAAGTCATTCTCAATCATGATCCTTTGGCAAGCACAATACCCATTCACTCCAATGAAGAACTCAAGAAAATATCGATCGAAAGAAGCCTTGCCCTGCGGGACAGGGACATCCCCATCATCCGTGAATATTTTCTTCGCGAGGACGTAAAAGCGGACAGAAAAAAATTCGGATTGGATCTTCCCACAGATGTGGAACTGGAATACATTGCCCAGGCCAGGAGTGATCACTGCAACCACAACACATTCCAGGGACTTTTCAGATATCACGACATCATTTCCGGAGAAACCGAGACCATAGACAGCCTCTTCAAAACCTGCATCGAATACCCGACGCTGGAAATAAAAAAGAAAAAAGACTGGGTTGTCTCCGTGTTGTGGGACAATGCGGGAGTGGGGAAATTTGGAGATGACCATTATTATGTAATCACCGGAGAAACCCACAACAGCCCATCCAACATGGAGGCCTACGGAGGGGCAATCACTGGAATCGTGGGCATTTACCGGGATCCCATGGGAACCGGAAAAGGATCCAAGCTTATCCTGGGCATGTATGGTTATTGCGTTGGTCCTCGGGATTACGAAGGGGATTTGTCGCCTCATCTTCATCCCAGACGACTCCTGGACGGCGTCATTGAAGGAGTGAGAGACGGCGGCAACAAGAGCGGCGTTCCCACCCCTTTTGGTATGCTTCTCTTTGACGAAAGCTACATCGGCAAATGCCTTGTCTTTGTCACTGCTTTGGGGATTATGCCCGCTCGCATCGCGGGGGAATCTTCCCATAGGAAAACAACGTCTCCAGGCGATCTCATCATCATGTCAGGCGGCAGGGTGGGCAAGGACGGTATCCATGGCGTTACAGCCTCCTCCGAAACTTTCAGCGAACACACTCCGGCCGGCCATGTACAAATTGGAGACCCTTACACCCAGAAAAAGATGCATGATTTTCTCCTTGAAGTCAGGGATGAGGAACTCATCACCTTTATCACCGACAATGGTGGAGGGGGCCTCTCCTCGTCCATCGGAGAATCCGCCCGTTTCAGCAACGGTTGCATTGTTGATCTGGATAAGGTGCCGTTGAAATATGAAGGACTGGATCAATGGGAAATCTGGGTTTCGGAATCCCAGGAAAGAATGACCATTGCGGTTCGACCGGAACATGTGGAGCGGTTTATGGAGCTCTCACGGAAACACTCTGTAGAGAGTACGGTCATAGGGCACTTTAATGATACAGGCTACCTTCATCTCCGCTACAGGGAAAAGACTTGCGCCTATATACGAATGGATCTGCTGGAATCGGATTTCCCACAATGGGAATTTGACGCGGTCTGGCTACCCCCGGCAGCCAGAGGCCTTACAGAGCCGGTTGTGAGCGAACCGGAAAACCACGGAAAGCTCCTCGAAGCCATGTTCAGCCGGCCCAATATCTGCTCACGCAACTGGATTGCCAGGCAGTATGACCACGAAGTGCAGGGGT
This sequence comes from uncultured Desulfobacteraceae bacterium, assembly GCA_964407525.1. Lineage (GTDB taxonomy): Bacteria > Desulfobacterota > DSM-4660 > Desulfatiglandales > Desulfatiglandaceae > DUZB01. The sequence continues at coordinate 33,344 of CAYOWC010000001.1, read as the reverse complement.
CCAGCGTCATAAAACCACTTGTGGGTCGGGAACGCGATATCCCTTCGGATGCCGCCGTAATCAGACCTTTGCTCCATTTGAAACGGGGGTTGGTAGTTTCCCAGGCGCTCAACCCTTCATATTCCGTCATTGATACCTATCACATGACGGCAGCCACCATCGATGAGGCGATTCGCAGAGCCATCAGTGTGGGAGGAGATCCCGAAAACCTGGCGGGTGTAGACAATTTCTGCTGGCCCACCATAGAGTATGATGCCGAGAATAACCCGGACGGCAAGTACAAGGCCGCGCAGCTTGTGAGGGCAAATCTTGCCTTAAAAGATCTTTGCCTTGCCTACGAGATTCCGCTTTTGTCCGGAAAAGACAGTATGTACATCGATGGCAATTTGAAAGGGTCATTCGGGGAAAGGAGAAAGGTGTCCGGGCTTCCCACTCTCCTTTTCACTGTCAGCAGCGTAATAGAAGACGCCACAAAATGCGTGACCATGGACCTGAAATTCCCCGGCGACATGGTCTACATTCTGGGCATGACAAAGAATGAACTGGGAGGCGGAGAATACTACCAGATGATGGAATCCGTTGGTGTTCATGTTCCCGAGGTGGACGCAAAAACTTTCCGGCCCCGATATCTCAGGCTTCACAAGGCCATAAAAGAAGATCTGGTGTCCTCCTGTCATGCCGTATCGAGGGGTGGACTTGCCGTTCACCTGGCACTTACAGCCATGGGGGGTGAACTGGGCATCGAAATTGATCTGGATCGAATACCCTCCACAATGGGACTATCCGTTACACAAATGCTGTATTCCGAAACCTGCGGAAGATTCATTATAACAGTTTCGCCCCAAAACAGGGAACGATTTGAAGCAATGTTCCACGAGATGGATCTTGAGCAGGTGGGCATGGTTACAGATTCCCAGCAGTTCACCATCACGCGTGGAAAAGAACAAACCGTCATTCAGCAAAATATTCAAGACCTGAAGACAGCCTGGAAAAAGCCTTTTGGAGATCTCATATGAAAACAGTAAAAGCGCTCGTGATGACCGGATATGGGCTCAATTGCGATTACGAAACCGATTTCTCGCTGAAAATCGCCGGCGCTGAATCCCACAGAGTTCATATCAACGAGTTGACAGGAGACAACAAGAAGGTCCCGCCCATAAAATTGCGTGATTTCCATATCCTCGTTTTTGGTGGCGGATTCAGCTGGGCCGATGATCATGGAGCCGGAGTTCTCCTGGCATCCAAACTGAAACGCCGGATGGGAGAAGAAATCGAGAATTTCATTAATCAAGGGAACCTTGTCATAGGAATCTGCAACGGATTTCAGACGCTGGTTAACCTGGGACTGCTTCCCGGCTTTGATGGCCAATATGAAGAACGAAGCGTTGCCCTTACCCATAACGATTCTGGAAACTTCGTGGATACCTGGGTAAATCTAAAAGGCAATCCATCATCCCCTTGTGTTTTCACGAAAGGCATTCGGGAAATTGAACTTCCTGTCAGGCACGGCGAAGGAAAATTCTTTGCCTCGGAACCGGTCATCCGGAAACTTGCCGAAAAAAATCAGATCGTATTTCAGTATGCAGACAAAAAGGGCATTGCAGCCCAAGGACAGCAGCCTTTCAACCCCAATGGTTCATTGATGGATATCGCGGGGATATGTGATGCTTCAGGCAGGGTATTGGGCATGATGCCTCACCCTGAGGCATTTAATCACTTTACCAATCACCCCGACTGGAACTGGAAAAAGCAGGACCTGCTACGCAAAGGAACGACGAACATTCCTGAAGAAGGAGACGGCATAAAGATATTCAGGAACGCGGTTGAATATTTTCATGGGTAACCTTCTTTCCGAATCAGAGCCCCATGGTTTGACAACATCTGTTATCATAACAACCTATAACCGCCCGGATACCCTCGAAAAAGCACTGGAAGCCCTGCGCCGACAGACACGGCCTGCGGATGAAATCATCGTGGCCGATGACGGCTCCAGGCCTGAAACCCTGGACATGGTCCGTCACTTCGAAAAGAGTTACCACCAGGCTATTGGCCATGTATGGCAGAAAGACGAAGGGTTTCGAGCCGCAAGGATCAGAAATAAGGCAATAAATAAATCCACAGGAGGGTATATCATCCTTCTTGACGGCGATTGTATTCCTTCAGGCCGTTTTGTGGAAGATCACCTGGCGTTGGCGGAAAAAAAGACCTTTTTCCAAGGGAAAAGGATTCTTGTAGGAAAAGTAGTCTCCCGCAGCTTTACTTATGCCCATACAAAAAGACCCCTGAGGTTAATCAGATATGCCCTGTCAGGAGGACTCTCCAACAGCCATCATCTAATCAGACTGCCCAGTTTCCCCTCTTTTCACACCAGAAAAGAAAGTGGCATCCGTAGTTGCAACATGTCCTTTCTTAGAGAAGACATAGTTGCCGTAAATGGTTTTAATGAAGATTTCACAGGGTGGGGAAGGGAAGATTCAGAGCTGGCAGCTCGGTTTTATCGCTACGGACTACAGAAAAGGGAGCACCCGTTCATGGCCATCTGTTTTCATCTCTGGCATGAACAAAACAGCACGGATCAATTGAAAGCAAATGATGCCATCCTGGAAAAAAGTATCCGTTCGAAAGAATACTTCTGCAGGAACGGCCTTGAAAAACGTTGAACCCTTGAACCAACAAAACCGGAATCCCTATGCCAACAAATTACGAAAAAATCATTGATCAGAATATTGCCTGTCTGTTCTCACAACCCCTGCCGGACCTGGATATTCGACTTGGCGCAGAGAAGAAAGGGGAATCCTATTTTTTTCAAGCCCTTGGAGAGCCCTGTTGTTTGAGCGCTTCAGGGATAACTCTCTCAGGCACTCCTGTCGGAGACCCCAGAGGCCTCATTATTTCCCTGTACGCGCTGCAAGCGGTTCCAGATCCAATGATCCTGGAACCATTCAAGTCCTTCAAGGATTTCCCTAACAGCATGCCCTATCAGGGAGCATTCAGCGCAAATAGCGAACGGATACTTATTCCCCACGTACGGCGGATAGAAGGAAAACAGAAAGAGATAAAGAAGGCGTTTGACGGGGCGGATGGAATAAGCGGTGATTTTTCTTTTACCCTCCACCCCCTTCCAAGAATCACCCTTTGCTACATATTTTACCTGGATGATGAAGAATTTCCGGCCTCTGCAACCTGCCTGTTTTCTTCTAATGCCCTGTCTTTCATCCCGCTGGACGGTCTCGCTGACGTGGGTGAATATACATCGAAGGAAATTATCAGGATCATTCAATAAAGAGAGGCACCGAAATAAATTATGGATAAAATAGTTATCGAGGGAGGCACCCCATTACATGGGGCCGTGGGGGTCAGTGGCGCCAAGAACGCTGCCCTGCCGATTATGGCAGCTTGCCTCCTGACAGGGGGCTGTCACCGCCTGAAAAACATCCCCAACCTGCGGGATATTGACACCATGAAAAAAATCATGGGGAAATTCGGTACGGTTTTCAGGGAAAAAGACGGCTTTCTGGAAGTCATTCCAGACAATCTCACCTGCCATGAAGCCCCTTATGAATTGGTAAAGACCATGAGGGCCTCAATCCTTCTCCTGGCCCCCCTTCTGGCCCGTCTCGGAAAGGCAAAAATTTCCCTGCCCGGCGGATGCGCCATAGGGGCCCGGCCAATCAATCTTCATCTCAAGGCCCTGGCGGCCATGGGCGTGGAGATGTTCCTGGACCACGGATATATCAACGCCGAAGTGAGAAGGCTCAAAGGCGCCGACATTTTCTTTGACATCCCTACGGTAACCGGCACTGAAAATATTATGATGGCTGCGGTAAAAGCTGAAGGCAGGACCATTTTGAGAAATGCAGCCAACGAACCGGAGGTAGTGGACCTCGGTAAGATGCTTCGAACGATGGGCGCCGATATTGAAGGCGAAGGAACGGATACCATCACAATAAACGGAGTTGATGAACTACGACCCTCTGTCCACAAGGTTATTCCCGACAGGATTGAGGCCGGAACCTTCATGATAGGAGCTGCCATCACCGGAGGAACGATTCAGGTAAAGGACTGCCTGCCCTCTCACGTCACTGCTCTTACGGAAAAACTCCGCACGGTCGGCGCCAAAATCAGCCAGGAAAACGACGGGATAGTTGTTGCCGGACCGAAAGTAATCGAAAGCGTGGACATAAAGACCATGCCCTACCCCGGGTTCCCAACAGACCTTCAGGCCCAGTTCATGGCACTCATGACCGTGGCCAAGGGCTGGAGCATGATTCGGGAAACCATCTTCGAAAACAGATTTATTCACGTGAGCGAACTCAGAAGGATGGGCGCGGACATAGAAATAAACGGAAGCCAGGCACTCATAAAAGGCAGGGAACAACTTTTTTCCGCCCCGGTCATGGCCACAGACCTGAGAGCCAGTGCATCTCTCGTTCTGGCAGGTCTGGTAGCAGAAGGCAAAACGGAAGTACACCGTATCTACCACCTTGACAGGGGATACGAATCCATGGAAGAAAAGTTCAGAGGTCTTGGAGCTACCATGTGGAGAGAAAAAACGTGAGACCTAAAAACTGCCATTAGCTTTTAGCTATTGGCCGTTAGCTTAAAGGATTCAAACATTTGAATGTTTTCTTGCTATATTGAAGCTTTCATTTTTTGGTGCCAACCGAATGTAACTGTAAACAACCGATATCGTGGGGCTAATAGCTAACGGCTAACCGCTAATTGCAGTTTTTAGGTGAGATGTTTTGACCTGTGCGGTTAGCTTTTAGCCATTAGCCGTGAGCTTTTAGGTGAAACTGGTAAACGACCTATTTACCCTGGTTAACTTCTTTCTTAAGTTCCCTTACATCCACCATACCCACTTTTTTTGACACGAACTGCCAATAGCTAATAGCTAATGGCCAGCTGCCAGGTTGAGATGTTTCATCGCCCCCTGATACTGCTCCTCATTTCCTATGCCGTGGGCGTACTTTTGGCCCAGGCCTTTCCGATCTTTCTCTATCCCTTCAAATACCTCCTTTTTTTCCTGTTCGCCGTATGTTCGCCAGCCGTTTTTCTTTGTTCGTACCGCATCAAGATCTATCTTCTTGTTTTCGCATGTTTCTTAGGCGCTATGCTTCTGACCGCCCGGGAAAATCACCCGACCAGACTGGAAGCCCTTGCACAGGATTACACCAAAACGACCCTTGAAGGCATTGTGCTGAAACCCGTTAAAATTTCCCGAAAAGGGGTGAGCAGGGTCGAAATTCTGGCAAAAGATGGTAACGACGCCGGCATTGTTACCATTATAAACGAGCGGCTGAACCTGACCATTTACAGGAATGCACCACAGTTTGAAACCGGAGACAAAATCCGTTTCACCGCTCGTTTAAGGCCTTTCGGAAATTTCAACAATCCGGGAAATTTTGACTACCAAAGATCTATGAAATTGCGGGGCATAGCATGCGCCGCATCCGTTTCAGATGGAAGCCGTATCACACAGTTAGGCAAAGGTCCCCTTCCCTTTCCAAGAAATCTTATTGAAGCTATGCAAAAACCCGTACGCAATCTGTTTGACACCAGGCTGAAGGAAAGAGATGCGGGTCTTTTCAAAGCCCTCATTTTAGGCGAACGTCAGGGGATTGAACCGGGCACAAGGGAAATGTTCAACCGAACGGGATTGGGCCATATGCTTGCCGTATCAGGGCTTCATATAGGGCTTATAGGATGGCTGTCCTATTATCTATTTTCATGGTTTCTATCCCGTTCATATCGAATGGCAGTCGCATTTGATATTCGCAAAGTGGCTGCGATACTCACCTGTTTTCCAATCATAGGATACACCCTCCTTGCGGGGATGCAGGTATCAAGCCAGCGTGCCATGATCATGGCCCTGGCCTTTCTTGGGTCCCTGGTTTCAGACAGGGAAAGAGATATCTGGTCCACCTTGGCCCTGGCAGGCCTTCTTATCCTGCTTCTTGATCCAAATGCCCTCCTGAGCATCTCTTTTCAGCTCTCCTTTATAGCGGTCACAGGCATTTTATGGTGGATGCCTCCTTTGTTGAAGAGACTTAGCCGGCAAACTCCCGAACAGGGGAAAAAAACAGGCATTTTAAAAAAATCATCCGGCTATTTCCTTGGTATTTTTGCGGTCAGTCTTGCCGCAACGTTCTTTCTTCTTCCTGTAACCTGCTACTATTTTCACCGAATCTCCCTGGTTTCTCTTCCAGCCAATCTGACCGCTGTTCCGATTCTGGGCTTCTGGGTTATTCCGATCGGTCTTTTCGCTGCAATGATCCTTCCCTTTTCACAACAGACGGCAGCCTTCTTTATTGAGGCAGGCGCCTGGGGACTGGATCTGATGATGGTTATCATTCGATTCTGGGCAGATCTTCCCATGGCCAGCATCTGGATGCTTACCCCGAACCTCTTTGAAATCCTTCTTTTCTATGCCCTCTTGTTCTGCCTGTACTTTTTGAGCCGCGTGCCGTGGAGCAAGACGGTATTGACCCTGGTGATCGCCCTGATACTGGGAGATGTACTTTATTGGGCACACAAGGTGAAGTTTAATCCCAACCTTGAAGTGACTTTTTTGGATGTGGGAAAGGGAAATGCTGCACTCATATCATTCCCGGGCGGGAAAAAAATGCTGATAGATGGTGGAGGCTTTAGCGGTTCGGATTTTGACGTGGGAAAAATGGTCGTGGCGCCGTTTCTATGGCACAATAAAATAGGGAAAGTAGACTATCTGGTCATGAGTCATCCCGAGGCTGACCACATGAACGGGCTTCGTTTCATTGCAGAGGAATTTCACCCGGAAGAATTCTGGCACAATGAAGACCGGCCCGATACCCAGTCATTCAAAAAACTGATAAACATCATACATACCAAAAAGATCAGAGAGATGTACCCCTCAGACCTGAAAAAAGGAATAAAAATTAATGGGGCCTTCGTCGAAATCCTTCACCCGACGTCAGGCATAACAAAGGACCCTGCCGCGGGAAATAAAAACAGTTTAAATAACAATTCCCTGGTGCTGAAAATCTCCTATGAAGGGAAGTCCTTCCTTTTTCCCGGGGACCTCGAAAAAGAAGGGGAACAGGAGATGCTCTCCAATTCAAAGAAAGAAATACGGAGCCATGTCCTCTTAGCCCCACACCACGGGAGCAAAACATCAAGTTCAAAAGCATTTCTGGAAAAGGTCAAGCCGAGCCTTTGTATAGTTTCCGCCGGAAAAAGCCCTTCCCGCAAATTACCTCATCCGGTGGTACGCAAAAGACTGCTTGAAATAGGATGCAAAGTCCTCAGCATTCCCAAAACCGGGGCAGTAACAATCCGTGTTGAGAAAGATCGATTTCAAGTGGAAACTTTCTTAAATGGAAGATTGGAAATGGGAGATTGAACTTCAAACTTCTTCCTTCTCCCAGCCATTAAGAGGACATTCTTCACACCGGGGGTTTTTCCTGCAAAAATCCTTGCCAACCTGCACAATCAATGCATGGAATTCGTTAAAAACTTCCACATCTTTTGTAAGGTTATCCGTAAAGATTTTCTGCAAATCAGCGTAGTCGGCTTCTTCAAAAACCAGACCATGCCGATTCATTATTCGAAAGGTATAGGTATCCACCACAAACACCGGCCTGTGCGCAGCATAAAGAAGCATACTGTCTGCAGTCTCCGGGCCTACGCCTTTCACAGAAAGAAAGCCTTTCCTGAGCGCTCTGGTCTCATCGTGTAAGCATCTGTCAAGTTTTCCACCATAGGCTTCCTGCACAAATGCAATCAGATTCTTCAACCGTCCAGCCTTTACATTGTAATATCCCGCAGGCCTTATCTCCTCAGCCAACTCGTCTACCATCAGAGACGAGAGGGCCTCAAAGGAAAGAAGTTCTTTTCGTTTCAGATTGGCTATCGCCTTTTCCACATTCTTCCAATTTGTGTTCTGCGTGAGGATAGCCCCTACCATCACCTCCAATTCGGTCTCCGCAGGCCACCAATTCTGTGGCCCAAACCGCTCGAGCATAAGGTGAAACATGCCCACGAGCTTTCTGCCGGTTTCAGTAAGGTTTTCAGGTTCCATCATGAAAATGTCTCCTGCAAAACTTCAAGATGTAGTAGGCAGTAAACAGAAGGCAGAAGGCAGTCCCGCACCAATGGGAGATCCTCAAAAGCCTTGTATGCACTTCATTTTGGTTAAGGGTTCCCCGCTTTCGCTTCAGACGGGATTTTCGACAAGGTTCGGGTCTTGGCTTTCCATCTTGTGTGAGTGGCGTCCTTACCACGACCGGATCTGCATGAACCAAAAGTCAATAGTCCAAGCGATCTGAAAAATCGCGGCGGGACGCCGCTCACACAGAAAGCTGTTATGAAATCCGGAAGTTTCTTTTTTGATCTGCCTGTCATTTTTTCCAACAAAAGGTGACGCTCAAAACTACAAAAAAGGAATGAATCACCACTCCCGAACCGACGACAGGGATCCTTATCCCGGTATATTTTTTAACTTTCCGGTCCATCTTTCTCTTATACCTTGACAGCGAGGGAAAGATACCCTAAATTTCTCGATCATGTCAATGGAGCAGGTCCCAACGTTTCAGGAGACTTTTTTTATAATGGCCTTTTTCAACAAAACCTTCTTTATACAGTGATCAGAAATTATGCATCCCGACAAAAAACTCACATGGACACGCAACGTGGGAATCATTGCCCATATCGATGCCGGAAAAACCACGGTAACCGAACGGATCCTTTTTTATTCCGGTCGCGTTCACAAAATGGGTGAAGTCCATGATGGAGAAGCCACCATGGACTGGATGGTGGAAGAAAAAGAAAGAGGCATAACCATCACATCGGCTGTGACTTCCTGCGATTGGAACGGACACGCGATAAACATTATTGACACACCCGGCCATGTGGATTTCACCATCGAAGTGGAGCGTAGTCTCAGGGTCCTGGATGGCGCCATAGGCGTTTTCTGCGCCGTGGGGGGAGTCGAACCTCAATCAGAAACCGTATGGCGCCAGGCAGACAGATACGGGGTGCCTAAAATCGCTTTCATCAACAAGCTGGACCGCATAGGTGCTGATTTCCACAGGGTCACACAAATGTTGAAAGACCGTCTTGAGGCTGTACCGCTTATTCTTCAACTGCCCTGGGGCTTGGAAGACGAATTCAGAGGGATTATCGATCTCGTCAGCATGAAAGCCATTGTATGGGATGATGAAGAATTAGGCGCCTCATTCACCGAGCTGGAAATCCCGGATGAACTTTTGGAGGAGGCTGAACATTACAGGGAAGTACTGATCGAAACATTGGCGGACAGGGATGACCTTCTGATGGAACAATATTTGTCCGAAGAAGAGATTCTTACGAAAGAAATCAAGAGGGTTATTCGTTTAGCGACCGTAAACATGGAGCTTGTCCCCGTATTCTGCGGGTCTGCCCTGCGCAACAAGGGCATACAACCTCTTTTGGACAGCATTGTCGACTATCTTCCCTCTCCGCTGGACGTCCCCCCCATAACCGGGATCAATCCCGAATCGGAAGAAAAAGAATCCAGACCCCCTAGGCAAAAAGGTCCCTTTTCAGCCCTTGCATTCAAGGTAATGACGGACCAGGGAAGAAGGATGACCTATATTCGGGTTTACTCCGGAACCCTCAAGGCAGGAGAACAATTCTTTAATCCCGGCAGAAAAATCAAAGAGAAGGCAGCAAGACTCCTGAAAATGCATTCCAATAAACGGGAGCGGATCAATCAGGCCTCCGCCGGAGATATTATTGCTGTGATGGGATTGAAACGAACCTCCACAGGCGACACCCTCTGCGATGAAACAACCCCAATCCTATTGGAACCGATTCAGATCAATCAGCCGGTCATAAGCGTGGCGGTAGAACCAAAAAGTATACAGGGAAACGACAAGCTCATCGAATCACTCAACAAGCTTTCCGACGAAGATCCAACCTTCAGGTTCAGAATCGATGAAGAAACAGGGCAAACTCTCATTTCCGGCATGGGAGAATTGCATCTCGAAATCATTATGGAAAGATTGAAACGGGAATTTCTTGTGGAAATAAACCAGGGAAAGCCCCAGGTCGTTTACAGGGAAACCATCACCATGACCGTAGAACATGAAGAGATTTTCAAACGGGAACTGGCAGGGCAGCAGCATTTCGCAGGAGTAAAAATCGAATTATCTCCCATGCAGAGGGGTTCCGGCAACCGATTTGTGAATGGGTGTTCAGAACCAGCACTCGTCCAGGAGTTCCTGGGCGCCATCGAAGAAGGAATATCGGAAGCCCATGCGGGGGGCATGGTAATGGGATATCCGGTAATTGATATCCAGACGACCCTTTTAGGGGTCAAGATAAAGGAAAATCAGACGGACACCATGGCCATCCGGGCAGCTGCCAACATGGCTTTCAGGAACACATTCCAGAAGGCATCCCCGACGCTTCTGGAACCAATCATGGCTACGGAAATTCTCGTACCCGAAGATTTTACAGGGGAAGTTATTGGAGACCTGAACGCGAGGCAGGGAAAAATAGAGCAGATCAGCACCAATGGTTCTACTCAGATCATTAACGCCAGCGTCCCTCTCTCGAAAATGTTCGGGTATTCCACGGCCTTAAGGTCTGTTTCTCAGGGCAGGGGAACATACACCATGCAGTTCAGCCACTACGACAAAACCTGACACCAGACCTTTCAAGCTGACTTCAAAACCGTCACAATTTGGAGCCAAGGCGTAAGCTATTATAATTTATTATTGTTGTTTTGGGTTTCAGGTGTCAGTGTTCAGGGTCACTGAAGCAATTCTGTCTATTAATATCTCCCTGACACCTAAAAGACGCAAACTGCCGTTAGTACCTAGTTTTCTGTCACAAAAAACAAGAAAATCTTTGCGCCTTTGCGTCTTTGCGCGAGACATTTTCGTTGCTTAGGTTGATATCAAGCTCCCGATCAATTCTCCACATTCATTTGAACTTTTCCCTCTCCGTAATCAACAATGACCCCTTCCGGAATGATGGCAACAAGCAAGGGACCGCCCTCTCCTATTTTTTCTCCCTCTTTGTAACTATGCATATTGATAAAAACCCGTCTTTCACCTGGTTTATTATCGTATATATGGACATTAATCTGCAGGTCTTCATATTTCTGTCGGGTTTCGTACGGCAGGTCATCCACAAGAGGAATCTTTTCCCCAGCCGATACAACAGCAGCATTTCCTTTTATGGGCGCAGACGGCTCAGGAATATTGTCCTGCTCCCCAGCCTCTTCTTGTACTTGATTTTCGGAAACCGGCTCTGATTTTTCAACCTGCGTAGCCTCGGGCTCGACAATGCTGACACCCCTGGGTCTTGACAGGGAAGCAGTTTGCTCCTTTGCGGGCACAGGAGCATCTACTTCAGGATTTGGGGCCGGCAGCTCCGGCTTCGCAGTAGAACGGACAGGCGTCTCGGTACGGGCTGTTTCATCGCGGGATCCATCCGGCTTTGAAAAAAGTGCCGCTAAAGGATGAGCCCCCCCCCCAAGACCCATTTTATCGGATTCCGCCATTTCTTCACGCGCACGGGTTGCTCTGCCCAGTATTGCGGCAAGAGGATTTCCACCAGAGGTATCCTCGGAATCGCTTTGCACGGTTTCCATAGTTCGCGGGTCATCTCCATGAGCTCTCGATCTGCCCCGTGTAGACCCACGCAGAGCACGTCTTTGAGAAACAATTCCAGAACTGTTCTGTTTTTGAACGGCATCTTTTTTTTCAGGGTTTTTTGAAAAATTTCGTATTTTTTTTGGCTTTCCAGAGGCTTGTGTCTTTTTCCCGGCATCAACAACCACTTTGTCAGAAGGCTTTATCTTTTCAGGCCTGGAATCCTTTTGAAACAACAAATACGCCCCCGACAACCCGGCAATCATGACAACGCTGATCAGTACAACCCATACCAGGACCTTTTTTCGAGGCGGATGGTTCTCTTGGTATATCTGGCTTAGATCAGGCGGCTTCTGTAGACGCCGTTCTCGATCCGAGCGTTTTAGAGCATCAAGTATGATTGACATGGTGATTTCTTCCCCTTATTCTGTAACAATATGAGTCTACTCAAAATTGACTTTTACCCGTTTAACGGGTTCGAGGTCAATCCAATTATGAAAGAGGGTCGGAAAAATTCTCTACAGAGCTCCACCCGAACAAACCTCTGAACAAAAGCCAAGTAAATGTTGACCCTTTTTCTTCAATAAAATAATATTATACCTAAAAGCTGCAATTAGCTTTTAGCTATTGGCCGTTAGCTTAAAGGATTCAAACATTTGAATGCTTTCTTGCTATATTGAAGCTTTCATTTTTTGATGCCAAGCTAATGTAACCGTAAACAACCGATATCGTGGAGCTAATAGCTAACGGCTAACCGCTAATTGCAGCTTTTAGGTTATACAATATCCATTGCTTATTAAATATAACATATCTGCTTTGTTTTCGGGCATCATTGTTCCCCTCACGTCCCACAGTTTCTGGAACCGTCTTCTATGGCACATTCTGAATATTTTCCAAAAAAGCCCCCGCAAAAACATAGACCCCACGATATAAACAGGCTGCTTTTTGATAAACGGGACCACCAGCTCATAGATATCGTAAACGATGTACTTGGCAAAGATAAGACCCGTCACTATACAAGAAAGCTTGTTTATCCCTACCTCCACCCACGCGGCATTAAAGAAATGGCCGAAAGCAAGGGGTTGCGCATTGCATTTTCGCTGATCCATCTCCTGAAGTCTCTTGAAGGAGGGGAGGTGGGCGAACGGTTGAACGCGCTCAGGTCTCTCAGGGACGAAATCCTGAACACGGCTGCGGGTTCACTTCAGAAAAATTGTGCCCGTGTATTAGTTCAGATCATGAAAGAACTGGTAAGAGCCCATGGGAATTACACCCTTCAACTTCAGCTGGCCCACGATTTCCGGACTGCCATAGCTGGAAACCCGCGGGTTATCCGCAGACAATTAAAAAAATACCACCTCCTGGAGATGCCGGAAGAATGGAATCAGATCTCTTTCGACGACCACGTTCATGATGCAAACACAAAGGGCCGTAAATCCTCCAGTCACCTGATCATGGATGCATGGATAAAGGGCATCAGGCGTCTCAGGGTCATATATTATAATTACGTGGAACCCAAGTTCGCGATGGAACTGCTGGAAGCAGCCCGCATCATGGAAATCGATCTGAGAATCGGGATTGAATTTCACACTCGATTCCGGGACAGCTCTGCACAGATCATCTGGACACCACGCGGCTTTTCCGATTCTCAGGATTTTCTCTGTTTTTTAGCGGAAGAAAAAGTTGCCACGTTCATGGCGAAAGGAAAAAAGGTTTCCCAACACCAAAAATGCTATATTCTCTCCGTATTAGACCAGTTCAACCGGGAAAAATCGCCAATCATTGGCGAACAGTATCGGTTTGACGTGCCGGAACTGAACAAAAATGAGTTTCTCTCTTTCGTGGGCGCAGGGCAGGCATCCCTGCTTCACCTTGCAGATTATATTCACACCAAGATACTTCCCGCAATGCAGTCCCGTGTGGCTTCCCTGAGGGGTTCCTATACAAATGCGGATCTGAACGAACGAAAGGACATGGACAGAGAGGTGGCCGAACTCAACCGTCTCGATGCCGAAAAAATCTATAATCACTATCTGAAAAAAGACGGGGAGAATGAGATTGCTGCCATTTTCAAACAAGAGGAGGATGCTGAAACGCCGGAGCTGCTGGTACTCACCCCCAGGGAGCTCATAGGACACCTTTCCCAGCTTCGATCTGCTTATCGAATTACCCTCAATCTGACCAACCTTCAGGTGGAAGACGTCATTGAACTGCTCTATGAATGTGAAGGCGCTATCACACGGTTAGAGATATTCAACCTCAAGGATTATGCCGAAGGCAAAACAGAGCACATCAAAGATATCAATGAGCTCCAACAGGCCATAAACCAGGGAAATGTCATCCATCTCAAGCGCATCATCAGAAAAGTTATCGCCAAAATCGAGGCCTCTAAAGAAGTAAACAGGGAAGACAGGGTTCGTGCCCTTGAGGACATCCTTCATGACATCGCCACGCTCAGGGATATCTACAAAAGAACACCCTTGAAGGCCAGAATTGGAAGCGATTCCACAGGAAGATCTCCCAGAATGCATGGAATGGGTCTGGCTATCAAAGATACGCTTCCCCTTCGAACCAAAAGGGAAATAAAAGAGGCACGAGGAAAATCCCGCGACATTATCCCTGTTAGATTGCCCGCACTCAAGAGGGTCACCTTTTCTCCGCGGACAGGATACAGTCGGGTGTGGAACAATCTCACCCGCTTTTTCCGCAGAATTCCTTATCTGGACAATCTCCTCGGGCGACAAAGGCTGACAGACTGGCTGTTCCTCGAATCGGCTACCCGCCTTGATAACCGTGGCAACATCGTCACCCTCGGCGGCGTTCAAAAATTTCCCGATAATGGCCTTTCCCTCCATAAAATATCAAAAGAAAGGACGCAACCCGGACTATCCTGGAAGTATCTAAACACCGGGCTTAAAAACGGACTCAAGGTATTCATTGGTTTCATTCCCGCCTTTACCACATTTTTTCTGACAAAAGACTGGTGGGTACTTTCGTATCTTGGAGCCTTCATTTGGTTTGGAATTACCGGGTTCAGGAACATTCTTCAATCGGTGTTAGGAGGTGGAGGAGCAAGAAGATCTCCGCTCCTTCACTGGAACGACTACATAAGTTGGGAACGGCTGACCGATTCCCTTCTTTATACTGGTTTTTCAGTACCCCTTCTCGATTATGTGGCAAAAACCCTTATCCTTCAAAACGGCTTCAATATAACCACTGCCACAAATCCGATCGCCCTTTACGCGTTCATGGGCCTCACAAACGGCATCTATATCTCCAGTCACAATCTGTTCCGAGGTCTGCAGAAAGGAGCGGTTTTCGCGAATTTCTTCAGGAGCATTCTGTCCATACCTGTTGCCGTTGGGTTTAATGCAGCCATCGGTGGAATGTTAGGAACGGCAGGAGTGATGGGCGTTGACGATATTCTCCAAAAATGGGCTGCCATTATCTCAAAAGGGGCATCAGATCTGGTTGCCGGCATCATAGAAGGGACTGCCGATCGCTACCAGAACATAAGGATGCGCATACGGGATTACCGAACAAAAATAGCCCAGATATTTGATGTCTATGCCAGGCTTGAACTGATTTTCCCTAAAATTAATATGATGGACCTGCTCAATTCCCCGGAACGGCTTGACTCGGCCACACGAGGGGAAGCGGCTGATCTGGACAATATCATGATCATTAATGCCCTTGATCTTCTCTATTTCTGGATGTACCAGCCACGGGCACGAAGTGCCCTGAAGCTGCTCATGGGTGCCCTTACTGAAGAAGAAAGAGAGATTCTCATAGCTTCCCAGATAGTCCTTTCGAGGGAAGAGAAAATCAGTCGTCTGTTTGTGGACGGCCTCGTGGGAAAAAGCTTTTCACGGGCTTTATCTTTTTATCTAGTTCGCTGGCAAGAATATGTCACAGGCATCGGAAACCTCAAAACCCGGTCAGGTAAGGTGGAGGAAAGCCAGCTCGATATTTCGAGTTCCCTGGAAGCTTGAAACTGGCGGAGTAAAACAACTCCGCCAGTACTAGGCCATCACCTTCTGGAACCATGCTTAGGAACGTGGACGCAATAACTTCCCCAACTATGCATCATAACTTCAGACCATTTTCGCCCGATATGAAATCAAAAGAACATTGAAATAGCCTGCTATTACTTCAGCTCTTGTGATTCCATATCGAACAAACCTGACCCAAATCTATGCGCCTACTTAGGAAAGTTATTGCGTCCACGATCCTTAGTTACAGCAACTTCCGGATCCATAACCTTTTCCGAAGCTGTCCCCTCTCTGAGAATTGCCCCTGCCGTATCCCTTGCCATACCCTCTGTAGGAACCGGCTTCAGGCACTATCTTTTTGGCCTCAAGCTCATAACTCAGTCGCTTGTCGCTCATCTCAGTTTTGAGTGCGGATATCTCTTTTTGCACTTCCCTTATCTTCTTTTCATCAAGGGTAGTGCTGTTAAGAAGAGTGTCCATGTCCGATTTTTTTGCCCATATTTTGTTTCTCAATTCTGCTGTGTCTCCAAGGAAGCTATAGCGGAGTTTCTCCAAATTGGTGTTCTGTTCATTGCTCAAATTCCCAGCTCCTCCGTTGTACCCGGGGCAGTTTGCCTGTCCTCTTCCCTGACCATACCCGTTGCATCCTCCTCCCCATCCCTGTCCGCGAGCAAAGACAGGATAGGCAACGACTGCACTCAATAAAAGAATTCCAGCAATAATCAAAAGTTTTTTCATGGTACTCCTCCTTCAATAAAAATGTTTCGGGTTTGTATTTTCGTTGAATTTCATGAGCAATGTCCGTGCCAAAAAATATTTTGCCCGTAACACTATGAAAATAAAGGCCATTTGTTTTTAACCGGACTGCATGGGAATTTTCATTGCATTCGCGTACAAAAAACTGGATACTTTCTACTCGGGATTATAGTAGTTCTGGATACAAAATACCCAGAAAGCCCCCCTGAACCGTTTCCAGTTTCCGTAGACTTAATATAAAAACAGGATTTATTCTGAAAATTAAGCGGAAACATAGTTTCACAGGGTATTTATCAATAAAACATTTACGTCCAGCACCTTTCTTGCTTCAACTACTTAATTATTATTTCAGCCAATGAGGGTAGGTGTAAGACATAAAATGTCCAATGTATTTCCGGACAGTTCCTGAAGAGTTTACTATGAGAACAATGAAATCCAGAAAATTATGGGTGGGAGTTCCTCCGTGGGCCATCATAGGCGCCGTTGTGGTTCTTGCTCCCATATTTGCCTTCATCACTTTCCAGTCCATCAATCAACAGAGAAGGAGCACAACGACCCTCCTTGTAGAAAAAGGCGCCGCTCTCATCAGGTCGTTTGAGGCCGGCGCCAGAACCGGAATGATGGGAATGAGATGGGGGGGAAACCAGGTTCAGAAATTACTATCTGAAACGGCACAACAGCCCGATATCGAATATATTCTGATAATCGATACAAAAGGGATGATCCTTGCGGACAGCGACGCGGAAAAGATCGGTACAGTATACAGAACAGATCTCAACCTGCAACAGATCGCACTCTCCTCCAAAATCAGGTGGAGGCAAATCGCAGGAGAAAATGATGCGCAGATCTTCGAAGTATTCAGACATTTTTCCCCCATCCAAACCAGAGGACCGAGGCAGGGCAGGCATATGCAGAGAAACGACTGGTGCAGATCTCATATGCTTCCCCGAAGTTCATTGGGTGACAATGGCCCCAATGCAGAGCAGATCATTTTTGTGGGTCTGAACATGGGTGCTGTGGAAGAAGCAAGCAATGAGGGTATCCGCCGCAGCGTGGTCATGGCAGCAACTCTTCTTTTGATATGTATGGCAGGAATCATAGCCCTTTTCCTGGCGCAGGCCTATCGTTCCACAAAGGCTTCTCTCTCGAGGGTAAAGGCCTTTTCCGACAACCTGGTGGAAAATATGCCCATCGGGCTTCTGACCATTGACAGAGATGATAGGATTGCCTCCTTCAATCAGAATGCACAAAAAGTTCTTGAATTATCAGCCGGCAAAATCACGGGACACTATGCAGGGGACATTCTTTCTAAACCATTATCGGATTTTCTCCTACGCCTGAAAAGCCAGGACGGGCTCATCGAAAGTGAATTTGAATGTCCGGTTCACAGCGGAAAAACAGTCCCCCTTGAAGTTATTGGAACCATTTTGAAGAACGAAACCGGAGATCAACTGGGCTGGATCATCCTGTTCAGGGACCTTACGGAGATTCAGCATCTGAAAAAGGAGGTGGCAAGGAGTCGGCATCTGGCCTCCATCGGAACACTGGCGGCAGGTGTAGCCCATGAAATACGGAACCCTTTAAGCTCGATCAAGGGGTTTGCCACCTATTTCAAAGAAAGATATCGGGATGTTCCTGAAGACCTGAGTACCGCTGAAATTATGATTCAAGAGGTAGAACGCCTGAACCGGGTAATCGGACAGCTCCTGGAATTTGCCAGGCCCATGACCGTTCAGAAAGAATCCATATCTCTGGAGCGTCTGGTAAAACATTCCCTCAAGCTGATTGAAGGAGATGCCCATGCAAAAGGAGTGGGAATAGCGTTTCAAAGTGCTACCGTTCCCCATGAGGCCTGGATCGATACAGACAGGATCACGCAGGTTCTTTTAAACCTTTATCTCAATGCCATCGAAGCCATGGAGCAGGGAGGCGTGCTGACGATAGGACTTGACCTTGATGAAAACAGTGACCGATTCCGTATCACCGTCTCAGATACCGGAAAAGGGATACCCAAGAAAGATCTGCCCAACCTTTTTGATCCCTACTTCACCACAAGATCTTCCGGAACTGGCTTAGGGCTTGCAATCGTACACAAGATTGTCGAATCCCACGGGGGAGAAATAAGAGTTGAAACAACCCCCGGAACGGGCACAACCATCACCGTTTTGCTGCCTTCTAAAGATCGTTAAATGAGTTGTATAATCGAATGGATGAGTAGAGCCTGAGGCCAAAACTCCTCTCCCTGGTGGGAGGGGCTGGGGGAGGGGGAGTAAACCAAATGGAGAAAAAAAGAAACATTCTCGTAGTCGATGACGACCATGCGCACAGAACAATGCTAAAAACACTTCTGGGTGGATGGGGCTACAGGATAGAGGAAGCAAATGACGGTGAAACCGCCATAGAAGAAGTTAAAAAACAACCTTTCGATCTCATCCTTATGGACATCAGGATGGTCAAAGTATCAGGGCTTGAAGCTCTTTCTGAAATCAAATCCTATAACCCCGCCACCCCCGTCATTATCATGACCGCCTTTTCCTCGGTAGAAACTGCCGTGGAGGCCCTGAAAAACGGCGCCTACGACTATCTGACAAAACCGCTTGACTTCGATGAGCTTCGCCTGATTATTGACCGCGCAATGGATCACCGTATGCTCAAAGAGGAAAACCGAGTTCTGAAGGAGACATTAGGCAGGAAATTCGATACCGGAAATATTATCGGCAGGAGCAACGTGATGGTCAGTCTCCTGGAATCTGTAGCCCAGGTTGCCCCTTCAGAAGCAAGCGTGCTGATCTCGGGGGAATCAGGGACAGGAAAAGAACTGATCGCGGGCGCCATTCATTTTAACAGCTCTAGAAAAGAAGGGCCATTCATCAAAGTAAATTGTGCAGCCATCACGGAAAGTCTGTTGGAATCGGAGCTGTTCGGACATGAAAAAGGCTCCTTTACAGGGGCGCACAGGCAGAAGGATGGGAAATTCCAGCAGGCAAATGGTGGCAGCATCTTCCTGGACGAGGTCAGCGAAATGCCCCTTTCCATGCAGGTCAAGCTGCTTCGCGTCCTCCAGGAGCGAGAACTTGTCCGGGTCGGTGGTGAAGAAACCCTTGCGGTTGACGTCAGAGTCGTCTCAGCCACCAACAAACCGCTCATGAAAGAGATCGAAGAGGGCCGATTCAGGGAGGACCTTTACTATAGGCTGAATGTCATTGCCCTGAATGTCCCCGCCCTCCGTGATAGACGAGAAGACATTCCTCTTTTAGCGAACCGCTTCTTAACCCTGTTCACGGAAAAAAACAGAAAGCATCTTAAAGGGTTTTCACCGCAAGCCATGGACTGCATGCTGCAGTATCGCTGGCCGGGGAATGTTCGTGAGCTGATGAATGCCGTTGAAAGGTCCGTGGTCATGTCAAGGCACGAATATGTAGACCTGGAGGAACTCCCCCTGGAAGTAAAGAAAAGCATTCACCTTAACGACCAGAGCGATCAAGTTCCCGTCCCTTTTATCTCAACCACCGATGTTCCCCTGGTAGAAATTGAAAAACAGACCATTTTAAGAACGCTGGAAGCCACCGGAGGAAACAAGAGCGAGGCAGCCAGGCGATTGGGGATCACCAGAAAGACTCTCCACAAAAAGCTTAAGAATTATGGCATAATGCCTTAAGGAGGTGGGTGGTTCAGGGAAAAGACAAGACGCCCTTTCCCTGAAGGGGGGGGCATGACGTTCTATCAATAGGGATGGAATTCGCGAATGCGGAAAGATTTTTCTTCCTTGGAAGGGGATTTCCGGTATTCGTTAATCGTGAATTTCCCCGTGAACTGATTTACAAAGGGATGACCGGCCTTGGCCCAACCCACAACACCTTCCTTATACAACCATACGTTCTTATAACCGTATTTGTAGAGGAAACCTGCCGTGTATGTAGCCCGGGCATTTGTGCGACACCATACATAAATCTCAGCATTGGGGTCGGTGATCTTTTTGGGGATGGTATACATATGCCCGGAGTGGATGTGGTCAGTACCTTCGATATGAAACGCATAGAATTCCGGATGGGTTCTCACGTCCAACAGATAGGCCTTTCTCTTTCCAGACATGACCTCCTGATAAACTTTGTAAAACTGGTCAACCCCTATGATCTTGTCCTTAGGAATCAGATCATAAAAACTTTGTTTCACCTTTTTCTGAGCAGCCTTCATCGGGTTATCCCCGGCTAAAGCCAATCCAGCCGCTCCTGTGAGAAACATGACTGCCAGTACAACAACAAATAATTTCTTCATATCAACTGCCTCCTGTTACAAAATTTAGTGAAATATTTTTTAGAACCCGTTCCGCCCCCCTTTCCGGGTCTAAGTTGAAATACTATCGGTCAATATAAACAGGAGCTATCAACTCGTCAAGCCTCTTTTTATCAGTTAGCACTGACACTCACGCTAACGACATACTGATATTTTATTATTCGTTCCAAGTTACATATAATATGCAAGATTATAGGTAATGAAGAGCAGGTTTTCTCCATAAAAGAGTAACGCCTCCTACCTGACTATTTCTTAAATCATTCAAAAAAAGATAGCATGTCGGTTTTGTTCATTAGGAACAGAAACGATCAGACGCCCTTTTCCGACTTGACTAATCACTTTCCATCCATTAATTCAACTTCGAGAGCTGTAGATTTCCAAATCGTAAATGATTCGCCCTATGGTGAGGTTCGTGAGCTCATGGATTCTCTTTTTGTGCATTTTGACGTCTCGGGAGTCAATACCTGGATCTTCCTGCCACCAGTAGTTGCTTTCGTTGTCTCTTTTTTCACCTCCATGGGCGGCGTTTCAGGCGCCTTTCTTCTTCTACCTTTTCAGGTCAGTTTTCTCCAGTTCACCTCTCCCTCGGTCAGCTCCACCAATTTCGTATTCAATATCGTGGCCATCCCGAGCGGCGTATACCGCTACTTGAAGGAAGGTCGCATGGCCTGGCCCCTGACCTGGGTGATCATTGTCGGCACCCTTCCAGGAGTTTTCATAGGCTACTATCTGAGGGTAATATACTTTCCGGATCCGAGAGTCTTCAAACTTTTTGTGGGGTGCGTGCTCCTCTATATCGGCCTTCGCCTCCTGTATGAAATGACCCCACGGTCCCAGAAAGGAAAATTGGAGTTAAAAGCCCTGGAGGAAAAATTCAACCACCACATGAAAGACGTCCGGGAATCTCAGAAAGGGAGAATCTCATCCGGACTTCCGCAGGAAGCCGTGATTAAGACCATCTCTTTTTCCCTCTCACGGGTAGAATACGAGTTCTGGGGGCAACGGTTTTCGTTCAACACCGTCGGCATGTTTTTCCTGGCGTTTGTGGTCGGCATCATCGGGGGCACCTACGGAATCGGCGGGGGCGCCATGATCGCACCCGTGTGCGTTGCCGTTTTCAGCCTGCCGGTCTATACGGTGGCGGGCGCCGCCCTTATGGGCACTTTTCTCACCTCCATTGCCGGAGTATTTTTCTACAGTGTGATTCCTGCAGCAGGAGAGTTGTCCACAAAACCGGACTGGTTGCTGGGGCTTCTTTTCGGAGCGGGTGGATTCGCAGGAATGTATTGCGGGGCAAGGCTACAGAAATACGTCCCTCAGAAATTCATCAAACTGCTGTTAGGGATAGTCATTACCTTCCTCGCTGCCCGATATATCATTCAATTCTTCTAATAACAGGGCAGAAAGGCATCCGGATATTGTGTTCCATTTTTCAGCCTTGTAAAAGAATTTCCAACCTTATCGTACGCAGCACTCAGAGCTCTTCAGTCCTTCGGCAATGAGGGTTTTGTAATCCCCAAGGGCATCGTGGGTCCAGCAATCATCCCCCCCTGCGGCCTCTCTAAAGGTCAATCCCATGATATAAGCCAGTTCCTTTACTGTGGCGCCTGCCTCAAGAGCCCCCATGAAATGCTTCAAAAGACACGGTTTTGAGCGGGCTTTGATGGCCAGAGCGAAACAGATGAACTGATAGGTCTTTTCATCTATAGTTCGCATCTCTTTGTAGGTTTCATCCATTTTATCCAGATGTTCAGCGAACTCCGGAAACCATTCGGCCAAAAGACGAGCATCTGACATTTTCTTTTCCTCCTATAAAATGGTTTTGTTGTGGGTTACCATATTCTGTAATCGTTCACGGTTCACGGTTAAAAAACCAGTAAAACGGCAACTAACAACCGGAAACCAAGGTTTTTACGCCCCGAAAAACGGATTCAGGACAAAATAGAGACCAAGGCATCCAATAAGCACTCCCGCCCCTCTTCGAAACCAGTTGCCGGCACCCTGCCAGTGGCTGTTTTCAAGTACCCGCTTCACCACCGCCGTTGAGCTTCCAGCTACCACGATCGGGAGACAGTGGCCAATGGCAAAGAGTAGGATAAACAGAATTCCCGTGGCAACTTTTTCCTGAATGGTGACAATAGCCAGGATAGGGGCGATAAACCCGAAAGTGCATGAACCGGAAAGAACTCCGTATGCCAACCCCAGTACCAGAGCGCCAAACATTCCACGAAGGTTCAGTTTGTAAAGGAGGTTTCCGGACATGGAAAATTTCTCCACACCAAGCATTCCGAGTGCCACCCAGACAAGTACCAGCCCCACCAGGATCTGCCAATAGTTGCCCACATCCCCCAGCATACGTCCCAATAATGCGCAGATAATGCCGATTAATGCGATGGTGATAAAGAGGCCCACGGTAAAGGCCACGGAATACCAGGCGGCCTCCCTCGGTTTCAAGACCTCTTGCTGTGCCCCCACATAGGCTACAATCAAGGGAATGGATGCCAGGTGGCAGGGGCTGAACAGCACACTGATCATACCCCACAAGAAACAACCCACGGCCGCGATGGCTGTTCCACCAACCATCCATTCGTTCACGGTAAGAAAAAAAGTTTCCAGCACAGACCACTCCCTTACTCAGTTTGCCGATAAACAGGATGCACTCATGTGAAATAAATTCGTCCAAATTCCGAGAACAGCTCACTGCTTACTGCTTACTGCTTACTGCTTACTGCTTACTGCCTACTGCCTACTGCCTACTGCCAAGGGTCAACTGACGCCCATTTTCTTCAACTGCTTCACGATGTCAGCCTCCCCCATAAACCCGATATGGCGATAAACCTCCTTACCGTCTTTATCGAAAAAAATCTGAGTGGGGATGGCGCGAACACCAAACCGTTTTGCCTGTTTATTGTCTTTCCAGACATCTACAAATACAATGGCAGCCTTGCCCTTGTACTTTTTTTCCAGTTTTTCTATGATGGGGGCCATCATCTTACAGGGAATGCATTTATCCGCCCCAAGATCCAACATGGTGACCATTCCCTTTACCGGGATAGCGCCATCCTCCTGAACTTCCAAGGTCTCTGCTATCGCAGTTACGGCCGTATTTCCATCTGTAAGATAAGACCATGTCGCGCCGACAATGCTCATAAGCGCTAAAACAAAAAAGGCTTTCCTTCCCATTCTCTTTCTCACGTTTCCTCCACTCATTTGAGCCTCACACATCATTTACCGGTTATCCATCCCTTTACATCATCCTTTGAAGGCACCTTCCCCACACTTTTAACCTCTCCATCCACCACCACGGCTGGGGTCATAAAAACACCAAGTTTGGCAATTTCCATAATATCTTTGATTTTCTCCACAGCAGCATCTACCCCGGACTCCTGAAGCGCTTCTTTTACCAGTTTTTCCGTCTGTTCACATTTGGGGCATCCAGGCCCCAGCACCTTGATCTCCATAATTCCGTCCTTTTCTCATAGAAGTTCACGGTTATCGGTTTACAGTTCACAGTTTTTCAACCGTAAACGGCTACTCTTTCTTTTTGTTTTTTGTCTCTTCAAGCCATTGGATCAAACTAGCCCGCGGGGGGACCTTCCCCACCGATTTGACTTTGCCATTGATTATCAAAGCCGGCGTTCCCATCACACCATATTGGCCGATCTCTTTAATATCCCGAACATACTCAATTCCAGCTTTGAGCTGCAATTGGGAAATAACAGCCATCAATTCCTGTTCCAGCCCGTCACACTGCGGACACCCCGGCCCCAGGATCTTTATCTCAAGACCGGATGGGATCTCCTCATCACAAGGTCTTCCCATAAATTTCTTGAATTCTCGCAGGAAAGCCTTTTTATAATTTTCCCGGGCCTTGCCTGGGATATAATTTTTCTTTGAAAGCTTTGATAAAAGCCCCTCGCCCGCTTCATCATCAGACCTTTCAGCATATTCCGGAGCCATTTCTTCCAGAATATTTTTCAAACCCATGATCCCCACAGCATGATTTTCCACCTTGATTTGAGTGACATTTTTTTTCGTCATGATCTTTCTCTTTTGCCTAAAAGTTGCAATTAGCTTTTAGGTATCATATGAGCCATCCGTAGAGCATCCCTGCAATGGTGGACAATATCACAATAATCGTGCAGAAAACCGCCGTCTTTTTTGCGCCCATGACTCCTCCAATCACCAGCATGTTGGGAAGAGATAGAGCTGGGCCTGCAAGCATCAGGGAGAGCGCCGGACCTTTTCCCATGCCCGCACCGATGAGGCCTTGGAGAATAGGTACTTCTGTGAGCGTCGCAAAATACATGAGGGCGCCGGAAACCGCTGCGAAGAGATTGGCCCACAGGGAGTTTCCCCCAACGAGTCCCTCGATATACTGGTCGGGAATCAGGGCGGCATGCCCGGGTCTTCCCAGCATGAATCCTGCCACGAGAACGCCGGCGCCAAGGAGAGGGAAGATTTGTTTCATGAATCCCCAGGTAGACTGGACCCAAGTCACTCGCTCCTCCTTGATGAACCAGGCCTTGAGCATGAAACCCAGAATGATCAGCAGCCCGACGGTGACATACCATTTGGCAGCAAAAATAGCCGGCCATACCCCGCTTGACCCTTCGGCCGGTCTGGCAAAGGCAGCAAAAATAAGGATGAGCACCATGGTGAGCATGAAAACGGCATCTTGGGTAAGGGTTCGTCCCTGTCCCTCATCTTCCGGGAGAAATATCTCCCCTTTTGCCCTTTCTGCGTCGTCCTTTCGAAAGATGAAGGCCATAAGCAGACCTGTGATGATCGCAAACACAATGGCGCCAATGGCCCTGGCCAAACCCAATTCCCAACCCAGAATCCTGGCCGTAAGCACAATAGCCAGTACATTAATGGCCGGACCTGAATAGAGAAACGCTGTTGCCGGTCCGATGCCGGCCCCCCGTGTATAGATCCCCGCGAAAAGCGGTAACACCGTGCAGGAACAAACCGCAAGAACCGTTCCTGAAACGGAGGCCACTGAATAGGACAAAATCTTCTTGGCAGTAGCCCCGAAATATTTGAGAACCGAAGCCTGGGACACAAAGACGGCAATGGCCCCCGCGATGAAAAATGCGGGGATGAGGCAGGTCAAGACATGTTGCCGGGCGTATTCCTGGAGCATTAGAAAAGCCTCCAGGCCTGACCGGCGAATAACAGGATCCGCCCAGGGGACATAATAGGCTGCTACAAATGTCAGCACAATAATCAGCAATTTCCAGAGTTCTTTCATGGTTCACAACTCCTTCACCAGCACGCTCTATTCACGCGGCCGAGCCGCCGAACACGTAATTTATAAATAGCTATATATAAATATATAAAACACAAAAAAAATCACTTCTTGCAGATATCTTCCCTACGTATTAAAGGAAGTTTTTTGACGATCCTGGAAACCGACTCGTCATCTTCAAGCCAGTGCCTAAGACTTCCGAGAAGAACACCGGCGTAAGGACTTTCATTTCCATCCGCTAAAAAATAGTCTACCCATAAACCATCTTTCCTGAAATCAACCAAACCGGCTCTTTCCAGTATTTTCAGATGTTTGGATACGGTTGGCTGAGAAATACCTAACCCTGCCTGAAGCTCACACACACACATGGAGCGGTGTTGGAGCATTTTTACGATTCTAACCCGGTTGGGGTCGGAAAGGGCTTTCGTTACTTCTATAAATTTTTTCATAGGAGCTCCTGTATGCATTGCTAGGAATATACTATCCCCCCGACAAAATGTCAATACAGTTTCTATCTTTTCGTTCAGACCAACTCTCCAACTCCGCCCAGGTCCCCCCATTCATACTGAACCAGAGTCACCAGGGTCAAAGCCGCCGTTTCCGCCCTCAGGACCCGTTTTCCAATAGAAACAGGAATAAAACTCGCTTCCTTTGACATCCGGATCTCTTCTGGAGAAAAGCCGCCTTCGGGGCCAATCATACCGATGGCCTTTTCTCTCTTTGAAGAATTTTGAAGAAGTTCTTTAAGGCCTGTCCCTTTTTCCTCTTCCCACAGGATCACCCTGGAGCAGTCCCCGGACAACCCGGCAAGCAACACCGGAAGAGAAACCGGAGGGGAAATCAGGGTTGGCACAGGCCTTCCACACTGTTTTGCTGCACTCACGGCAACACCCTGCCAATGCCCCACTTTCTTTTCAACTTTCTCAGCTGAAATCTTCGCAACGGTCCTTGAACTGACAAAAGGAAGAATCCGGTCCACGCCCAACTCTGAAGTCTTCTGGATCAGATAATCCATCGGGGCAGATCTTAAGAGGGACTGGCAGAGGGTAATTTCAACAGGCGAAGGAGGCGGAACGGCCAACGTCTTTTCGATATGGACCAGCACTTCGCGCGGGCCAATAGAACGGATCTCAGCCAGAAAATGCTCCCCTTTGCCACCCATGAGCACAAACCGGTCACCCCGCCCCATCCGGATAACTCGCGCCATATGCCGTGCTTCGGACCCCGAGATCACGCAGGAACCGTTTTCAATTCTCAAATCTTCAACAAAAAAACGCCTCACTCTATCACCTTCTCACCCAGGTCTCGCGCAGAGAACGACTGGTTTCAGATATTTTCAATCGCAAATCAACAATCCGAACGAGGTTTCACTTGAGCGCCGCGTTCCCATGCCGGGACACGGAAACGAGCATTGTCAGGAAGCTCTAAAATACCGTCATTCCGGCCCGCCTGCCTCGCCTGTTAAAGGCCTAAAGGGTATGGGCACAGGGGACGGCAATGGCGGGCAGGCGCAATCCGCAATCGGATGTTTCATCCAATTATCATACAGGCCCACTCCTCGAGGTAAAGGGTTTCGAAGCAGGAGAGCTTGTTCTCTTCGAGCAGATCGTTCACGGTGTCTACCTGATCCGCAAGAATGCCCGATACGATAAGACTTCCACCGGGCTCTAACAACCGTGAGAGACGGGGAAGAAGTTTCACGATTTCGCTGAGAATCAGGTTTGCGCAGATCAATGGGAATGTCGACCCCACTGTTTCAATGGGCTCTATAGAAAGTTCAATGGCATCAAATCCCCCGTTCAGAGAGATATTCTGCACAGCCCAGTCAATGGCATCCGAATCAATATCAATGGCAAGCACCCGCTCCGCTCCGAGCTTCGCTCCATATATGGCCAGAATTCCACTACCGGTACCCACATCAAGCATGGTCCATGGAACTGCTTTCTGCGGTAAGCATTTCTCTATCGCCCTCAGGCAGAGTTTTGTCGTGGCGTGTTGTCCGGTGCCAAATGCAGGGCCGGGATCAATGCGAATAACGTAGGAGGGAACCTGTTCCGGAATCGGTTCCCAGGCGGGCAAAATAAGCAATTGGCGAGAAACTTCTACGGGATGGAAAAACTCACGCCACCGAACACCCCAGTCTTGGTCGTCAATCCGGTTAAACAGGAGACGGGAAAAAACTGTTCCCGGGAACATTTCTCTCAGTTCGGCAAGGTAATCGTATATGCGGATTTTCAGATCTTCAAAGTCTTCACGAAAGGGAAGATAGGCCTTCAGGGTATGATCATTGAAATCTTCCGATACAACACCGTTACATCCAAGATCGAAGAGAAAAGAGGTCAGTGCGTCATGGACGGCCGGATCCGTATCGATACATACCTCCAACCATTCTGAATCGTTATGGTTCAATGGGAACACCCTCTATATTTTGATTCAAAAAAAAGCCCCTGCCCGGAAGGCAGGGGCCGGGAAAAAGCTTTTTACGCCTTTTGAAACACGAAATTCAACTGACCATTGGAAAGCGTATTCGCCTTCGTGGTCATGTCCATTCCCACCTGGATTTCGTCTTCCGGCACATCACTGGAAATTCTTCCAAATATCTTGTACTCTCCATAATCCAAAACAGCAATGGCATAGGGCAGGTCATCCCCAAAGCCAATAGGAGCGAATTCCAGTTTGCTGTAGGTCACCAATTTCCCTTTTCCAGATACTTCAACCCACTCCATATCACTGGTAAGACATTGATGGCAGTCTGCCCTTGGAGGAAAGAAAAACAGGCCGCATTCATTGCAGCGAGTACCCATGACTTTCCCATCTTCGAGATAGCTGATAAAATCGTTCACCTTTGTAATGGAGGTAAAGCTTACTGTTCCAAATTTCTTAAATCGGTCATCCACTTCTCTCTTTTTCTTACCCATGCTTCTACCTCCCGAAAATGCTGACGTTTCCGTATAGACCCACACCACCGATGTTATGGACCAGACCGATTTCAGGGTCTTTCACCTGCATATCGCCTGCCTCGCCCCGCAACTGCAGGACAATGGTCCTGACCTGAGAACCGCCGGTCGCTCCAATCGGATGTCCCTTTGAAAGCAATCCACCGTCCACATTGACCGGGATGCTTCCTTCCTTATAGGTCTCCTTTGATTTGATCAGGTCCTTGCCTTCACCCGGCTTGGCAAATCCCAGATTCTCATAGGCCATCATTTCCGCGATGGTAAAACAATCGTGCACTTCAGCTACGTTCACATCTTTTGCAGTGATGCCCGCCATCTTATAGGCCTGCTCCCCGGCTTCTTTGGCAACCTTCAGCCCGGAGAAAAGATCCCTCCCCGCAAGGTTAACACTGGCCGTTGCCGCTCCCAATCCCAAAATCCAGACCGGCTTTTTACTCAAGGATTTCGCCCTTTCTTCACTGGCCACCAGAACAACGGAACACCCGTCGGCATTTGCACAGCAATCCCCTACCCTCAAAGGGCTCGCAACAGGCCCCGACATGGGACTTTCAGGGTCGGAAAACATCTCAAAAGTAACAGGCCTCCTATATACGGCCTTTTCGTTAATCTGCCCATAGGTGGCAGCCTTTACCCGAATACGAGCCAGATCTTCCGGAGTTGTTCCATATTCCTCCATGTGTCTTCTGGCATACATGGCATAATAAGCGGGCATCATCGTTCCAAAAGGGCTTTCCCATTGGATGTCCCCTCCCCTTCCCATTCTTTCCTGGGATTCGGCGGAAGAGATCTCGGACATCTTCTGAAACCCGATCACAGCAACCACATCGTGGAGACCCGATTTCACGAGCGAATAGGCATATCGCAACCCCATACTGCTTGAAGAGCAGAGTGTTTCCAGATAACATGTTGGCTGGGGTGTAAGGCCGAGATACTCAGCCAGAACTCCGGCAGGGGATCTCTGTTTATCGTATTCGGGGGCCGAACAGATAATGGAGGCGTCTATATCCTTTGCCGATATGTCCGCGTCTCCTAATGCATCTTTAAAGCCGTCAAAAGCCAGTTCTCTGATTGAACCGGGATACCCTCGTACAAAAGGAGTTTGCCCCACTCCTATAACTCCAACTTTCCCCATAACAACCTCCAGATTTTTTCTTGATTAATAAACAGTGCCGTCAGACGGAATCAGGAACCTCCAGCATTTCCATGGCCGGAATATTTGACCGTTTCCAGGAAATTCATGCACACCTTATCCAAACCCACAAAACCAGACGATTTTAAACTCATTTTTATAAAATATCTCTCTTTCAGGGTCAAGTTTAAACGAAATAATTCAGCACTTCGCCCAACTCATGAACGGGAAGTCTTAAGAAAAAAAGCCAACAGAAATCCCATTCCAACAAGTCCACCTGCCAGAGAGATTCCCAAACCAAGGGATCCAGCATCCCCCATCATCCCTATTCCCACGGGAATGGCGCCTCCACCTATCACGAAAGCTGCCGGCACAGTGAGAGACACCGCTACATTGCGAGCGTTCGGAGGCCCTATCGAAGAGAGCGCCGCAAATCCTGGAGGGAAAAAGCATACTGCAACAGCAGGCTGCAGGAATATAATCAGAACCAGCCAGGAACTGGGGAGCGAACCAAGAAGAATCGTCAGGATACCCGTAATCAGAAATACGACGCCCATGGCCTTTTTCGGGCCCACCCGATCACTTGCCCACCCCGCCAGGAAAGCCATGAATAGTCCGGAAATCCGGGAAAGTGCCACCACCGTATTTGCCCAGTTTCGTTCGATTCCATGTTCGGCTACCAGATAAAGGGGCAACATGGTATAGATTCCCAGTGTACCGGTAATTCCTAGGCTGAAAAGGAGAATCATGATCCAGAAAGAGCGTTCCCTGAACAGCGCCTTGAAAGACGAAAAACTTGGCGCCATTCCGTACCCTTCTGCTCCTTTGCCAAATCGCGCAAAAGCCATTCCCGTGAGAAGGCAGCAGATTCCAAGGGATAAAAGGACTCCCCTCCATGAAAACCATCTCATGAGCCCTTCTGCAAGGAGAGGGGCTAAAACGAAACTGAGATTCGGCGCCAATTCATGGACTGCAAGGGCTTTCCCCCAGTGTCTGGGCTGTACAATAGATGTCACAGATGCAATCCCCGAGGGGAGATAAAGCCCCGCACCCAGACCAAGCAGGAACATCCCAACCCGCATTCCCCACAAATTTTCGCACGTGGAAAGTACCCACAACATAAATCCAACGGCAATAGCTGAAGTAACAATAGTTTTCTTGTGACCTATGCGACAGGAAATAAAACCCGAACCAATAAGGGACAAAAAGAATCCAAGAGATATCATAAGAAATAACATCCCAGCATTGGCATGGGTCAGACCGAGGTCATTTTCAATAGTCGGCATCAATGGAGAAAAAACAATCCTTCCAAGGAAATTAAAAAATAGTATGCTGGTCAGAAAAAGAATGGGTCCCAGTTGGTCCATAAATGAAGGAATCGTTTCCTTTTCTGTTTTCTCTATATGGGTTTTTTCTGATGCTTTATCCATAACCTTGATTTATACCCGATGAAAACTTTAACTCCTTCAGCTGCGGGTTGAAATAAAACGCCTGTTCTGTTAGGTATCAGAATAGGAAGCAGGAATACCCACCAGGTGGACGGGGGCATTCCAACGATCAGGAATAAACACTAAATGCAGGTTTTTTTCAACCATGAATCCTTATGTGAAGGCAGTTAGGGCACCTTTTCTGGCAGGTTCCGTGATTCCAGTGGTTATCGGCTCCATATTCGCTTTTGAGCAGGGATGTTTTTCTTTCGCTTATTTTTTCCTTTGCATTTCAGGAATTATCGGGCTTCACCTCGGGGCAAACCTTCTGAATGACTATTTCGATGCAAAAGGAAGCGACCCGATCAACATGCGGGTTACCCCCTTCAGTGGTGGAAGCCGCGTTATCCAGGACGGGGAAGTCCCCGCAGTTACAGTCTTGATAATGGCGCTGGTTTTTTTCGGCATAGGGCTGGGAACCGGAGCATGGTTGGCACTTGTCGGCAGGCCCCTCGCCATCCCTATAGGGCTTCTTGGCCTTGGCGCCGGATGGGCTTATTCGGCGCCTCCGTTGAAACTCATGGACCGGGGTTGGGGAGAAATAATCATTTTTTTTGCCTTTGGCCCATTGATCACCCTTGGGACCTTTTATGTCATGTCCGGCAGCCTGAACTGGATTGCATTCATGCTGGGCGGCCCCCAGGGATTTTTCATTTCCGGGGTGATCTGGATTAACCAGTTTCCCGATTTTGAGGCGGACAAAAAGGCAGGCAAGAGAAATCTCGTCGTCCGATCAGGCCCCGCAACGGCAAGGATTTTCTATCTATTGATCATGATATCCGGTTTCTTTTCCGTCATTTTCATCATAGGGATCTTTCAATTCACCTATTTGATTATGCTCTCTTTTGCCGCCCTCCCACTGGCCGTGAAAGCCATGGGCATACTCTGGAAAGAATACCTGTCCTACGATAGATTAATACCGGCTCAGGCCTTGACGATCCAGACCTTGATCGTCCATGGATTGTTTCTTTCTCTCGGAGTGTTCTTAAGCCATTTCAATTTTTGAGCAGGTGTTGGTGTGGAAAACAAGAAAACAGGGACATGGGATTCCGGGTCCAGGATACGGATGAAAGGGAAAAAGGCTCCTGAGAGATCTCATTTCACCATCATGATTTCGAAAGGCTCCAGGAAAGTCAAGAGCTTTCGTATCTCCTCAAGAATGTGGTTCGGATGCATTTTTTTAATCGGGCTCTGGATTCTAAGCTCATTTCTATGCCTTGCCCTGTACGTGGACACAAAACGTACCGGAAAATTCCAGGAGGCGCTTGTAGAAAAGCTGCAGGAACAGCTTCGAAGAACAGAAGATGAATTTATCAGCACAAAAGAGAGCCTGAAACTGATGGAAGAATCATTGGATTTTTCAAAATCAAGTGCCCTCGATCAGGAAAAAAACAGAGACTTAGAACATGCAAAGTATCAGGAGAAACAAGTAAAGGGTCTTCAGGCTACGGTAAACAAATCCAACCTCTCCAAAAACCGGATCCCCGAAAGAAAGGCTGGACAGGAAGAAGAGGTTGGAATCCAAAAGTTTGCCATTAATAGAAACGGAAAAGAATTATCGGTACACTTCAGAATTACAAACGAAGATCCTTCGCATCAACAAATCGCGGGGTATGTTTTCGCCATTGCAACAGACAATGAAGAAAACCAGCAGGGATTCTGGAGTTATCCGGAAACACCTCTTAAGAACGGTGTTCCCATCCATTACAAACGTGGAAAACCTTTCAGGATAAAAAACTACAGAACTATCCGGTGCAGCTACCTCCTCGCTTCACCAAACACATCTATTCGTTCCGTTAACATCCTGGTTTATAACGAGATGGGAAAATGCATTTTAAACAGAGGGATAAATACAGAA